>JBKGHI010000500.1:0-2662 GCA_046520405.1 Myxococcus sp. 1LA
CGTTCGACTTCAGCTCGAACGAGAGCCCGGTGACGTACCAGTGCTCGCTGGATGGTGGGCCGTTCGTGCCCTGCACGGACCCTCAACCGTACACGGGGCTGGATGACGGCGAGCACACCCTGGCGGTGCGCGCGGTGGACGCGGCGGGCAACGTGGACCCGACGCCCGCCACCCGGACGTGGACGGTGGACGCCACCGCGCCGGAGACCACCATCGTGAGCGGCCCTGCGGCGGTGACGAACGCCACCACCGCGACGTTCGACTTCAGCTCGAACGAGAGCCCGGTGACGTACCAGTGCTCGCTGAACGGCGCGCCCTCCACGGCGTGCACGACCCGGAGACGTTCACGGCCCTGCCCGAGGGCGAACACACGCTGGCGGTGCGCGCGGTGGATGCCGCCGGCAACGTGGATTCGTCGCCCGCGACGTACGCGTGGACGGTGGACCTCACTCCGCCCACGCTGCCGACCATCGACTCGCCCGCGGACCAGGAGGAGGTCGCCACCACGACGCCGACGCTGACGGGAACGGGTGAGCCGGGCAGCAGCATCTACATTGACGTGGGTGGCGCCACCTACGGCCCCGTCCTGGTCGATGAGGACGGCAACTGGACCTTCGACGTGCCGGAGCCTCTCGACGAGGGCCCGCAGACGGTGAGCATCACCAGCGTCGACCCGGCGGGCAACTCCGCGGGCCCGGTGACGAGCACCTTCATCGTCGACCTGACGGCTCCTGACACGTTCATCGAGTCCGGTCCGGCGCTGCTGACGCGAGACACCACCGCCACCTTCGACTTCAGCTCGGACGGCGGCGTGGCCTACGAGTGCAGCCTGGATGGCGGCGCCTACGTGGCCTGCACGGACCCGGTGACGTTCACCGCCCTGGCGGATGGGGACCACCTGCTCCTGGTGCGCGCGGTGGACGCGGCGGGCAATGTGGACCCGACGCCCGCGCAGTACGCGTGGACGGTGGACACGGTGGCGCCGGACACGCTCGTCGTGAGCGGCCCGCCGTCGCCGACCTCGTCGACGTCGGCCTCGTTCGAGTTCGCGGCCTCCGAGCCGGGCTCCACCTACGAGTGCAGCCTGGACGGCGCGGCCTACGTGCCTTGCACGGAGACGGTGACGTTCGAGGGCTTCGTGGAAGGGGCGCACACGCTCCTGGTGCGCGCGGTGGACGCGGCGGGCAACGTGGACCCGACGCCCGCCGAGCACACCTGGACGGTGGACCAGACGCCGCCGGTGGCGCCGCTCATCACCTCGCCCGCGAACGGCGCGGTGCTGGATGACGGCGTGGTGACCATCACCGGCACGGCGGATGGCGCCGAGTCCGTCACGTTGGTGCTGGATGGGGTGTCCTACGGCCCCATTCCCGTGGATGGCAGCGGCAACTGGACCTTCACGCCGCCGCTGACGCTGCCGGACGGCCCGTACACGGCCGTTGTCACGGCCACGGACGCGGCGGGCAACACCAGCGCTCCGACCAGCTCGACCTTCACGGTGGATACGACGGCGCCGGATACCGCCATTGACAGCGGGCCGCCGGTGCTGACGAACGCGGCCACCGCGGACTTCGTCTTCTCGTCGAACGAGTCGCCGGTGACGTACGAGTGCTCGCTGAACGGCGCGCCCTTCACGGCGTGCCCGGCGCAGGCGCAGTTCGGCCCGCTGCCGGACGGTGACTACACGCTGGCGGTGCGCGCGGTGGACGCGGCGGGCAACGTGGACCCGACGCCCGCCGAGCACACCTGGACGGTGGATGCGACGCCGCCCGTGGTGGTCATCACCACGCCCGCGAACAACGCGGTGCTCGATGTGCCAGTGGTGACGTACACCGGTACGTCCGAGCCGGGCAGCACGGTGACGGTGGTGGTGGATGGCGTCACGGTGGGCACGGCGGAGGCCGACCCGTCCGGCAACTGGTCGCTCCCCGTGAGCGACACGCTGTCGGAGGGCCCCCACACGGTGTCCGTCACGGCGACGGACGAGGCGGGCAACACCGGCACGACGGTAACGCACACGTTCATCGTGGACGCGGAGCCGCCGAACACGACCTTCGTCTCGACGCCGCCCGCGCTCTCCAACAGCGACTCGGCGACGTTCGACTTCGACTCGGACGAGTCCCCGGTGACGTATGAGTGCAGCCTGGACGGCGCGGCCTTCACTGCGTGCACCGACCCCGTCACCTTCACGGGGCTGGATGATGGCGAGCACACCCTGGCGGTTCGCGCGGTGGATGCGGACGGCAACGTGGACCCGACGCCGGCAGCTACACCTGGACGGTGGACACGTCCGCGCCGGACACCCTCATCATCTCGGGCCCGCCGCTGTCGGACGCGCCCAGCACCGCGACGTTCGACTTCGACTCGGACGAGTCTCCGGTGACGTACGAGTGCAGCCTGGATGGCGCCGCGTATGTGGCGTGCACGGACCCGGTGACCTTCACCGGCCTGGCGCAGGGCAGCCACACGCTGAGCGTCCGCGCCATCGACGCGGCGGGCAACTTGGACGACACGCCGGCCACCTACACCTGGACGGTGGCGGTCGACACGGACGGCGACGGCCTCTCGGACGCCGAGGAGATTGCGCTGGGCACCGACCCGAACAACCCCGACACGGACGGCGACGGCCTGCCGGACGGCATCGAGGTGCATGTCGCGGGGA
>JBKGHI010000501.1:0-2651 GCA_046520405.1 Myxococcus sp. 1LA
CGGGTTTTTGCAGGGTTTCTCGTCGGTACAGGAGTGCTCAACGCCTTCCGGCATCACGGCGAGCGGGACCTCTCTCCGGTGCTGTAGTCGTCGAACACTCGCAGGTTGGTGCTCAACGCCTTCCGGCATCACGGCGAGCGGGACCTGGTGGTGACCCTGGAGGGCCCCGGGCTGGGCGCGTGCTCAACGCCTTCCGGCATCACGGCGAGCGGGACAGCCCGCCTGAATCTCCCAGTAATTCCGGCACCTTACAACCCCATTTTCAAGCACCTCCCCCTCCCTCCCCCAGGTTGGCAGCTCCAGACCCTACCCAGAATCGCCAACCCCATGAATCCACTCGGCTTTTCATCGATCATGCACCTACTCACCTGTCAAAGAGCCCCAACCCCATGAACTCACAGGGGATTTCGCCCGTTTCGCCGTCGCGGGCCGCCGCCACGGCGAGGTGCTTGAATGTTACTCAACCCACAACCTCATCACCCATCCGCGCGAGCAGCGCCTCCCTCCGCGCTTCAAGCTTGGGGCTCTTGACGAGCGTCCGCAACGCCCGGGCCCCCGCCTCGCGAGCCTCGGGCGACAGGGACACCAGCCGCGGCAGCCACTCCAGCTCAAACAAAGACAGCACCTGCTTCTGCTCCAGCTTGTCAGCGCGCCGAGCCACCACCCACGCCAGGAACTCCGTCAGCACCGGTGATGCACGCACGGGAAGCCGGGGCCGTTGGATGGCGCAGGGCCCCTCCCGCTCGAGCCTGCCGTACCCCGCCGCCGTCTTGCCGCCCACGCCCCAGTGGCGCAGCGCCTCGTCCAACCGCCGGGCGGTCCACGCCAGGAACTCCTCCGCCTGCGGGTCCGCCTCCGTGCCCGGCGCCAGGCTCAGCGCCACGAGGAACCGCCCCCCGGGGCGCACCGACAAGAAGGCCACGGGGTTGGGTGACTCGTAGTCGCTCGGCCAGTCTGTCTTGCCGCCGTACCAATCCGAATGATGCACCGTGAGCACGTCCCGAGCCAGGAACGAACGCGCACCGGCCCCCCCATTGGCGCGCGCGCACGGCACCCATTGCGCGTCGTGGAAGATGACCTCGCCCCTGTGCGCCTGCTCCGGCGCGCCATCCTCTCCTGGCACACCGAAGAGCCTCCGGCGCTCCTCCTCTGCGCCGTCGCCGTACACCGCGCGCAGGTAGCCCGCGAGCACGCCCTTCAGCGACGAGCCCGGCACCATGGGCACGCCCCACGTATGGTGCAGCGTCAGCCCCACCTCGGTGGGTGACGCGTTGCCGTGCCCCACCAGCAGACGGCTCACCGCCCGCGCCGTGAAGCTCGCGGTGTAGGACTGCCGGAGCGCGTCCTCCCAGCGCTTGAACGCCTCCGCGTAGTCGTCCGGCTCGGGGTGCGCCTCCAGGCGGGACAGCCATTTTTCCCAGAGGTCCTCCGGGCCATCGTGCTGCTTCTCCGGGGCATAGCGCTCGTACACGAGCCCCGCGTGTGCGCTCTTCGGCAGGGTCCCCGCCACCCGCAACAGGGCCTTACGCATCGGCGCGCTCCTCCGCGGGGAAGGTGGCCTGCACCGCGCGGCGGAACCACACCAGCAGCCGGAGCGACTCGCGCGTGGCCAGCATGTACGCGTCCAGCTCCAGCTCGCGCACCGCGCCCGGCAAGCCCTTCTTCTCCTTCAGGTCTCGCGCGGACAGCCCCGGGAGCCGAGCCCGCGCCAGACACCACTCCAGGTCCTCCAGCAAGCGCGCGGCGGCCGCGCTGCGTCCAACGTCCCGCTCCAGGAAGGCGAGCGCCGCCGCCAGCCCGTCGCGCAGCACCGCCGCGCCCAGGCCATTCACCCGGGGCTTGTAGTCCGCGCGCAGCGCCGGGTCCGTGACCTTCCGCACCCGCTCATACGCATCGAGCGCGCGCTGCTGCTCCCGCGTCTGCCCCGTCATCGCCCACCTCGCGCATCCGGAGCGCGCCACGTCAGCAGCCGGCAGCGCCCGCGCCCCACGGTGGCCTTGCCTCCCAGTTGGAGCACCGTGCCCTCACCGCCGAGCGCCGCGTCCAGCACCGCGTCCGCCGACAGCTTGCGCGGCGCCGGGTTGAAGCTGCCGGTGGCCCCCATCACCCCCACGAGCAGCGTCTCCGCGGGCAGGCTCTCCTCCGTCCAGAGCTGCCCCTTCGCCGCGGTGCCCGTAACCGGGCAGATGCTCACGCGCGTGTCCACCTGCGTGGCCGTCTCCCACAGGAAGGACATCGTCTCGTCGTCCACCAGCACCAGCCGCTTCGTCAGCAGCGCGCGCTCGGTCTCCTCCGGCAGCATCCCGGCCAGTCCCTGGGCCCAGGTGTCCAGGGCCGCGTCGTCCTCCGGAGACACCGGCAGGTCCAGGTCCTCCAGGTACACGCGAGGCTCCGCCGTGCCGGCGCCGGACACGACGGCGCTGGCCTTCACGGAGGCCACCCGCGCGCGGCGTTGGGCCAGGGGCTCCACCTTCGGCCAGGCGCTCGCCTCCCCGCCCAGGTCCCGCCGCGCGAGCGCGAGCAGCAGGGGCGAGGTCACCAGCGCGAAGGTGCCCACGAAGCTGCGCACCGGCAGGGCGAGCAACCGCGCGTCTCCCACCACCAGCGCGCCCGCGTAGTCCCCGGGCTCGTCGCCCACCGGGCCGGCTTCG
>JBKGHI010000502.1:0-2635 GCA_046520405.1 Myxococcus sp. 1LA
CGGCGTGCTCCGGCCCGGTCCGCACGCGCTGGAAGGGGGCACGGCGAGCTCTTACTCTTCACCTTCGAGAAGTCATAGCGCTCCGCCACGATGTGGGAGCCGCTGATGGCGGAGAACGACGTCATCGCCTTGTTGAAGGTCTCCCCTGCACCCGGGCGGCTGGACAGGAACTCGAAGAAGGACTGTCCATGGGCCTGCTCGAACCCGGGCTGCCCCGACCTGACGGCATGCGGCAGTTGCTCCCAGGTCCGCCAGAACCAGTCGGAGTTCACCAGCATCAGATAGCCCCACAGCGAATCGGGCTGGTCCGAGCGAATCGTCTGGGACAGCGGCGTCAACCCAAAGCGACCGTCTTCCGTCTCGGAGAACACCCCCACGCTGGAGAGCGCCCGCAGGACGCGGCGCAAGGAGTCCTCGTGCATCTCCGTGTCGCGGGCCAGCTCGGCCGCGGTTCGAGGACCGTCCATCAACCGGTCCGGAATGCGCAGCTTTGCCACCGTGTGGAGCGCCTGCGGAAGCCAGTAGGCCGTGAACATCTGCAGCATGGCTTCCTGCGGCGAAGGCTGTTGCGCTTGCATCGGTATGAACTCCTGGCCAGGGGGTTTCCCAGGAATCAGGAAATATCACTTTACGAGGAAACCGCGTGGGCCCTGCCCACACGACCGAAGCGACACGCGTCGTGTACTCTTCCCGGCCAACGGGAGCAGAGACATCCATGCAATCTCAGAGAGGCAAGGTCCTGGGACCGGTGTCGATTGTCATCGCGGTCATCGGACTCGCAGTGGTGGTGGTAACGGGAGCGGCGACCTTTTTCGGCGGCACCAAGCTGCGCCCGCTCTTTGGCATGTCCAAGGAGGCGATCGAGCGCCGCGCTGCCGAGATTGACGCCTTGGACGCAAAGAAGTCTGACGCAGGCGTCTCGCAGGTGTCGGATGCCGGTGACGCAGCCACCGTGGCTACGCCGTGACAACCCTGACGGCCATTGGCGGAATGGTGCTGTCGTTCGGGGTGCTCGCGCTCATGTTCTGGCCGCTGGAGAAGGCCTGGGCCGCGCGTCCCGGACAGCCGCTGCTACGCCCTGGGTTCCGCACCGACCTCGCCTACTTCGTCGCGCAGTACCTCGTCCTCGCGCCGCTCGCGCTGTTCGTCCTGACCAGCGTGAGGGCGCTCTGTCATGGGGAGGTGCTCACGGGCCTCCAGGCCGCCGTCGCCCGGCAGCCCTGGTGGCTCCAGGCGTTTGAGGCCGTGGTGCTCGGCGACCTGCTCGTCTACGGCTTCCACCGCCTGTCTCATCAAGTGGACTTCCTCTGGCGCTTCCACGCCGTCCACCACTCCGCGGAGCACCTCGACTGGCTGGCCGCGCACCGCGAACACCCTGTCGACGGCTTGCTCACTCAAATCGCGGTGAACCTCCCCGCGCTGATGATGGGCTTTCCGCTCACGACGCTGGCCATGCTCATCACCTTCCGCGGGATGTGGGCCATCTTCATCCACTCCAACGTCCAGCTGCCGCTGGGTCCCCTAGGCTTCCTCTTCGGCGCGCCGGAACTGCACCACTGGCACCACGCGCGCGCGCGGCAGACGCGGCACAACTTCGGCAACCTGGCGCCCTGGACCGACTGGCTCTTCGGCACCTACCACCGACCCACCGGCCCCGAGGAGTACCCACTCGGCATCGTAGAGCCGTATCCCCAGCGCATCCTCGCGCAGTTGCTCGCGCCAGCGACGCGGACGGAGGACAGCACGGCACCTCAACCGGAAGGCGCCATCGAAGTCCCCCGGTCCTGAGAGCCTTCGAAGGCCGAGCGGCGTCTCCGCCGTTCATTGAGCGCGGGGGGAGAGCTCGAACAGGAAGAGGTCGAAACGGGGGGAAGATTCCTCGCCTTCCGTCTGGCCCACCGGGCACGCCGCCCAGCGCCCATTGGGTGACACCCGCGGGTGTGCCGCGCAACGCACCTCGCCGTGGGGGCCAGGCACGACGAACGCCCAGGCCTGCCCTTCGACCTCCAGGGACCGGAGCACATCGGGTTCCGAGAAGTAGTACCGGTTTCCTCCCGCGAGGAGTGAGCCTGGTCCGGAGGCGTGGTCGAACTCCTTCAGCCCGCTGTGCTGGCGCGGGGCCTCGTCGGACAGCACCACCAACTGCTCGTCTTTGCCTCGCGCGACCACGACGGGAGCAATCCAATCGCCATGGTCGGTCTCCGACGTCTCCGTCACGACCTTGGTCATGTAGTACCCAACCGCCCCCAGATAATCGAACCTGACTTTCGAGCCCTTCCCGAAGGGCGACTTGTAGGGTGCCGTCTTCCCCCAGCGTTTGGTTCGCGCATCGAGGCAGCGCATGCGCGGCTTCGCGGACGCCTCCTGACGCACGCAGAGCAGGGTGCGGCGCCAGAAGAGGATGGGGTTGTCGTCCTCATGCAGCAGCCCGGGCAGGCTCAGGACGGTGCCCACCTGCCGGACTTCAACAGGCATGAGCGGGGGCTTCGAGCGCAGGTCCTGGAGGCGGAGGTTCAACGCCGACGCCCAGTCGCGCAGTTCGGGAAGCTCAGGCTCCGGAGGCAGGCTTCGAAGCGATGAGCGGTAAGGGCCTGTTCGGATATTAGTTAGCCGAATAGGGAAATGGTCGGGCAAC
>JBKGHI010000503.1:0-2605 GCA_046520405.1 Myxococcus sp. 1LA
CGCGCGGGGGCCCGGGGACTGGCGGCGCGCTCCAACTGAGGCAGCAGCGTCTCCAGGGCGAGCCCGCCAGGTCCTGCCGCGCGGCCAGCCGCCGGCCCGCGTCGTCCAGCGCGTCCACGGTGGTGAAGCACAGCTCA
Organism: Myxococcus sp. 1LA; assembly: GCA_046520405.1. Classification (GTDB taxonomy): domain Bacteria; phylum Myxococcota; class Myxococcia; order Myxococcales; family Myxococcaceae; genus Myxococcus. The sequence continues at coordinate 138 of JBKGHI010000503.1, forward strand.
TAGACCTCGGGCGTCTCGGCGCCCGCGTCCCGCACGCGCTCCAGCAGCTCCTCCATGCGGTGGCAGGCCGTCTCCACCAGGGTGGCGCTGGCCGCGCGCGCCGCGCCCTTCACGCTGTGCAGCGTGCGCAGCAGGGACGCCACGAGCTCCGCGATGCGCGCGGGCGCTGTCTCGCGCTCCAGGGCCAGCAGCTCGCGGTTGAGCGAGACGACGTGCCCTTCGAGTTCCTCCAGGAACGTGGCCAGCAGCGCCTGGGCCAACCGGTCGCGGTCCATCAGCGCCCGTACTCTCCCAGCAGCCCCTTGAGCTTCTGGCCCATGCCGTTGAGGTCCTGCATGGCGCGCTCGGTCTGCCGCGACGAGATGAGGGCCTGCTGCGTGGCCTGATTCACGTCATGCATGGCCTGGCGAATCTGCCCGATGCCGGTGGCCTGCTGGTTGGCGGAGGCGGCAATCTGCGCCGCCGTCAGCGAGGCCTGGGCCAGCAGGTCCGACAGCGTCTGGATGTTGGCGCCCGCCTCGGACACCACGCGGGTGGCGGTGGCCACGCTCTTGGTGCCCTCCTCGGTGGTCATCACCGCGCCGTGGGTGGCCTTCTGGATTTGCCCCAGAATCTGGCGCACCTGGCCGGTGGCCTTCTTGGACTGGTCCGCCAGGGCCTTCACCTCGGAGGCCACCACCGCGAAGCCGCGGCCGTGCTCCCCGGCGCGGCTGGCCTCGATGGAGGCGTTGAGCGCCAGCATGTGCGTCTGCTCGGAGATGTCGTTGACGGTGGTGATGATGTCGCCAATGGCCTGGGCCTGCTCGGCCAGGGCCAGGATGCGCGAGGCGATGGACTCCACCTGTTCGCGCACCGCGCCCATGGAGCCCACGGCCTCCTCCACGGCGCGGCGGCCGCTGCGGCCCACCTCCTCGGCGTGGCGGGCGGAGTCGCTCACCGCGCGGGCGCGGCCGGCGGCCTCCTCGGACGTCTTGGTGATTTCCTCGATGGTGCTCACCGTCTCCGTCACCGCGCTGCCCTGCTCCTGGGCGCCGGCCACCTGCTCGGTGGTGCTGGAGAGGATTTCCGCGCTGGCGCCAGCGAGCTGGTTGACGAACTCGGCCACCGTGCGGAGCGTGTGCTCGCGCTGCTCGGACTCCTTCTCCAACTGGAGCTCGTTCTGCTGGCGCTTCTCCGCCATCTCGTTGAACGCGCGCGCCAACTGGGCCGTTTCGTCCTGGCCCTTCACCTCGATGCGGTGCTCCAGCTTCCCGCGGCCCAGTTGCTCGGCGCCCACCATGAGCGCGCGCAGCGGCGTGGTGATGCCGCGGGTGATGAGGTAGCTGCCGCCGCCGACGATGAGCACGCCCAGCAGCGTGCCGATGCCCAGCACCCAGAGGATGCGCTGGGCCATGTCCCGGGCCGCGGTGGCGTACTCGTCCCAGCGCTCCTGCTCCGCCACCAGCATCTCGTCGATGACCTGCTTGAGCTGGAGCATGATCTCCCGGCCCTGACCCGTCTGGATGAACTTCGCGCCGGCCTCCAGGCCCTGTTCGCGGCGGATGCGGATGCCTTCCTCCAGCCGGTTCACCCGCTGGGTGACGATGGGCTCTATCCGGTTCAGGCGTGCCCGCTGGTTGGGGTGGTCCTCCATGGCGTCGCGCAGCCGGTTCAGGTCCGCCTGGAGCGCCGCCGTCGCTTCCCGGTAGGGCACCAGGTAGGAGTCATCTCCGGTGAGGATGAAGCCGCGCTGGCCGGACTCGGCGTCCATCAGCAGCGCGCGCACCTCGCGGATGATGCGGAAGTTCTCATGGGCCGTCAGCAGGCCCGCCGTGCTCGTCGTGAGCTGGTTGGCGCCCTGGAAGGACACGCCCGCCACGATGAGCAACATCAGTAGCGACAGTCCGAAGCCGAGTGCGATGCGGTTCCCGATGCTCATACTGTTCCTTCGTCGGACAAATCGAACATGAGGCGACTGTCACCCAGGAGCGCCTCTCCCTCCAGTACCAGCGCGCCGTTCCTGTCGGCCGCGGACACGAGGTGCCCGGCCACGCCGTCCAGGGTGGCGGGCGGAGCCAGCAGCTCGTTGCCCGCCAGCACGGTGACTTCCTCGACTTCCTCGGTGCGCAAGCCCAGCTCCGCCCGCGTCGTTCCCACGACGAGCAGCGGCCCCGGCGTCTCCGACGGCGCGCGCCCGAAGAGCGGCGCCAGCTCCACGACGGGCAGCACCTCGCCATGCATCAGCGTGAGGCCCCGCAGCGCGGGTGGGGCGCCCGGCAGCGTCACCATCTCGGGGGCGCGCGCCACCTCCAGCACGAAGCGGGACTCCAGGGCGTAGCGCTGGCCGCCGGCCTTGAAGCGGACCACCTCGCGCAGGGTGCCGGGCGCCACGTCGGGCCGGGGCTCGCGCGCGAGCGACCGGGCGCGGGCCTCCAGCAGCGCCGTGGCCTCCTCGGGGCTGAGACTGCCAAGCACACAGGGGATACGGC
>JBKGHI010000504.1:0-2599 GCA_046520405.1 Myxococcus sp. 1LA
CCCCTCGCCGCCCCCGTCAGCAGCGCCACGGCGGGCGACAGCGCCTGCCACAGGCACAGCCCCGCGCTGGCCGCGACATAGGCCCGCACGTCGGGCGCCAGGCGGAGCCGGCGGCGCGCCAGCAGAATCGCCGCCAGCAGCACCGCCGCGCTCGTCGCCACCTGGAGGACGACCTCCGCCAGCACCAGGCCCACGGTCCACATCACGAGCACGGCGTTGACGGCGCGGCGCCAGCGCAGGTCCTGCGGAAGCTCGGACGCGGTTCCCATGAGCGCGGACACGCTATCTCACCAGCAGCGAGCGTCGAGGCAGCGGCAGCCGGCCTTCGCGCTGCAACCACACCGCCCCGGCGATGAGCGCCAGCAGCACGGTGGGCGTCCACGCGGCGACCATGGGTGACAACCGCTCCGTGAGGACCATGGTGCGGCACACCATCATCAACCCCCACATCGCCACCGCGGTCAGCAGGCCTTCGATGATGGCGGCGGTGAGGTGCCCGCGCCGGTTGGCGCGCAGGGCCAGCCCCACGCCCAGCAGCGCCGCGGGAAAGGCGGCCATCGGATAGGCGAAGCGGTTGTGGAGCGCCAGCTCGAACTGCTTCGTCGCAAGGCCCACGTCCCGGCGCGCGTCAATCTGCTCCCGCAGCTCGGAGGCGCGCATCTGCTCCGGGCGGCCCGGGCGGATGCGGAAGGCGGTGACGGCCACGCCCAATTCGTACTCGGCTTCGGGGAGCTGCCGCACGGACGTCTTGCCTTCACCATCGAAGGTGCGCTCCACCACATCCGTCAGGCGCCAGCGCATGCCCTCCACCGGGAACATGCCGGTGGCATCCAGGCGCCGCCGCAGGTCGAACGACTCCGTCACCGTGAAGACGGACACGTCCTGGAAGCCCTCCTGCGCGCTGCCGCCCCGGAGGAAGAAGATGTTGTCCCCGCGCCGGAACCACTGCTTGGGCGTGTAGTAGAAGCGCCAGTCGCCCCACTTGTTGAAGCGCTGGGTGGTGATTTCGTCCACGCGCCGGCCGGAGTACGTGGCCACCCGCTCGTCGAAGACCACCAACCCCACGCAGGCCGCGAACGACGCCACCAGGATGGGCAGGTACAGCGCGGACGGGCCGAAGGTCAGCGCCCGGATGGCCGTCACCTCGCCCTGCTTGCGCAGCGCGGACACCGTGGTGCCCGCCGCCAGCAGCAGCGCCGCCGGCCCCAGCTGCTGCACCGACATCATCGCCTTGTAGAAGTAGAGCTCCGCCGCGTCCCGCACCCAGCCCGGGCCCGTGTACAGCTTCGCGCGGTCCACGAAGTCCACCACCACGAACACCAGCACCAGCCCCGCCAGGATGCCCAGGGCGTAGCGCACGTAGGTGCGCAGCACGTAGCCGAAGAGCGTGGCCCTCATTTGAGCGACCCCGAGCGGCTCACCCGGTACAGCGCCACCAGGCCCACCGCGATGAACACCAGGTTGGCCATCTGCCCCGCCAGCCCCACGGGCAGCTGCCCCTTCTGCCCCATCTGCTCGAAGACGCGGCTCAGCAGGTAGTAGAGGACGTAACCGCCCAGCGTCAGCAGGTAGCCCCACGCCTTGCCCGACTGGCGCCTGCCCATGGCCAGCGGCGTGCCCAACAGCGCGAAGGCAATGGGCGCCAGCGCGCTGCCCAACCGGCTGTGCAGCGCCATCCGGTACACGCGCGAGTCCTCGCCCCGCGCATCCGCCTCGCGTGCCGCCTCCAGCAACTCGGCGGGCGTCAGCTCCTCTCGAGAGAAGGAGAAGCGGCTGCGCTTGCCCATGGACGCGCCCAGGCCCACGCTGATCTCCGCCTGCTCGAACCGGATGACGCTGTACTCCTCCGCCTCGCGTCCGGCGGAGCGGTGCACCTCGCCCGCCTCCAGGTTGAAGCGCAGCACCTCGCCGCTGGTGGACGTGCCCACCTGGCCCCGCTGCGCCAGCACCAGCAGCGGCGAGTTCGCCTCCCGGTCATCATGCAGGAGCACGTTGGTCCACTTCCCGTCGGCGGACACCTGCTCCGCGTACAGCGTCAGGTCGCTGAGGTCCTCGTAGAAGACGCCGGACTTCACGTCGCCCACGGCGTTCTTCCGGATGACCTCGCTCACCAGCACCTTCAGGCCCGCCAGGCCCCAGGGCTGCGCCGTGGACGTAATCACCAGCATCAGCGCGCTGAGCGCCACCGCGATGCCCATCGGCGCGGCCACCAGCCGCGTGGGGCCCACGCCCAGCGACTGGAGCGCGGTCAGCTCCCGGTCCTCGCCCAGCCGGCCCAGCCCCAGGAGGATGGCCAGCAGGAAGGCGATGGGCAGCGCCATCATCAGGAAGTGCGGCGACAGGTACGCGAGCAGCCGCGCCAGGTCCACCAGCGTCACCGACGAGCCCAGCAGCACGTCGGTGCCCCGCAGGAACTGCATGACGAAGAGCAGCAGGAACATGAACGCCACCCACACACCGAGCGGGACCAGCAGCTCCCGGAGCAGGTAGCGCGAAAGGCTGTTCACGGGGCGGCCTTCATCCCTCGCGCGCCGATGTCCCGGCGGAACTGCATGCCCTCGAAGCGCACCGCCGCCGCCGCCGCGTACGCCCGCTCACG
>JBKGHI010000505.1:0-2545 GCA_046520405.1 Myxococcus sp. 1LA
GGTCACGGGCCCCCAGGCAGCACCGGGTGCCCCCACGGCCCCCCCCGCCGCGCAGAAACCCTCTCGCTCGTGGATGGCCTTCGTGGGCGTGGGCCTGGCGCTCACGGTGGGCGCGGCGGCCGTCGTGCTCAACCGCCTGCCCTCCAACATCGAAGCCGAACTCGAGGACGCGGGCGTCGCCGACGCCCTGCCCGTCGACGCAGGCGTCATCGTGGTGACGGCCCCCGTGGACGCTGGCATCCCCATGGGCACGCTGGATGTCACGGTGGACCCGCGCGTGGAGGTCTCGATTCCTGGCCAGTACCTGGGTCGCACGCCGGTCACCGCGGCTGTCCCCGCGGGCCGGCACGTCCTGACGCTCAGCAACCCGCTGCTCGGAATCCAGACGACCCGGGTCATCACCGTGCCCGCGGGCGGCCGTTCGTCGCAGCAGATCTTCCTCAACAAGGGCTTCGCGAACGTGCGCGCGCCCGATGGCGCCATCGTCACGGTCGACGGCCGGCTCATCGGCGCCGCGCCCGTCGAGGAGCTGGACCTGTACGAAGGCACGCACCAGCTCCTGGTCATCGTGAACGGCTCACGGTGGCAGAAGACCTTCAAGGTGGAGCCCGGCCAGCGCGTCAACTTCGACGTCAACTTCGAGAAGCCCGAAGAGGAGTAACCGGGTGGCGATTTGCGCGGCGTGAACAGTCGCTTCACGCCGCGGTTGCGGTAGCCCGGAGGCGCGACCAGACTCCCGCGCCCATGAGCACCACCTCCACGGAGTTCGACGTCATCGTCTGGGGCGCCACCGGCTTCACCGGGCGCCTGGTCGCCGAATATCTCGCAAGGACCCAGGACACCCACCGTGCAAGGTGGGCCCTGGCGGGCCGAGACCGCGGCAAGTTGGAGAAGGTCCGGCAGGGACTCGCGGCGATTGCTCCCGCGCTCGCGGAGCTGCCGCTGCTCATCGCGGATGCGCGCGACGCAGCGTCACTAGACGCCCTGGTTCCTCGCACCCGCGTCGTCTGCACCACGGTGGGGCCCTACGCGCGCTACGGCAGCGAGCTGGTCGCCGCGTGCGTCCGCGCCGGTGTCAGCTACTGCGACCTGACGGGCGAGGTGCAGTGGATGCGGCGGATGATTGACGCCCACCACGAGCAGGCCCAGAAGAGCGGCGCACGCATCGTCCACACCTGTGGCTTCGACTCGATTCCCTCGGACCTGGGCGTGTTGATGATGCAGGACCACATGCGGGAGCACCACGGCGGCCACTTGGACGCCGTCCGGCTCTACATGGGCCCCATGCGTGGAGGCGCCAGCGGTGGCACGGCGGCCAGCATGGTGCAGGCGCTGGAGGAGGCCTCGAAGGACCGCTCGGTGCGGAAAATCATGGCCCACCCACACGCGCTGGACCCCGTCCCCGGCCGCTGGCGTCCCGAATCCAAGGACGAACTGGGCGTCCACTTCAGCCAGGAGCTGGGCCAGTGGACCGGCCCGTTCTTCAATGGCAACGGTGGAACATCGCGCGTCTCCGGCGCAGCAACGCGCTGCTCGGCCATCCCCTGGGGGTGAGAACTTCCGCCACACGGAAGTCGCCAGCCTACCGGCGGCCGGGCCCCAAGGGCCTGCTGCGGGCCGGCGGAGTCACCGCGGGCCTGGGTGGACTGGTCGCCGCGATGCAGGTGAAGCCCCTGCGCACGCTGCTGGAGAAGAAGGTCCTGCCCGCGCCGGGTGAAGGCCCGTCCCCCGAGGCCCGGGAGAAGGGCTTCTTCGTCGCGCAGCTCCGGGGCGAAGGCACCGCCACCAACACCGGCAAGCAGGTGAAGCTGAAGGGCAAGGTGGCGGCGCAGGGAGACCCGGGCTACGCGGCCACGTCGCGGATGCTCGCCGAGTCCGCGCTCTGCCTCGCCTTCGACGACGTTCCGTCCAAGGGCGGAGTGCTCACTCCGGCCTCCTCCATGGGCATGAAGCTGGTGGAGCGGCTGCGCCGCGCGGGCATGACGTTCCAGGTGGAGGAGCTGCCCACCTGAGCCCCTCCGCCGGGAGCGCGTGACGCCCTACGCGCTCTTGCGGCGCCGCATCATCGCCTCGTACGAGCGACCCACGCTCTGCGAGAGGATGAGCAGCTCGCCCACATCCGGCGGCGTGAGCTGGTCCGGGCCGTTGTCCACGTAGAGCAGGTGCACGACCTTGCCGCGCACCAGCAGCGGGAGGATGACGGCCGTCTTCGGGAAGCCATCCCCCAGCAGCTTGTAGAACACGCCCATGGCCGCGTCGCGGCGAACGGGCCCGATGTAGTGCGAGCGCGTGTCGCGCACGAGCCGGAACGTGCTCTGCTCCCGCAGCGGCACGCCGATGCGGCGCACCACCGCGTCGCGGACGCCCGTCCCCATGCCGTGCCAGCCCGTCACGAGGCTGCCCTGCACCGACAGCAGCAGGTTCCGCTTCCACTTGCCCAGCGCGAAGCGCAGCACCGTGCGCGCCACGTCCTCGCGGTCCGAGCTGCGCGCCAGCTCCGCCTGCGCCTCCGCGAAGGTAAGCGGCGTCGGTGGCGGCTCCGGCG
>JBKGHI010000506.1:0-2465 GCA_046520405.1 Myxococcus sp. 1LA
CGGCGCGCTCCGGCCCGGTCCGCACGCGCTGGAAGGGGGCACGGCGAGCTCTTACAAAGCTGCGTGGCGTCCAGTTCCGCCCCCAGCGCGTCCTCGCGGATGGCTGGCTGCTTGAAGCGGCCCTTCTCCAGACGCTTGTAGGTGAGCACGATGCCACCGGAGTCCCAGGTGAGAATCTTGAGCCGGTCGCCCCAACGCGAGACGAAGACGAAGAGGTGGCCGGCGTAGAGGTCTTCCTTCCACGCCAATCGCACCATGGCCGCAAGGCCGTCGATGGACTTCCTCCTGTCCACGGGCTGGCGCGCCAGCAGGATGCGCACGGCCCTCGGTAGCAGGAGCATCAGCCAAGCGCCGAGAGCAGGTGTGCGAGGTAGCCGGTGTCCGTGTCCACCGGGGATCGCAAGAACAGCCCGCGCGGCAGCGCCAGTTCGAGCAAGAAGCCTTCGCGTGGTGGCGACGCGGTCGACGCGGCCACTTCCACCGGCAGAAAGGCGGTCTGCGGGGAGGACTGCTTCGAGTGACGCTGGGCCTTCCAGTAGAGCCGATACTGGAAGGCGCCGAGCGACAGACCGTGCTTGGCCACGAACTCCTTCTGCTGCAGCCCTCTCGACTCGAACTCCACTGCCCACTGCTTCCAGTCATCCGGACCAGGTCGTCTCATGCCGGAGAGAACCCGCGTGCCCACTCCGGTTCAGCACGCCGACCGTCGGTCGGTTGCAGCGCCGCGTCGTCGAGGTGATGAACGCCATCTGCGAGGAGGACTTTCTTGGCTTCTCGTACGGAGGCCGGCCGGGGCGCAGCCAGCACCAGTCGTTGAATGCACCTGTGGCCGGACCTGGACGAAGGAGGGGGAGCTGGGGGCTCGATGCGGACCGCCGTGGGTTTTTCGACTCCATCGACCACGAGTGGCTGATGAAGCTCAGGGAGCAGACAGGTGGGGCCTGCGCCTCATCCCGACGTGGCTGGGCGCAGGAGTGATGGAGAAGGCGGCGTGGCGCGCGAGCGAAGATGGCACGCCGCAGGGAGCAACGGTGTCGTCGTTGCTGGCGAACACCGACCTCCACGATGTCCTCGACCTCGGGTTCCAACGGTGGAGGAGAATGCATGTGCGAGGTGATGTCATCATCACACGCTACGCAGACGACTTCATCGAGCACCGGATTGCGGACAGTGGGTCCGGAGCCTCATCCGAAATGCTTGGGCACAGCGGGCTGGAGAAGGGGAGGTGGACACGGACGGAGGCGGGGCCGGGGTTCAATGTGAAGCGGCTGCGGTCTCAGGTGATGGCGCTGGAGCGGCTTCTGCAAGAAGACGATGGAGAACGAGATTCTGAAGGAGGCGTTGGAGTTGGCCCGCTCCGAAAAGCGGACCTCGCCGTCGAGCATGCCTCCAAGAGGTGATTTCCGTTGAAGGCCGTAGCCGAGGCGCTGGGGGGCTCGCGAAGCAACCTTGTTCTCCAGTGCAGGACGCCATTTCGGGGCGCCCCGGCGGCGCTGCCCCCCGCTTTCAAGTGCCCAGACGAGACCCTGCTAGTGAGGATTCACGCCGTCACCGCAACGCAGGCCATCTACGGCTACCGCGTCGTCACGCGCCTGGTGAACCGGCAAATGGCCTCCGAGCGGCTGCTGCGGGTGACGCCCAAGCGGGTGTCCTGAGTGATGCGCGCCCAGGGCCTGCTGTTGACACTCCACATGGCAATCCGCCACGCATCCATCCGAGGACTGTGGCCACCCTCAAGCGCAACCTGCGCTGGTGCTCGGACGCCTTCGAGATTCGCTGCTGGAATGGCGCGCGTGTCGAAGTGGCCTGCGCTTGGACACCCCAGGTGCTCCTCCAGCAGCTCCACGTCTGGTTCGCCACGACATCCTGCGTACGCACACGGCGGTGAAGGTGCACTCCCCATGGAGTTTCAGCCCGCTGTTTCAGCTGACGAACCATGAGCGATTGGTCGGGGGCAACGCCACTGAGTGCTCGGATGAACAGGGGACGAATGAACCGGCTTGTCGCGGGATGGAGCCCCCTGCTCGAATTAGGCCCGGATGGCCCAACGAGCGGCTCCAGGTCAACACCCAAGGCAAGCGCCCAGTGCGATAGCGCCACACGCATGGAGCTGTGCCGGGGGAGGGGAGGGCCGTAAGGCCCGACTTTACCGCGCCGCCCCATACTCAGCCGGGGCGCAGGCCGCTTTCCGTCGGCGGGGCCTCGATGGTGGCCTGGAGTACAGGTGCGCGGCCCTCGTCGGCCTTTCGCCGCCGCGTCCACGCCAACCTGCACTGTAGGTGCGGACCGGGCGCTTGGTCTGCGGGTCGTGCCGCAGTGAACGTCCCTCGCCCGCGAAAATACGGAATGCGGCGGTCAACGCAGCGAGTTGACAGGAAACGCGGCGGTGGTAGAAGCCGCGCCCCTCGCGAAGAAGCCCGCGCACTGGCGCGGAAGGCACTTCGAGCGAGTCAGTAGGAAAATAC
>JBKGHI010000507.1:0-2458 GCA_046520405.1 Myxococcus sp. 1LA
GCCGCGAAGGCCCACGCCGCCACGCCCCACGCACGCGCCCCGCTGAAGCCCATCCTCATGGTGGGCAGCGCGCTCGCGGTGGGACTCGCCGCCACGGGAGGCCTCGTCCTCACGGCCTCCGGCATGACGCCCGCGGAGGAGCCCGTCGGGCTTCGGGTCGTCGAGCTCCCGCGGACGCCCGTGGACGGCGGTGTCGCGCCCTCCGCCCCCGGCTACCGCGACGGCTGGGTCGCCGAGTCCATTGAAACGCGCTTCCCCGCGCTCGACGCGTGCTACGCGCGAAGCGGCGAGGACGCGGCGTGCCGTCAGGACACCTACGCGGTGGTCTACTCCCCCAAGGGCGTCGTGCTCGGAGCGCGCCTGCGGCCACACCAGCCCTCTGCGCTCTCGCAATGCATCGACAGGGCGCTCCGGGGGCTCGCGCTCGGCAAGCCACCCGAAGCCATGTCGGGCACCGCCACCGTCCTGCTCACGTGGGAGTAGGCCTCCCCAGGCGAATCAGAACCACAGCTCCTCGCGCGCGCCCGGCGTGAAGCCCGGCTCCTGGAAGTAGACGCGGCCTTTCGAGTTGAGCGCCTTGTTCAGGAACTCCTCCAGCGACCCGGCGACACACACCGCGATGCGCTCCTGGGTATTCGCCACCCAGTAGATGGGGAGCTTCCCGCGCTGGGAGGAGTCGAAGCGGTAGACCAGGAAGCCTTGCGCGCCCACGTCGCAGAAGCGCGTCCAGCCAAACGGAGCGCTGCTTCGGCTCGAATTGGGATCGCCCGCCTTGCACCAGCGCGTGCCGTCGTGGAACTCGAGCGCCCTCGTTGAGCGGATGCGATACACGGCGGCCTCCCCTTGCCCGAACAGCGAGGCGCCGTCACAGGCCGCATAGAGCTGGAAGATGTCCGCCGGGATGCCGCCGTCGCCCCACAGCTCCCGCCAATCTCTTTGAAGGTCCTCGGAGAGCGGCGCGGTCATCGAATGCTCATCCCCGAGGCGCCGGAGCATCGCATCCAGCCCCAGGTCCTCGTGGACCACCCAGCCCGGCACCGGCCGCAGCGCCAGCGTGGCCTCGGACTGCGAAACCCCCAGGAAGCCCGCCGTCAGGGCCATCCGGGCCTTCACCCTCCCTGACTCGGTGCCCACCGCGAGCAACAGCGGTACCCGGGACAGCCCGGTGGGCAGGTCGTCACTTTCCAGGGACACGCCCTTCTTCGTGCCGTCGGGCGTCCCCAACTCCTTGAGGTCCAGCATCGGATTGGGCGTGTCGTACTCGCCCGTCGTGCTGTTGTGGAGATAGGGGAACAGCTTGCCAATCCATCCATTGAAGCTGTCCCTGCCGTACGACTCGTGCAGCTTGTAGATGGCGCGCCAGAACGCGCGGTCCTCCCGCCCCTCGGAGGCGCGGATGAACTGCTCGCACAGCGGCAGCAGATGCCGGGACCAGGCCTCCATGCCGTACCGCGGAAGCTGACGGACCTTGTCCCGCAGGTTGCGCCAATCCTCCGGTGAGCCTTCGAGCGTGACGGTGGGGATGCCGCAGATGCACATCACCACGTAGTCGAAGTACCTGCGCATCGCATCCATCAGCACGACCTGGCTGACCACGCGCTCCACCGGCCCCGTCGTGGAGAAGTCACACACCATCAAGTCATGCAGCGCGGCCGACTCCCCCTGAATCAGCGCGGAGAAGTCCTCCACGACGCCGGGCCAGAAGTCGTCCGACGACAGGTCCGTCTCGGTCGCATCTCGCGTCACCGTCAACTGCTTGCGTCCCTGGTGGCGCACCAGGTCGAACCGCAGCGCCTCCGCGTTGTGGATGATGTGCTGGGCCAGCCCCTGCGCGATGGTGATCCAGAGGATGTCGGGAGACAGCACCAACGGACGGTGCTGGCTGAAGGCCAGATGCACCGCGCAGAGGAGCGGATGGGTTGGCAGGGGGCGGACGAACCGGGCCTTGTGATGCGAGGCGCCGAGCAGCTTCGTGTCCAAGCGCCCCTGCAGGGCCTCGACGAGACCGATCTCCTCCAACGACAGGACCGCTGGCTTCACCGCATCCACAGCGAAAGTCACGCTCTGAGGCATGAGGCCATTACATCGCGGGCGGTCGGATGGCGACAAGCCACGTGCAGCGCCTGAACGCAGACAGCGCCCTGGCTGGAAATCTCCACCCACGAGCAAGGGCCCCGCGTCGTCCCGATGCGCTAATGTCTCGCGACCATGCCATCCGCCGCAGCGCGTCCACCCAAGGAGGGGTGCATGCCCCGTTCTCGAAGACCGTTTCACGCCATCCTCTACATCCTGCCGCTGCTGCTGGTCCTGACCCAGCCAGCCTGCGGCGACGACACGCCCGATCCTTCCCGGGACGCGGGAGTCCAGACGTCCGACGCAGGCAACGACGCGGGTTCCGACGACGCGGGTTCCGACGACGCGGGTTCCGACGACGCGGTCCGACGCGCGGTCGACGACG
>JBKGHI010000508.1:0-2430 GCA_046520405.1 Myxococcus sp. 1LA
GTGCCCCAGAACAGGCGCGTGTCCGCCAGCGCGGCGCCCAGCGCCTCCACCGCCAACGGACTGCCCTCGCGTCCCAGCGCCACCGCGGCCTCGGTGCGCGCGCGCATCTCCGGCGCGGCGCGCAGCTCCTCTCTCCAGAGGCCGGCGGACTTGTCCACCGCCAGCGTGCCCAGCACCCCGCGCCGAGGGTCCACGCGCACCTGTGAGGGCGCGCTGGGACAGGGCAGGTGGAACGCGTGCTCCGCGTCCGTCACCTCCAGCCGGTGGATGGTGTCGCGGCCGTCCACGGTGAGCGCCACGTCCACCGGCAGGCGGAAGAGGGGCACGCCGTCCGCGGTGGCCTGCGTCTGGCGCACCTGGATGCGCAGCCGTGCTTCCTCGGCGTCGTAGCGGACCTCCACCTTCAGCTCCGGGTGGCCGGGCGCGAAGACGTACTGGTCGAAGAAGGCGTCCAGGTTGTGGCCGGTGGCTTCCTCGAAGGCGCGCGCCAGGTCCACCGTCTCCACGGAGCCGTGGCGGTGGCGCGCGACGTAGTGGCGCAGGCCCTTGAAGAACAGCGCATCACCCAGACGGCGGCGCAGCTCGTGGAGGACCAGGCCACCCTTCTCGTAGAGGTGCCGGTCGAAGACGTCCATGGGTGCGTGGAAGCGCCGCGCGACGATGGGCCGCGCGTAGCGCTCTCTCGCCTCGCCCAGGTAGGCGTCCAGGTCCACGAGCCGGTGCTGGTCCGCCTCGTCCTGCCCGTCGGCGCGCTCCTTCCAGAGCATCTCGAACCAGGTGGCGAAGCCCTCGTTGAGCCAGCCGTGGGGCCAGTCACGGCAGGTGAGCAAATCACCGAACCACTGATGGGCCAGCTCATGGGAGACGAGCGGCTCGGCGTTGTAGTCCGGCTGGGCGCGCGCGTCGTGGAGGACGGTGTCGGTGAGGCTGGTGGCGGAGGTGTTCTCCATGCCGCCCAGGATGAAGTCGGTGACGAAGACCTGGGCGTAGCTGCTCCAGGGGTAGGGCTCACCAGTGACCTCCTGGAAGACGCGCACCATCTCCGGCGTGCGGCGCACGCAGCGCAGCGCGTCCTCCTTGCGGCCCTTGGGGAAGAGGTAGCGCAGGGGCACGGTGCCGGCGGTGTCGGTGGCCTCCTCGAACTCACCCACCACGAGCGTGACGAGGTACGGCGCGTGGGGCTGCGCCATCCGGTAGTGCTGGGTGCGGCGCCCATCGTGGACGTGGTCGCTCTCCAGCGTGCCGTTGGAGAGGGACGTCATCGCCTCGGGGAAGGTGGCGATGACCTCGGACGTGGCCTTCTGGGCCGGCGTGTCCAGGCAGGGGAACCAGGCGCGCGCGTCGATGTCCTGGCCCTGCGTCCAGGCCTGACGGGGGCGGTGGGGATAGGCGGCGTCGGGGGCCCAGAAGTAGAGGCCACGGCGAGGCCGGGCCGTGTAGCGGACGGCGACCTCACACGCGTTCCCAGCGGCCAGCGGCGTGGGCAGCTCCACGCGGACGTGTGCGCCGGAGTTGGAGAAGCGCGCGGCGCGGCCGTCGACGTGCACGTCGGACACGTCGAGGTCCACGGCGTCGAAGGTGACGGTGTGGATGGGCCGGACGGCGGAGACGCGGGTGGTGCACAGGCCGGTGATGCGTTGGGCGTCGAAGTCGAGGTCCACCTCGATGCGGACGTGCTCGGCGCGGACGGGGCGCTCGGCGGCGTAGTGCTCGGTGGCGCCAGGAAGGGAGAAGGGGCGGGGGCCGGAGGGGATGGACTCGGAGGCGTGACGGTGGCAGCAGCGCATGGGCACTCAAGACTCTTCCGCAAGCCCGCACCACCGTCGAGGAGGAGTGCACCGGGGGGCCAGTGAGCGTCGTGTATCGACGAAGTCATGAAGATGACGTCAGGGTCGCCGGCCGCCCCACTGGGGCGTTCATGACATGCACCTGTTCCCACGCGGGACGGCGTTGACCGGGTAGGCTCTGACCACCGTGCAGTGGGTCCTTTTCTTCTCCGACAGACAGGTGCGTGAGCAGCTCTTCGCCCGGGTGGATTCAACGCGGGGGTTGTTGCTCGTGACGGGGGTCCGACACGGCGCGGCCATGCGTCCTCCCGAGGCGCGCGAGCCCTTCGTCACGCTGGAGCGGCTGCACGGTGAGGTGTTGTCGCAGGTGCTGGTGGCGGATGAGGGCACCACGGATGGTATGTGGAGGGACCCGCTGGGGGACCTGGGGGACCGGCTCCACCCCGACAGCCGGGATGACGCGTACGCGGCGGCCACGGGCTACCTGCTGCTGCGGGACGGACGGCCCGTCGCGGTGGTGCGCAAGCAAGGGACGCCCTTCGAGGACCTCTGGTTCCTGCAGGAAGCCCTGAGCAAGCTCACCCCGCGCGTGTCGCCGCCGGACCCGGCCCAACGGCCCGGCCGCCGCGCGCGGAGCCCGCGC
>JBKGHI010000509.1:0-2405 GCA_046520405.1 Myxococcus sp. 1LA
GTCAGGGGCGCGGCGGCGGGCGGCGCGGAGGCCGCCGGCGTGGGCACCGGAGCTGGCGGGCTCGCGGAGGACGGCTCATCCGTGGAAGGCCCACCGCCCAGCACGGGAATCTCCGGCTCGGCCGTGTCATCCGCGCCCGTGTCCTCGACGGGGGGCGGCTTGACGGCCTTGCGCGGCTTCTTCGCCGTCTTGTTGGTGGCGGGGCGCGAAGACGCGGCGGGCTTCACCACCCGCCTCCTGCGCTTCACCTTCGTGGGTGCCTCCGCCTCAGCGACCTCCTGCGCGGACGCGCTCGAAGGAACGGCGAAGGCCAGGACGCACAACATGATGGAAAGAGGCAGGCCGGCGCGCAGGGCGCGACGTCCGGCAACAGCCTCCGCCGCGCCTCGCCGCGGCTCACCGAACACAGTCGAGTGCATCGTTCTCACATCCAAGGGTGGAGCATGGACACCCGAGGTCCTGTACGTACGACCCGGAGACGGGCGCTGTGTCAGCTCCTGCGTCGGGGGGAACGCATTTTCACGGCTGGACACCAACGCCATCATTTTCAAGCTACCCCAGAGATTACGCCGGGCCAAGTCGCTGGCTCTCATTCTCTAGAAACTCGGGAAAGTATCAGTCGTCCGGCTGTTCGGCGGAGACGGCGAGGTCTCCAACGAAGGACGGCAGCGCGGGCCCCAGCTCCTCGGAACGCACCAGCGCATCGGCCTCCACGCGGAGCTCCGTGCCTTCGGCGAGCACCGGCTGACGGCGCGGCGGGCCCCGTGTCACGAGCTTCTGGAAGTCCTCGAAGTCCTTGTCCTGGAGCCGCGCGAAGGCATCGAAGGGGGCCACGGCGCCGACCTTCCCCAAGGCGCTGGTGAGCGCGGCCTCGTGGTTGCGCAGGTCCACCAGCACGGCGCCCGGCACGCGGCCACTGCGGAAGAGGACGCGCACGTCCTTGCCCTTGGGCACGTGGGCCAGCGGCACCAGCGCCGCCTCCGCGCCCTTGGCCTCCAGCATCTTCAGCGCGGACTCCACGTTCGGCACGGGGGCCAGCTTGAAGTGCTTCTGGGCGTCCAGGTCTCCGCCGAGCACCACGTGGGTGACGAACTTGGGGTCGGCCGGGCCCGCGCCCTTCACGTGCGCCAGGCGCTTGCCGGCGAGGTCCTTCACCGCGCCGCGTTGCAGCGAGACAATGGCCCAGCGCTGCTGGGTGTCACCGGAGCGGGAGGCCCAGGCCACCGGCTTCGCCTTGGCGCCCAACTGCACGGCGGCCCACGCGTCCACCACCGCGAAGTCCACCAACCCACCCGCCACCGCGCGGGAGAAGTCCTCGTAGCGGCCGAAGCTCTTCGCGGCCACGGGCGTGTCCAGCGTCTCCGACAGCCGCGCGGCCAGGGCCTCCGCGTACTCGAAGCGCTCCTGACCATCCGCCAGCGTGGTGGCGAGGAAGACGCCCAGGGTGGCCTTCTTCGGCGCCGCGACGGCGGCACTCGAGGCCAGGGCACAGGCCAGCACGAGGCCAGCCAGGAGGAAACGGGATGACGTCTTCATGGGGTCTCCTCCACGGTGGCGTCGGCGGGCGCGCCCGAGGCGGGCTCGGCCAGGCCGTGCAGACTCTGCAGGCGCTCCTTCCACTCACGCACCTGCGCCATGCGCGGGCCGTTGCCGCCGGCCAGGTAGCGGCGCCAGGCGTCCACGGCCTCGCCCGCGTCCTTGCGGCGCTCCTGCGCGTCGATGCCCAGGTTGAGCGCGGCCACCGGCACGCTCGGCTCCAGCCGGCGCCACGCCTCCACGGCGTCCGTCGTGCGGCCCTTGCGCCAGTCGACGCAGGCCAGGTTGTGTTGGAGCTGCGCGTCGTCCGGGCTGCCGGTGAGCGCGGCCTTGAAGGCCTTCTCCGCCACCTTCATGTTGCCGGCGTTGTACGCCAGCGACGCCTCGCGCCGGTGCAGCGCGCCCGTCATCGCCGTCAGCCACTTGGGCTGTCCGGGCATCGGCTTCTTCGCCGCGGCGGTGAGCTGCTTGCGCGCGGCGGGCACCTGCCCCTTCTTGTAGAGCACGAAGGCCGTGGCCAGCGCGCGGGTGTTGGGCCAGGCCCAGGACTGCGCGGGCGTGAGGGCCTTGGTGATGGCGGTGTTCGCCTCGGCGTGGCGCCCCGCCTCCGCGCGCGCCAGACCGCGCACGAACTGGGCCAGCTTCACCAGCTCCTTGCGGTTGCCCGTGCCCAGCTTGTCCACCAGGTCCAGGTCGCGGTCGGCCGCCTCGGCGTCTCCGCTTTCCAGCCGCACCAGCGCCCGGCGCACCAGCACGCGCGGCAGGTTGGCGCCCGCCACCTGCGCCGCGGCGCGCGACGGACCCACCGCGGAGAGGCGCTGCACCGCCGCGTCCACCTGCCCCAGCTCCACCTCCGCCAGGGCGGCGCC
>JBKGHI010000050.1:0-41320 GCA_046520405.1 Myxococcus sp. 1LA
CCCACCACCTCCGCCAGCTCCAGCGCCTCCTCCGACGTGGGCGCGGCCGCGGCGCGGATGGCGAGGCGGCGCTGCTCGGCGGCCAGCTCCTCCTCGAAGAGCTGCTTGATGAAGTTGGACAGGTGCAGCGCCGTGGGCGTGAAGTCGTACGCGTCCAGGAAGGCGTCCAGGTCCTTCTGCATCTGCGCGGCCGTCTGGTAGCGCTTGTCCCGGTCGCGCTCCAGCGCCCGCATCAGGATGGCCTCCAGGCGCTCCGGCAGGTCCTCGCGGAAGTACGACGGCGCGTAGATCTTCCCCTCGGTGATGCTGCGCATGACCGCGGCTTCGGACTCACCGGTGAAGAGCTTGAAGCCGGTGAGCCACTCGTAGAGCACCACGCCCAGGGAGAAGATGTCGCTGCGGCAGTCCAGCGGCTTGCCCAGACACTGCTCCGGGCTCATGTAGCTGAGCTTGCCTTTGATTTCGCCGTTGCGCGTCTGCTCCATCTGGTTCGCGGCCTTGGCGATGCCGAAATCCAGAATCTTCACCGAGCCGTCGAAGGCGACGACGACGTTCTCCGGTGACACGTCCCGGTGGACGATGTTGAGCGGGTTGCCGTACAGGTCCGCCTTGGTGTGCGCGTGGTGCAGGCCCGCGCAGACGCACGAGGCAATCTTCACCGCGTACACCAGCGGGAAGGGAATCCCCAGCGCCTCCGCCTTGGGGACGACGCGGCGCATGTCCCGGCCGGACACGTACTCCATGGCGATGAAGTAGCTGTCGGCGATCTTCCCCAGGTCGTGAATCTGCACGACGTTGGGATGATTGAGCTGCGCGGCGAGCCGGGCCTCGTTGAGGAACATCTTCACGAAGGCCGAGTGCTTGGACAGGTGCGGGCGGATGCGCTTGATGACGACAGGCGCCTCGCGGCCGTCCTCCTGCTGCTGATGCGCGAGGAAGATTTCGGCCATGCCTCCCACGGCGATGCGGTCGATGAGGCGGTACTGTCCAAAGCGGCCGGTGTCGCGCGAAGGGGCGGCGGGAGGCATGACGTGGCGAGCCTACCCGTGCCGGACCAGGGAGTGGCAACAAACTTGGGCGACACACACCCCGTCCGGTTCAGGCCCGACAGGCAGCCATCGTCAGAACTCGCACGCCTGCTTCAGCTCGTTCCAGCTCCCGCCCCGGTCGAGGCAGGCGTCCACCTGCCAGAACTCGCGGCAGGCAGGGAAGGCCGCCGCCATTGACAGCCCCAAGCCCAAAGCCAAGACGAACCATCCCCAACGCGGCATGGCTGCCAGCCTAGCCCAATGGGCGAATGGCCAGACTACCGGACTTGCACCCGGTGCACCTTCAGCGCGGGCTCCTGCCCAGGCGGCGGAGGGAAGTCCAACGCGGAAGGAGCCAGCGAGCCCAGCGCCTTGCCCTGCCGCCCCGCTTGGGAAACGCCTTCGAGCACCATGGCTTCGAACCGGCGTGCCGGCAGCCCCGCGTGGTTGCAGCACGCCACCAACTGGCCTCCCGGGCTCACCAGGCGCGCGGCGGCCTCGGCCAGCCGGGCGTAGTCGCGCGCGGCGGAGAAGCGCCCACTGCGCGTGGTGGAGAACGACGGCGGATCCGAGATGACGATGTCGAAGGACTCACCCTTCTTCGCCAGCCGCTTGAGCCAGTCGAACACGTCGCCGGCCACGTAGTCATACCGGTCCACCGTCTGGCCATTGAGGCGCGCGTTCTCCTCGCCCCACTCCAGCACGCGCCGGCTCGCATCCAGGTTGAGCGCCCGCTTCGCGCCGCCCGCCATCGCCACGACGCCGAAGGCACAGGTGTACGAGAAGAGGTTGAGCACGGTGAGGCCCCGCGCCTGCGACAGCAGCCACGCCCGCGTGTCCCGCATGTCCAGGTACAGCCCCACCGACAGCCCCTGCGCCGGGCGGATGAGGAACGACAGGCCGTTCTCGAGCGCGGTCAGCGACTCCACCGCTTCGCCCCGGGCAGGTTCCTCGGGTGCGAGCGACTCCTTCGCCACGTTGGCCAGGACCCGCGCCTCCCGGGGACGGCGCTTGAGGTAGAGGCTCCGGGGCGCCCAGGCGGCCACGGCCGCGTCCAGCAAGGCCTCCTCCTCGGCCGGCCTGAAGTCCCGGTAGAGGCTGACGACGTACACGTCACCGAACACGTCCGCCGTGACGTCCGGCACGCCGTCCGCTTCGGCGTTCAGCACGCGCCAGGCCGTGGTCCGGGCATCCCCGAGCAACGGCCCGCGCCGGCCGCGCGAGGCGCGCAGCGTGTCCACGAGAGAAGGAGGCAATGCGCCCATACCGCCGCTCAAGTTCCCAGACGCGCGCGCGTCCAGACACGCTCCAGCGCCTGGGTCGCCGCGCGGGAAAGCTCGACGTAGTCGAGCCCCAGCACCTGGCCCTCGCGCACACAAACGCGGCCGTTGACGATGGTCCACCCCACCGGCGAATGCGCCAGTTGCCCGAGCAGATAGGGCGAGTAGCCCGTCTCCGGGTCGGCGGTGGGCACGACGTCATAGACAACGAGGTCCGCGATGCTCCCCTCCTCCACATTGCCGGAGGGCAGGCCGAACAGCCGCGTGCACAGCTCCGCCGGGCCGTTGACCAGCAGGTGCGCCAGCGCGCCATCCACGTCCGGCATCCGCCCGGAGCGGGAGATGCGCAGCACCCCCACCAGCGCGGCGAGCAGCTCGTCCTGGAGGCTGCCATGGCGCCCGTGCCGAGCCCCAGCAGGTGGACCCGCGACAGCACCGCGTCCATGGGGTCCGTGCCGCGCTCCAGCGTGCGCACGCCCCGGGCCGCCAGCGCCACGAAGGCGCCGCTCTGCTCCAGCAGCTCCGCCTCCGCGCTGTCCAACACGCGCGCATAGCCCGCGATGGAGCGGGGCCCGAGCAGCCCCAGCGCGTCCAGGCGCGGCACCACCCGCTTGCCGTGCTGGGCGTAGGTGGTGGAGAGGTCGTCCTCGCTCTCGGCGAGGTGGAAGACGGTGGGCGCGTCCAGCACCCGGCTCAGCTCCGCGATGCGGCGCAGCAGCGCGTCGTCACAGGTGAACGACGCATGGAAGCCGATCGCGCCCCGCACCAGCGGATGTTCCCGGTGCGCGCGGGTGAAGTCCGCGTTGGCGTCCAGCCACGTCTGTGCCTGCGCGGCGCCGTCCAGCCCGTGGGTGGAGTGGCTCGTCACCAGCCGCAGGCCCACGGCCTCGGCGGCGCGAGCCTGGGCGGCGAGCCCTCCGGCCACGTCCTGGCAGGACAGGTGCTCCACCGCCAGCGTGACGCCGTGGCGCAGAGCCCGGGCCGCCGCGTAGCGGGTGAGGGCCTCCACGTCCTCGTTCGTGAGCAGCCGCGCCACGTGCCGGAGCCGGTCCAGGCGCTCGCGCGGCGGAAGCATCAGGAAGTGCCCCGTGGGCGGCAGCAACTGGCCGTTGACCAGGTGCGTGTGGCAGTCCACCAGGCCCGGCGCCACCAGCCGGCCGCGACAGGCGACTTCCCAGTCCCCCGGCAGCACGGGCACCTGGGCGTCCGGGGCCACGCGACGGATGGTGTTGCCTTCCACCACCACGGCCATGCCATGGCGGACGCGCCCGTCCGCCCTGAACACGGCGCAGTTTTTCAGAAGCAGGCGGCCTTCCATGAAAGGCCTGTTCTACCACGGGCCCGGCAGGGTGCGAGGGGGCGCGGCCGCCAGCGAGCATGTTAGGGTCCGTACGGTATGACGCCGCTGAGCCCCGCCGTGAACTCCCCGTCCCCCGTGACGGCCCCCACCCCGCGAGGGGCCCTGGCCTTCCGGGGCTTGTGGCTCTTCTCGCCGCGGGCAGATGCCCTCATCGTCGCCCTGCCCCTGGCCCTGGCCCTGTGCACCGCGGCCGCCAACGTCTGGCTGGCCCCGGGCGCCGCGGAGAGCGCGCACCGCCTTTCGGCCTGGACGGCGCAGAACCTGCTCGGCAACGCCACCCACGTCATCCTGACGTTCCTGCTCTTCGCGGTGCACCGGGACGTGCTGACGTCCGCCCCGGGCCAGCCCCGGCAGGTGCTGGCGGGCTCGCTGGCCATGCTGGCGGTGGGCACCGTGCTCTTCTTCACCTTCTACGCGGAGCGCACGGCGCACACGTACGGCGTGGCGGTCATCTTCAACGTCTTCGGCACGCACCACACCCTGTCCCAACACCGGGGCATCTGGTCGCTCCACGGGCTGCGCGCGAGCAAGGCCGGGCTGCCCGGCGCGTCCGCGTTGGAGCGCAAGCTGCA
The DNA here is from genome assembly GCA_046520405.1 of Myxococcus sp. 1LA. GTDB lineage: Bacteria > Myxococcota > Myxococcia > Myxococcales > Myxococcaceae > Myxococcus. The sequence continues at coordinate 4,241 of JBKGHI010000050.1, forward strand.
ACAGATGTACGTCCCCCTGCTGCTCACGCTGCTGCTGGTGCGCATCTTCTTCGTCCCGGAGGCCCCTGGGCCGGACGCGCCGGCGTACCTGGACGTGGGCCAGGGCCACGTGCTGCCGCATGGGGCGCTGGGGGTGCTGCTGGCGGTGTGGCTGGGCTACTTCATGCTGCTGTTCCGCGCGGTGCTGCGCACGGACGCCGTCAGCGGGCCCAAGGTGCTCTACCTCCTGGCCATGGCGACGGCGACCGGCCTGGTGCTGGTGGCGCCCACCTGGGGCTACGTCATGCTCCCCGGCATGCACGGGCTGGAGTACTACATGCTCACCGCGCGGATGCTGGAGCCGCGTGAGGGCGACACGCCCCGGCTGCCCCGGAAGTTCATCGTCCCGGCGATGATTGCGTCCATGCTGCCCCTGCTGGCGCTGGGCGCGGTGCACGGCCTCCTCCAGCAGGGCGTGGTGCGCGGCGCGCTGGGCAGCAACATGGGCGTGGCGGAGACACATCCCCTGCTGCGCGCCATGACGTCGCTGGGCTTCGCGTGCGTGCTGGCGCACTACTTCGCGGACGCCCTCATCTACCGCTTCCGGATTCCCTCCATCCGCGCGGTGATGTTGAAGCGGCTGGGCTTCAGCTAGCCGTGGCGCGCAAAGCCACGAAGTCTCACCTCCTCAGTGGACTGGGGCTGGTGGCGATGCTCGCCATCGCTTACAGCCCGGTGCTGGACGGGAAGCTGCTCGCGGGGCGGGACATCTTCCGCATCTTCTTCCCGGACTCGGCCTTCCTGCTGGAGACGCTGCGCGCCGGGGAGTGGCCGCTAATGACGTGCCCATCCACCGCGCGAACCATTCCCTGCGCGCCGTGCGCGTCCCCCAAGGCCACCACCAGGTCCGCTTCGACGACCAGCCGGGCAGCTTCCGCGTGGGGCTCACGCACTCCCTGCTCGGCGGGCTGGGGCTGGCCGCGTGGGGGCTGCGGCTCGGCCGGCGCCGGGGCGCCACCGCGCGTTAGGCGCAGGAGTCTCCGGCGCCCTGCCGCTCCGCGTTGGCCGCGAAGGCGTCCCGCAGGAACAGCGACAGGCCCGGGCGCACCTTGTCGATGTTCTCCGTGAAGCGCGTATCCGCCACGTACAACTCCCCCAGGCCCCGGTGCATGGCGGGCGAGCACGCGTAGAACCACCTGCTCAGGTATTGCCGGTGCGCCTCGGCCAGGTCCATGGCCGCGTCCGACGCGGCGCTGGTGCCCGCGGCGAGCAGCTCCGCCATCGCCTGGAAGAGGCCGTCTCCCTCCTCCTTGATGCGCTTCCAGTCCTCCTTCTTGTAGCGCGCCGCCTTCTGGGCGGACTCCTTGTAGGCCTCCGTGTGGCCCCAGCGCTGCTTCGCCTCCGCCTCGTACTTCGTCGGGTCGAAGTCGCCGAAGGCCTCGAACATGTCTTCCTTGTCCACGTGCGTCCCCTGCTCCAGCGCGTCCAGCGCTGCGTCCACGGCGTGCACCAGCGCGTCCAGCCGGGCGGCGCGCTCCGTCAGGAGCTGCCGCTGCATCCGCAGCGCGGCGCGCAGGTCGAAGGTGGGGTCGCCCAGGATTCGGCGAATCTCCTCCAGCGGGAAGCCCAGCTCCTTGAAGAAGAGCACCTGCTGGAGCTTCTGGAGGTCCGTCTGCGAATAGAGCCGGTAGCCAGCCTCGCTGCGGTCCGAAGGACGTAGCAGGCCCAGCTCGTCATAGTGGTGCAACGCGCGGATGCTGATTTTCGCCAGCCGGGCGACCTGGCTCACCGTCAGGGCCATCTCCACCTCTCAATGGGAGGTGTAGGGCCTCACGTCGCGTGAGGGTCAAGCCATGGGACGAAGGTTGCTGCAACTGCGGGCCGGGCACCGGGCGGATGACTCAGCCCTCGACCTCGGCCGCCCAGGAGGAGCCACCCGCACGAGGCAGGTGTGGCTCCCCCCGGAAGGACACGGCTCAGTACGCGTTGTTCTGGCCGAACGTCTTGATGGTCTTCTTCTCGAGGTTGCGCTGACGCTCGGTGGCCTCGGTCTCGACCGCGGCGTTACCGGCCAGCGCGTCGGCGGAGGCGCCGAACAGCTTGCGGATGTTGTCGCCGAACAGGGTCACCACGCCGATGGCCGCGATCGCGATGAGGGCGACGATGATGATGTACTCGGTCATGCCCTGGCCACGAGCCTTGCGGAGCTGCTGCTTCTTCGAGATCGCCTTCATGGAACTCTCCGGGGATTGCAGTGGTGGAAAAGACACCCTGCTGCTTGGGTGATTCGCACCCTAGGGCAGATCCCACTTCCACCTCCATCGGTCATCGGGAGGATGCCTGGAATTCCGAGTGATTCCAGGCAGTTGGCCCGATTTTACTGATCCACGGGCCTCTTTCAGGGGCTTCCGGGGACCGCGACGGGCGTCTGGACGGAGCTGCCCTCGCAGCTCGAACGGGGCAATGCGTCACAGAGTGAACGCAGCGCCCGGCCCAGATTCTCGTCGTCCGGGTGACGCGCCGCAACCTCGCGGCCCAGGGCCACCGTCTCCTGCAGCGCGCCTACAGGCGTCCACATGGTCCGCGAGGCCCAGGTCCGCGCGGTGACGAGCCGCAGGTACGCCGTCACCAGCTCCGGCCCGCGCCCGCCCCGCGCCACCTCGGGCTCCAGGAGCGAGGCGGCCAGCGTCAAATCCTGCTGGGCCAGCGCCGCCTTGCCCAGGGCCAGGGCGGACTCGGGGCTGTCGGGGTCCAGCCGGCGCCACTGGGCGGCCGCGCCGCGCACCATGGGGTCGTTGGGCGCGTGGTAGCGCTCGATGTTCCGGTACAGCCCGGCCGCCTGCTCCGCCGTGGGCGGATGCGCTTGGACGTAGTCGTGCAGGAAGAGGCGGTCAGCCCCCTCCGGCGCACGCCGCTCGTCCTTCACGCGCACGTCCAGGTTGGACACGAAGAAGGCGATGGGCGACGCGTACTCCAGCAGGTTGTGGTCGTCCGTGTTGATGGGGCCCTGCCCCGCGAACTCCAGCTGCCCCGCCTCGCTGTGCACCTGCTTGGACAGCAGCGCGAACACGTCGTTGATGCCCACGCGGGACAGGTCCTTCCGCACCTCCGGATGGCTCATGCGCTCGGCCAGGCGCGCGGCATCGAAGGCCAGGGGCTTGCGGCTGGCCACCATCACCAGGTCATGCGGCCCCAGCCACGTGGTGGCGTGCGGGAAGGTGTCGCGCAGGGTGCGGACCACCAGCTTCAGGAGGTCCTCGTTGCTCTCGTAGGTGTGGATCCACTGCACCAGCACGCCGTCGTCCGCCAGGTGCCGGTCCACCGTCTGGAAGAAGTCCCGCGTGAAGAGACCGGACACGCCGGACACCCACGGGTTGGAGGGCACGCTCACCACCAGGTCGTACTTGCGCGGCGACAGCGCCATGAACGTCTTGGCGTCGTCCACGTGCACGTGGGTGCGCGGGTCGTCCACCGCGTTGCGGTTGTCCGCCTTGAACAGGCGCGCCGCGTCGATGACGGCCGGGGCAATCTCCACCATGTCCAGGTGTTCCACGGGGTGCGCCAGCACGCTGCCCGCGGTAATCGCCGCGCCGGCGCCCACCAGCAGCACCGTCTTGGGCTCGCGCGGATGCAGCAGCGCGCCCAGGTGGCCGGCCACGACCTGCGTCTCCGCGTCCCCGCCGTTGGACGCGTCAATCTTCCCGTTGAGCTTCATGAAGCGCAGGTTCTCCGACGGCGCGTCCGCCACCATCACCGTGGCGAAGGTGTCGTCCTGGTAGAAGATGGGCCGGATGAGGGCCTCCGTCTCCGCCACCAGCTTCGCGTAGCTCTCCGGCGGCTTCTGGTGGGAGCGGATGGAGGCGATGCCCGACAGGCGCACCGCCCAGCCGCTCATCCCGCCCAGCACCACCAGCGCCAGGCCCGCGGTGGCGGCCACCGGCCACAGCGCGCGCGCTGGCTGCGTGGGACGGCCCGGCGCCGCGTGGAACGCCAGCCCCGCGCCAATCAGGTTGGCCACCACGCCCGCGATGAAGTTGCCCTCCATGCCCCACCACGGCATCAGCACCAGCACGCCCAGCGCCGAGCCCGTAATCGTCCCCACCGTGTTCCACAGGTAGACGCCGCCCAACTGGCGCCCCACCTCGGACACCTTGGCCGTGGCCACCCGCGCCGCCGCCGGGAAGGCCGCGCCCATGAAGAAGGTGGGCACCAGCAGCACCAGACAGCAGAAGCTGAAGGTCAGCACCTGGAACAGGGGCCAGGTGTCCACCGAGCGCGTCATCATCCACTGCGCCTTGCGGAACAGGTGCGGCAGCCTGACGTAGAGCGGCAGCGCGATGCAGATGCTGGCCACCAGCGCGACCTGGAGCCGGCCGAACAGGCGCAGCGAGTCCACCTGTCCCTTGCGCGTCATCAGCCAGAAGCTGCCCAGGCCAATGCCCATGATGAACGCGGTGAGGATGAGCGTGAAGGCGTACGTGGACGCGCCCAGGACGATGGACAGCAAGCGGATCCACGTCACCTGGTACAGCATGGACGTGAAGCCCGACAGCAGCACGCCGATGAGCGCCGCTCGCACCGCGATGCGCGGATAGGACACCTCCGCGTCCTCGGCTTCGGAGGGCGGCGTCTGTCCCGGCACCAGCGCGGGCGGGAAGCGCCGGGCCAGGCCCAGGGCCGCCAGCGCCAGCAGGATGTTGAGCCCCGCGGCCAGCCCGGCGGACGACGACAGGCCAATGGCGGGCACCAGCTTCGTGCCGGCGATGAACACACCCACCGCCGCGCCCAGGCTGTTGACGGCGTAGAGCCGCGCCAGCTCGTAGCGCACCCCCGACAGGCTGGAGGCGAAGTGCCGCACCAGCGCCGGCAGCGTGCCGCCCATCAGCAGCGTGGGAATCAGCAGCGACGTGGCGGACACCAGCAGCCGGGGCCCCAGCCGCCAACCGTCCGGTACCGACGGGGCCACGCCCAGCCACAGCGCCCCCAGCACATCCAGCACATAGGGGAAGGCCAGCGCGTACAGGCCGACGCCCAGCTCCATCAGGCCGTAAAGGGCCAGGGGGTTCTTTGCCCGGTCGGCTGTCCGGCCGAAGACAAAAGCCCCCAACGCCTGACCTCCCATGAACGTGGCGAGCACCACGGCATGCGCCTGCCCGCTGTTCCCCAGGACATTCCCGAGGTACTTGGACCAGACGAGTTCGTAGACAAGCGCAGTGCCCCCGGACAGGAAGAGGAGGCAGGCCACAAGGTTCTTAGGAAAACGCGCCGTAGATGACATGGGGACAGCGCGGAACCTTAGTCGGTATGTTTCAGGCCCATCAAATGAACACCCATCTCCTGCAAGCCGCGATGCTCGCCTGGACTCCGAGCCTGCGGGTGACACGCGCCGAAGGCGACCTCTCCAGCATCCTCCGCCGCCCCGCCGGGGCCCTGCTGGAACAGCCGCTCCATCAGGCCCTCGGCGTCTCGCCCCAGCGTGCCCGTGAGCTGGACGCCCGCGCCCGCGAGGACCGCCGCGCGGTGGAATTCATCTCCGCCAACCTCGGCGGCGAGGACGCCCAACCCCTGCGCCTGTCCCTGGGCCTGGACGCCGGAGAGGCCAGCGCCACCGTGCTGGACCTCAACGCCGTGCTGGACGGCGCCCCGCCGGTACAGATTTCCCGGCTGTCCTCCTCGCTCAGCCACGAGATTCGCAACCCCCTCTCCTCGGTGAAGATGGCGGTGCAGACGCTGGCCCGGAACACCGGCCTCAATGACCGGGACAAGCGGCGGCTCACCATCGCCAACCGGGAGATTCGCACCATGGAGCGCATGCTCTGGCTCCTGTCCGAGTACGGCCGCGACACCACCCCGAAGATGGACGCCCACCCGCTGCGGGGCGTGGTGCAGGAGGCCACGGAGATGGTGGCCCCCGAGCTGGCCGAGCGGCGCGTGGAGGTCCACGTGGACGAGGAGCCTGAGCTGCCCCGCGTCCGGGTGGATCCGACGCGGCTGCGGCCCGTGCTGGCCCAGGTGCTGCTCAACGTCGCCATGGGCCAGGCGGAGGGCAGCCCGGTGGAGGTGGCCCTGCGCCGGGGCGGCCCCGGCCAGGTGATGATGGTGCTCCACGACCCCGCCGCCGCCCTGCCCCCGAGGAGAACGGCTCGCTCTTCGAGCCCTTCGGCTCACGGCTGGCCCGCGGCGCCGGCCTGTCCCTGGCCGCCCTGCGCCGGGTGATGATGGGCGTGGGGGGAGACGTGGCCGCCCGGGGCGGCAACGCGCCGGGCGTGGTGCTGACGCTGACGTTCGCCACCTGAGAGCGCCATGGAGACCCTTCTCATCGTCGACGACGACGTCTCGCTCCTCGAAACGCTGAAGATGCATTTCGAGGAGATTGAGCAGGACGGCCAGCCGCGCTACCAGGTGGCCACCGCCACCAGCGCCGCGGCCGGACTGCGCGCCGCCCAGGAGGCCATGCCCAGCGTGGTCATCCTCGACATGATGCTCCCGGACCGCACGGGCCTGGAAATCATCGAGGAGATGAAGGGGCTGTGCGGGGACGCGCGCATCATCCTGGTCACCGCGTACCACGACATGGAGACCACCATCCGGGCCATGAAGGCCGGGGCTTTCGACTACATCCACAAGCCCTTCCCGGACCCGGCCGCCCTGGACCTGGTGGTGGAGCGCGCGCTGGAGTACCGCCAGCTCTCCCGCCGCGCGGACGAGGTCCACCGGGAGAACGCCGCCGCCCGCCTGGGCGACATCGTGGGCACCAGCCCGCTGATGCAGCAGCTGGTGAAGGAGATTGGGAAGGTCACCGGCAGCCACGCCACCGTGCTGATTACGGGCGAGAGCGGCACCGGCAAGGAGCTCATCGCCCGCGTCATCCACAACTACTCCTACGACGAGCCCCGGCCCTTCATCGGCATCAACTGCTCGGCCATCGTGGACACGCTGCTGGAGAGCGAGCTGTTCGGCCACGAGAAGGGCGCCTTCACCGGCGCCACCGCGGGCAAGCCGGGCAAGTTCGAGCTGGCCGAGGACGGCACGGTGTTCCTGGACGAGATTGGCGACATGTCGCTGATGCTCCAGGCCAAGCTCCTGCGCGTGCTCCAGGAGCGCGAGTTCGAGCGCGTGGGCGGCGTCAAGCGCATCAAGCTGCGCGCCCGCGTCATCGCCGCCACCCACCGGGACCTGGTGGAGGAGGTGGAGGCCGGCCGCTTCCGCGAGGACCTCTACCAACGCCTCAAGGTCATCACCCTCCTGATTCCCCCGCTGCGCGAGCGGCGCGAGGACATCCCCCCGCTGGTGAAGCACCTGCTCGAGCGCATCAACGAGAAGGTCCACAAGCGCGTCACCCGCGTGCCCGGCGAGGTCATGGAGCGCCTCACCCGCCTGCCCTGGCGCGGCAACGTGCGTGAGCTGGAGAACGTGCTCACCCGCGCCGTGGTGCTGGCCCCCGGTGACGTCCTGCGCGGCGATGACCTGCCCGCCCTGGAGTCCCCCCTCCCCCCGCCAGAGCCGGGCCGGGCCACCTCCGCCCACACCGCCAGCGCCATGTTCGCCGCCCCCGCCGCCGACGACGCCAGCCTGATTCCCACGTTGGAAGAGGCCGAGCGCCAGCTCATCGCCCGTGCGATGACCGTCACGAAGGGGCACAAGGGTCGCACCTGCCAGATTCTTGGAATCAGCCGCCCCACCCTGGAGCGCAAGCTCCAGAAGTACGGTCTTGCACAAAACCAGAGCCCTCAAGTGCACACCTTCCCTGTGAAGGATGCGTCCTGAGCACTCTTGGACAGTGTCACTGCCGCGACACTCAAGGCCCCGGTTTGAACGTTTCGTTCAAATTGATCAGACTGTTTGAACGTTCTGTTTCAGGTTTTGGACACAGAACGGGGGCTGGTGCGGGCCTGTAGCGCTAAGTACCCGGCATTTCAGGAGGTGTTGTCCTCGCGGCATTTCAATTCCCGCTGGCACGAACCTTGGAGAAGGGAAGTCCCGTTCGCCGCTGAAGCAGACGGCCCGACTTCCCCACGCTTTCTTCCCAGGAGTAATGCCATGCACGGATTCAACCGCCCCCTCGGCCCCATCGGTTCCAACGTCGTGGCGCCGCTGCAGACGACCAGCTCCGGGATGATGGTCACCGCCAACAAGCTGGTGCCCGGCCAGGAGGCCATCGACTTCAAGGGCTACTTCAAGGTCGAGTCCTTCCCGCACAACTCGACCATCTACCGCCCCGGTGACAATACCGACCGCGTCTACCTGCTGAAGTCCGGCCGCGTGCGCCTGATGCGCATTGGCAAGAACAGCACCCGCTCCGTGGTCTCCATCCTCCGCCCGGGCGACCTCTTCGGCGAGCTGTTCCGCCCCGAGGGCACGCCTATCGAGGAGATGGCCATCGCCGCCGGTGAGGCCGAGGTCTGGAGCATCGAGGGCCGTGACTTCCGCGCCCAGTTGGAGGCCCGTCCCGCCCTCGCCGTGGACGTGGTCCGCGCCTACGCCGAGCGCGTGCGTGCCCTGCGCAAGCGCGTGCTGGGCCTGACGTTCAAGGAGGTTCCGGCCCGCCTGGCGGACACCCTCCTCACCCTGGTCGAGGCGCACGGCGAGCGCTGCCCGCACGGCGGCGAGACGGACCTGCGCGGCATCACCCAGCAGGACCTGGCGGACCTCGTGGGCGCCTCGCGCTCCTTCGTGTCCACGCTCATCAACGAGATGAAGCGCGAGGGCGTGCTCGGCAACGTCGGCCGCATCCTCTGCGTGCGTGACCAGAAGGCCCTGCGGAAGATCGCCGGCAAGGAGAAGTAATCCTCACGCCCGCCTCGCGCGGGACGTGATGCTCAACGGGCCTGACCATGCGGAGCTCCGCGTGGCCGGGCCCGTGGCGTTTGCGGAGGACGGCGCGACAGGAGCACGACCAGCAGCGCCCGCTTCAAGCCGTATCACCCGCGCCGTACCCTCCGAGGCACGCCACCGCCGGAGCGGCGCCCGCTCCGGGCCGTGTCGCTTACGCCGAGGCGCGCCACGGCTGGAGCGCTCGCCGGGCTTCCTGCGAGCGGCTTCGAGGCCATCAGACGCGGCGGCGCAGCTCCTCCACCTCGGCGCGCAACAACCAGTCGTCCGGGAAGTCCGAGGCCGCCGCGGCAATCTGGCTCAGGCGCTCGGGCCTCACGGTGTGCGTCTCGCGCATCTTCCGGACCTCGCGGTAGAGCGCGGCCAGTGACGGATGCAGCGCCAGGGCCTTGCGCGAACGGGCCTTCTCCTCGCCGTCGCCCTCCGCGAAGGCGCTCAGCTCGCCGTACCAGCGGTCCCACGTCTCCGGGTCCGACGGCCCACCCGCCACTGACGGCAGGCTCGGGGTGACGAAGAGCTTCGCCACCGCCGGCAGCTCCAGCTCGCGCCCCGCCAACCGTCCGCGCAGCGCCAGCACCTGCCCACCGTCCGTGGCGAAGCCCTCCAGCTCCAATCCGCTCTCCAGCGACAGCTTGAAGAGACCGCGCTTCGGCAGCGTCCCCGCGCCGAACGCCACCAGCGCCGGACCGTTCCACGGCTTGGCATCCAGGGAGCGGCCGCCACGTGAGGCCATGATGGGCCCCTCCATCCGCACCAGCGCGGTGCTCAGCCCCGGCGCCACCTCGCGCGGCGCGGCCAGCATCTCCAGCACCTGGCCCGTCACCTCGCGGCCGTCCGCCAGCACCAGGTGGTTGACGGTCCGCGCGCGCAGCGCCTCCGTCAGGCCGAAGTCGCCGCCCCGCTTCCACGACAGCGTGGCTTCAAACTCCGCCAGCACCTCGAACAGGTGCTCAAAGTCCCGCGCCACGAAGAGCTGCGGCTGCATGCGGGTGATGTCGTAGTCCATGTCCGCGCAGGCCACGCCCAGCGGCAGCTTCTTCACCGCGGGCGTCAGGCAGTGCTGCGCCTCGCCAATGCTGGACAACAGCCCCGCGCCGTAGATGCGCGGCGACTCCACGCTCCCGATGAGGCCGTACTCCGCCGTCCACCAGTAGAGGCGGCTGGCCCGGGTGCTCTCGCTGACGTACCGGCGGCTCGCGCTGGCGGCCTCCAGCCGCGCCTGCGCGTGCGCTGCCTCCTCCTCGCTGGCGTCCGGGTCCTCCTTCACCACCGACAGGTTGCGGATGGCCTCGAAGACGGCCTGGTCCTCCACGCTGGCGATGGCCTTGAACCCCACCAGTCCGCACGCCTTGAGGTACTCCGCGTAACGGCGGTTGGCGATGATGGGCGCGTGCCCGGCGCTCTCATGGACGATGTCCGGCGCCGGCGTGTACTCGATGTGCTCGTGGGTGCGGATGTCCGCGGCAATCGCCAGGACGCCCATCGCCTGGAGCTCCGTGAAGACGGCGGGCGGGATGAAGCCACGCACGCCCACACAAGCCCACCCCAGGCGGGCGAGCTTCTCGTTCATCTCGTCCAGGCTGGGGATGCACTCCGAGCCGATGCCCGTCGCCTCCAGGCCCTCCAGGTAGACGGGGTGCGCCTTGTCCGCCAGGTGGCCCCGGAGCGAGCCCAGGATGTTCCGCCAGACGGCCTGGTCGCGCGACGTATACGCCGCGTAGTCCTGGCTCACCACGTAGCGACGCAGATGAGCAGGCAGGCGGGCAATCGTCCGTTCCGTGGGAGTCGTCATCGTTCACCTCAGGCGGAATCTTCTACTCTTTGAAGATATCCCTTCTTTGGTCGAACGGAAATCCGGCAGAAATCGACGTCTTCATCGTTTTAGCGTCGAACTAACCCGACTGGCGGCGAAGACCGTCCAGCACCAGACGGGCCCCTGGGCTGAGCGCGCCAGAAGGCCACAGGGCCACCACCTCCACGGCCTGGGGCTCCTCTTCCATGAGCGGCCACGCGTGGAGGTCGGGTGGGAAGGGGTGCATGGGGCGCAGGTCCGGGGTGATGGAGCAGGCCCGGAACGCGCGCAGCAACTCGTAGAGGAGCAGGAAGCTCTCCGCGCGGCCCACTTCATCCACCGTGACGCCGTGGGCGGCGAAGCGAGCGCTGTTGGCGCCGCCGTAGGGGTCATCCCGCAGCCAGTCCACGAAGCGCTGCCCTTCCAGGTCCTTCACCCGCAGCGACTTCCGCGACGCCGCCTGCTTCGCGAGCGCGTTGTCCGGCCCGGCGAGCACCACGAAGGGCATGCGCAGCAGGGACTCCGACTCCACGCCGTCGTGCGTGGGCAAGGGGGTGAAGTCCAGCGCCAGGTCGAGCTGCCGCGTCTGCACCTGGCGCGTCAGCTCGTGCGGCCCTCCGAAGCTGAGCACCAGCTTGAGGTCCGCGGCGGCGGCGTCCCGGGCCACCGAGCCCACCAGGGACAGGGAGAGCGTGGGGTTGAGCCCCAGCCGCACCACGGGCTCCGCGCTGGCCAGGTCGCGCAGCCGCTTCATGTCCAGTTGGTGCAACGGCGTCTGCGTGCCGGCGAAGAGCCGCTCTCCCCGGGCGGTGAGCTGCAGACGGCGGCCAGGGCCTCGCTCCAGCAGCGGCGCGCCATCCGCCAGCGCCAGCTCCAAGGCGCGGACGTGCTCGCTCACCACCGAGCGCGCCACGCCCAGGTGCTCGGCGGCGGCCTCGATGCTCCCCGCCTCCACGGCGGCGGCGAAGGACTCCAACCAGACGAGGTGCCGGACAAGCTTGCGCGGAGGCATGAGGAGCATCCTTGCACGCAGCCATCAGCGGGAGGCTCCGCCCAACTTCGTTGATGCTTGCGAAATTCCGGCATCCGGAATATCTGCGCCCCCCAATGTTACGAGTCTCTGACGCGGCGTCCACCGCGGCCGCCATTGCATCGCGGCGATTCCAAGCCGCCCGGCCCTACCTGAGCACCGCGCTCACGTGGTGCGTGCTCCACGGTCTGGTGGCGCTGATGTACTTCGGTGGCGCACTGCGCGTGGCGGTGGAGCGGCTGGCGCCAGGCCTGCGGCCCCTGCTGCTGGCGGGGAGCTTCGCCCAGGCCTTGTTCCTGGGGCTGGTGGCCTTCGTCGGCACCCTGCCGCTGGCCTTCCTGCTCGGTCATCGCTACCGCTTCGCGCTCCCGCTCCTGACGGCGGTGGGCGGCGTGCTGCTCGGGCTGGACGCGCTGGTGCTCAACTCGCTGGGCTTCCACATCAACGGCCTGGTGCTGGCGGTGGCGCTCCAGCCGCACGCGCTGGCCGAGACGGGCCTGTCCTCTTCGGAGATGGCGCTGCTGGCCGGGGCCATGGTGGCCACCCTCACCCTGGACGCTGCGGCGGGCATCTGGTTCCTGCGCCGGGGCTTCGGGCCGCGCCGGGTGGCTCGCACGGTGGTGATGCTCGCGGCCATCTGCACCGCCGAGCGGCTGGTCAGCGCGTCCCTCGTCTTCGCGCATGGCGGCGCTGTGCAGCACGCCACCACCACCCTGCCCCTCCAGGCGCCGGTGCGGATGAACACCTTCCTCTCCCGCATCACCGGCAAGACGCCCGCGTCCGGCCTGCGCCTGGGCGTGAGCCCCGAGGCCGGAGTGCCCGCCGCGAGCATCGACCCCGCTGAGGTGCGCTTCACCCGCCGGCCCGACATCGTCGTCGTCCTGGTGGAGAGCCTGCGCGATGACTTCTTCACCCCGGACGTGATGCCCAACATGTGGCGCCGGGCACAGCGCGGGACGCGCTTCCTGCGCCACCACAGCGCGGCCAGCTCCACGGACTACTCGCTGTTCAGCATGTTCTTCGGGCTGGAGGCCCAGCGCCGCAACGCCGTGGTGGGCGCGGGCCGCGCGCCGCTCCTCTTCCCCGCGCTGGCTCACAATGGCTACCAGCAGTACTTCTTCGCCGCGTCCTCCGTCGACTGGATGGGCCTCAAGGACACCGTCTTCCGTGACGTGAAGGGCGGCCTGCGCACGGACTACACGGGCCGCAGCCACCTGCGGGACGAGGCCATGGTCCGCGACGCGTTGGCCGCCGTGGAGGCGACGCCCCAGGACACGCCCCTGTTCCTGTTCGTGTTCTTCGCTGGCACGCACTTCGACTACGACTACCCGCCGCGCTCCGAAATCTTCGCGCCCGCGTGGAATGGCAAGGGCGGACTCTCCACGGCGCGAGTGCCCCCGGAGCACCTCAAGGCCCGGGCGTGGAACGCCGCCTACGAGGTGGACACCAAGGCCGAGGAGCTGCTGACGCGCATCGAGTCCCTGCGCGGTACGCGCCCGCTGATTCTCTTCACCGGCGACCACGGCGAGGAGTTCCGCGAGCACGGCCGCGTGGGCCACGCCAGCGACGTGACGGCCTCCCAGCTCCACGTGCCCATGCTGATGTTCGACGAGCAGCTCCCCGTGGGCCAGGTCGACGCCGTCACCGGGCACATCGACGTGATGGCCACGCTCTTCGACCTGCTGGGAGACACGCACAGCCCGGCGATGCTGGGCGATGGCATCCCGATGACGCAGCCAGACCCGCAGCGCTACCTCCTCACCACCGTGGGCTGGGAGGCGCGCTACGCGCTCATCGGCCAGGAGCTGAAGGTCCACTTCGGCGCGGGCCGGCCCGGCACCCTCATCACCGACCTGAGCGACCGTCCCCTGACTGATGGCAAGGAGCGCCTCGCCGCCGAGGCGCCGCGCATCCTGCGCCGGTTGCGGGGCACCTCGGAGGACACGATGCTGCCGGGAACCGCCACCGCCACGGACATGCCCTGACGGCACTCCGCGACGGGGCCTGGAGCGGCGCTCGCACGCGCCGCTCCGTCAGAACCGCAGCTTCACGCCCAGGGCCAGCGTGAAGAGCTCCACGTTCACCGTGGAGGGGTTCCGGACGAACTGCACCAGACGGTAGTCGGTGGCGACCAGCTCGAAGTACCCCTCCACGAGCCGCAGGTTCAGCGCCTCCACCGGCCGCCCGGCGCTGGCGCCCAGCAGCAGCGCGGGCCGGAGGGCGGTGCGGAACCAGTAGTAGCCCCGGTCGTAACGGCTGGGCAGGCCCGCGAAGTAGTCGTCGCCCACCGTGTAGCTGAGCATCGCGCCCACGGTGAGCGGGCGGACGGTCCACCCCGCCGCGTCCAGGCGGAAGGGCCGCCACTGCCCCTTCAACGTGAAGGTGAGGAAGTCCTCGCCCGCCAACGCGGGAGGCGCCCAGCCCACCAGGAACGCGGCCTCCACGGAGTCGTCGCGAAAGCTCCAACCCGGCCCCGCGGAGAGAAAGCCAATGGCGCCCGCGAACTGCATCGCCGCATGGTCGGGCACGTACCAGGGCGACCCCTCACGTGCGGATTCCGCTCGCGACTCCCGCGCCGCCAGGAGCAGCGCCGCCAGCAGCGAGGCCTTGAGCGTCCCGGAGCGAGCCATCAGAAGGTGGCCTTCCGCACCTGCACCGAGGTGCCGTCGACGTCCACGTAGACGTAGCTGCGGCCCTTCATCGAATCGGTGGTGACGTACCGGACGCCGTGCGCGAAGACGTCGTGGAACTGGTGGACGTGGCCGTGGAAGGAGATGGAGACGCCCTTCTTCTTCTGGAGTTCCACCAGGGGCTCGACGAGCGCGTCATCGAAGTCACCATTCCCCGGCGGCACGTGGGAGAAGGTGAAGGTGTTCTGCACCGTTGGCTCCGGTGTGAGCGCTGTCTTCAGCCACTGAAGGTCCGGGATGTCGCCCGGGAAGCCGTACTCGCGGGAGTTGGAGTCGAAGAAGACGAAGCGGGTGCCCGAATAGGTGAAGGAGAAGGACTCCGGTCCGAAGGTGCGCCGGTAGAGCTTCTGTCCCATGCCTAGCGCGTCATGGTTGCCCATGACGACGAAGAACGGGACCTTCAAGCGGGACAGCAGCTCGACGCCCCATTCGTACTCCTGGGTGCTGCCGAACTCCGTCAGGTCGCCCATCTGAATCACGAAGTCGACGCCCCGCTCCTCCAGGTCCCGCATCGCCGCCGCGGAGTCGTCGAGGAACAGCTGCATGTCGCCCACCACCGCGAAGCGGAAGGCGCGCTTCGGCTCCGCCGCGGACAGCCGCTCGAGTGAGCGCGCATGCAAGTCCCGGTGGGTTCCCCGGAGTTCATAGGGGTGGAACTCGAAGGCGCCACAGCCCGCGCACACCAGTAGCAATGTCACCCAGACGCGCACGGCCGCAAGCTAACGTCGGCCTCCCGATGCTTCCATGGAATGCGACGCCCGAATCCAGAGCGCGCGACGAGGGGGGAACAGCCATTCTCACACGCCATATGAACTGGACTCAGGATGCCGCTGGAACCCTCCATGCACCACGCGTGACGGTGGAGGAATGAGCGCACCCTTGTCGACATGGGAGCTGCTGCGCTGGGTGGCCACGAAGCCCACCCGGAGCACGCGGGAAGACATCGACGCGCTGCTCGCGCGAACGGACTTCACACAGGTCGCCAGCGACGCCCTGGCGTCAGGCACGCCCGCGGAGAAGACCACGGCCTTGCGAGTGCTCCGGGAGCTGGCGACACCCGAAGCCCATGCCCTGGCTCGGCTCGCGCTGCGCGACGCAGCGGCTGACGTCCGAGCCCATGCGGCTCGGGTGCTGGCGGGCGCACAAGACGCCGCGGACTGGCGGAGCCTCCAGGAGGCACTGGATGATACCGAGCCCTCCGTGCAGCACGCAGTCATGGACTCGCTCGCGAGGATGAATCCGGCGGCCGCGAGCGGCCTCTTTCTCGCGCGCTTCGAACGTGCTCCGGAGGCGGAGAAGCTGAACGCGCTCGCCACCGCGCAACGGCTGCGGATCCCCGTGTCCGACACGCTGGCTCGGCTCGGCCTGGCTTCGGCCTCTACCGCCACCAGGGTCGCGGCGGTTACCCTGCTCGCGCGAGCAGGCGAGGCGACAGAGGGGCTGCTCATCCAACTGCTCGAGGATGGCTCCGAGGACGTGCGGCTCAGGGCCCTTCTCGAGCTGACCTATCGTGTCCACGTGCCCGCCAGCGTCTTCGTCCCGCTGCTATCCGCGTCGCACCCCTCCCCCGTCCGCCAACAGGCGCTCCGGTCGCTCCTCGTTCGTGGCGACGCCAGCGCGTGCGAGCCCGTGTGCCAGCTCCTGACCGCCGCGGACGCTTCGCTCCGCAGAAATGCGATTCTCACCACCGCACGGCTCGGTTGCACCGGTGCGACGCGCACCCTGCTGGAGATGCTGGCCCGGACACGCGACGAAGATGAACGGGCGGACCTCGTCGCCGCGCTCAGCCGGCTCGGTGGCCCCGAGGCCTGGGCGGCGCTTCGCCAGGCACTGTCGGATGAATCCCCCCGCGTCCGGCGCGCCGCCATCACCGCCTGGGCCTCGGACGTCGCACCATCAGACGCAACCCCGGTGCTGCTGGAGCGTCTGCGAGGCGCCCCTGACATCGAAACGCGGAAGGCCGTCGCCCTGGCCCTCATGAACCACCGCCCCGAGGTGGCCCACCGGGCCCTGCGGCTCGCGCTCGAGGACTCCGAGCCCGAGGTCCGGCGAATGGCCGTGCGCGCCCTCGGCCTCGAAGGCAGTCAGGAGGCCCTTCAGCTCCTGCGCGACCATCAAGCCATTGAACGAGACCCAATCGTTCTGCGGCACCTGGACTCGGCGATCGAGCATCTGCAGGCGCCTGGCGACACACGCGCTTGGGCGGCCTTGCCCGCGGAACGTCTCCTCTTCGACCCGCTACAAACGGGGCAGAGCGTGGCGGAGTGGCTCGCCGTCCCCGAGCGATTCCCCGCGACCGAGCGCTTCTACTTCTACGATGGCGGACACCTGGAGCAACTGGGTACCGACGGCCTGTACCGCGCCTTCCAGTACACCGCCCGCGGCGACCAACTTCGCATCCAGCCCAGGGGCGAGCCCGGCCGAAGCACGGCCTTCACCGTGACGCCCGAGCCCCCCGCCACCACGGGCGCGCCACGCCACGTCCGCCTGACGCTGGCCCGGGACATCATCTTCGGCACAGACGCGCCCCGAACGCTGCACTTCGTCGAGCCCCGACAAGACGACACGGAGTCGGACGACGGCGACTGACGCGCGGGAACCGCTATGCCGCGGCGGACCGGGCGCCATCCCAGTCCTCGACCTCGTAGAGGAACTTCGAGTCGCCCATCAGCTTCCGGTTGGCCGAGGTGCTCTGCACGAAGACGACGTACTTCTCCAGGCTGGCGGGCCGGATGCGCACCGTCTCCCCGGGCGGCAGCCCGAGCATCTCCCGAGCCCGCTCGCCGCTGTAGAGGTCGCCCGTCTTGCGGTCCATGAGCACCACTTCCTTCCGGCCCTGGATGGTCTCCGTCTTGGTGAACTCGTAGAAGCCCCGGCCCGGCTTGAAGCGCAGGCCGTTCTCCTGCACGAAGTCCTTGATGGGCTGGGCCTTGTCCACGTCCAGCACCTGGAAGCGGCCCGGCGGCACCGCGCGCAGGTCCGCCTCGCCGTAGAGCGGCGGCGCCGTGCGCTGGAGCATGGTGCTGAACATCACGTTGAGGCCGCGGCTCATGCGGCCCTCGCGCACCACTTCCTGCTCAAACGATTGGAGCTGCGTGTCCGAGGACTGCTTGTAGCAGACGGCCAGCAGCAGGTCGGTGACGTGGGCGAACTGGTCCAGGCTCAGGTGGAAGCCGCCCGACTTCTCCGCCAGCTCCTTGTAGAAGGCCGTCGCGTGACGGCGCGCCAGGGCTTGCACGCCATACACGGGGATGCCCATCTTCCCCAGCGCGGCCACCTCCTTGCGCCAGTCCAGCTTGTGTGGATTCTGCGCGGGCCCGTGGGGCACGTCGTCGCCAATCAAGACCAGCGCCCGCGTATACCCGACTGTCCAGGACAGGCTTTGCGCCTGATGCAGTACGAACTCGTAGCATTCGGGCGCATCGCCCCCGCCCGTCTGCTCCACCCGGTCCACGAAGCGGACCACGGCGCTCTCGTCGTCCGTCAGGTCCAGCATCTTGGTGACATAGGTGGAACCCGCGTCGCAGTAGTCCCCGTGGGCGATGATGCCAATGCGGATGCCCGGAATCTCCTTCATCAGCCGGGACACGGTGCCACCCAGCTTCTTCCGCACCTGCGCCAGACACGGATACATGCTGCCGGTGGTGTCAAAGCTGAAGACGATTTCGACGCGGTTATCAATGACTGACGTGCTCATTCCGGTGCCCCCCCTCGTGACCGCCGATGAGGACAAATCTACGCTCAGGGTCTGACACGAATCAGGGCTGGAAACAGGGCACTTCCAGGGCGTCCGTCGACCCGGCGTCACGCAATTGCACCTGCCGCTTGCCCTGGACGCCGCGCGACCGCAGCATGCGTGTCCATCGTGTCCGCCACCGCCGAGCCCCCATCCCCGCATCGTACGTACACCGAGCGCCGTGCCGCCGCGCAGGCGGACCTGACCGCGCTGGACCGCGTGAGCGCCCGCTACGCCAATTTACGAACACTCGCCTTCCTGGCCGCGGCCGGCGTCGCGGGCTTCGTGCTGGCGGGGCGTCTGCCCAAGGTGTGGTGGTGGGCCAGCGCCGCCGCGCTGGTGCTCTACGGCGTGCTCGCCGTGCTCCACCACCAGGTCTTCCGCCGCGAGGCGCGGGCGAAGCTGTACGTGACGCTCAATGAGCGCGGCCTGGCGCGGCTGGGCCCCGGCTGGCACGACTTCACCGAGCGCGGTGAGCGCTTCCTGTCACCCAGCCACCTGTACACCCCGGACCTGGACGTCTTCGGCCAGGGCAGCCTCTTCCAGCTCCTCAACGAAACGGCCACGCGCGCCGGAGAGGAACGGTTGGCGGCGTGGCTCTCCAACCCCGCGTCGGCCGCGGAGGTCGAAGCCAGGCAGGGCGCCGCGCGCGAGCTGGCGCCGAACATCGACTTCCGCCAGGACCTCTGCGTGGACGCGCGGGACGCCTCGCGGGAGAAGGCGGACCCGGCACTGTTCATCCAGTGGGCGGAGCTGGGCCCGCAGCTCACTTCCATCCGCTGGGCGAAGCCGGTGGCGGTGGTGCTGCCCCTGGTGACGCTGACGCTCTACGTCCTGGGCAAGTTCGAAGTCATCCCCGAGTCCACCTTCTGGCTGGGCTTGGCCGCGCAGCTCGGCGTGGCCGTCATCACCCGCCGCCCGCTCAAGGTCATGGACGAAGGCGTGGAGGCGGGTGAGCGCGGCTTCGTGCGCTACGCCCCCATCTTCGAGCGCGTGGAGGCCCAGCGCTTCGAGCACCCTCGCCTGAAGACGCTCCAGTCCGGCCTCCAGCAGCCCGGCCAGCCGCCCGTGTCCGAGCACTTCAAGCGCTTCAGCCGGCTGTTCTCCTTCATCGAGTTCAAACGGCACCAGTTCCATCCGCTGATTCACTGGCTCACGCTCTGGGACATCCACGCGCACTTCGCGCTGGAGAACTGGCGCGAGGCCCACGGCAAGCAACTGCGCCAGTGGTTCGAGGCCCTGGCCGAGTTGGAGGCCCTGTCCTGTGTCGCCGGCCTCGCGCATGACCGGCCGGACTTCACGTGGCCCGTCATGGCCACCACGGGCCCCTGCGTGGAGGCGACGGCGCTGGGTCACCCGCTGCTGGACGCGCCGGTGCCCAACGACGTGTCCCTGCCCGGCCCCCGGCACGCGCTGCTCATCACCGGCTCCAACATGAGCGGCAAGACGACGCTGATGCGCGCGGTGGGTGCCAACGTGGTGCTGGCGCTCGCGGGCGCTCCAGTGAGCGCGACGTCGTTCCGACTGTCACCGCTCCAGACGCTCACCAGCATGCGGGTGAAGGATTCGCTGGAGCGCGGCGTCTCGTACTTCTACGCGGAGGTGCAGCGCATCAAGGCGGTGCTGGACGCGGCGCAGGCCGCGCGCGGACAGGTGCTCTTCCTCCTGGACGAAATCCTCCTGGGCACGAACACCCGCGAGCGGCAGATTGCCTCGCGCGAAGTCCTGCGGCTCCTGCTGGGCACCGGCGCCATCGGCGCGGTGACGACGCACGACTTGTCCCTGGCGGTGCTCGCGGACGAGCCCGGGGCCCACGTGGTCAACGTCCACTTCCGGGACCACCTGGAGGCCGGGAAGATGATGTTCGACTACAAGCTGCGCCAGGGCGTGGTGGACACCACCAACGCCCTGCGCGTGCTGCGCCTGGCCGGCGTGCCGGTGGACGACCCGGACGAAGCCGTCACCGCGCGCTGAGCCCCAAACGACACGGGCCCCGGGGTTTCCCCCGAGGCCCGCGCTTGAATCAGAGGCTCACGCCGAAGCGGGTGACTACTTGCCCGCCTCGATGAGGGCCGCGAAGCCCATGCCGCCGCCGATGCACATGGAGACGACGCCGTAGCGGCCGTTGCGGCGCTTCAGCTCGCGCAGGATGGTGGCCACCATGCGCGCGCCGGAGACGCCCAGCGGGTGGCCCAGGGCGATGGCGCCACCGTTGGGGTTCACCTTGTCGGCGGGGATGCCCAGCTCGCGGACGCAGTACAGCGCCTGCGCGCCGAAGGCCTCGTTCAGCTCGAAGACGTCGATGTCCTCGACCTTGAGCTTGTTCTTCTCCAGCAGCTTGCGGATCGCCGGAACCGGGCCAATGCCCATGATTTCCGGCGGCACGCCCGCCACCGCGGCGTCGATGAAGTAGCCCAGCGGCTTGACGCCCAGCTCCTTCGCCTTGGCCTCGCTCATCACCACCGCGGCGGCGGCGCCGTCCGTCAGCGGCGACGCGTTACCGGCCGTCACCACGCCCTTGGGGTTGAAGGCCGGGCGCAGCTTGGCCAGGCCCTCCTGCGTGGTCTCCGGACGGAGGATGGTGTCCACCGTGACGGTGACGTTCTGCGCCACGCCGTCGTCGTCGAAGTACGTGGTGGTGACGGGGACAATCTCTTCCTTGAACTTGCCCTGCTCGCGCGCGGTGGCGGCACGGCGCTGGCTCTCGGCGGCGAACTTGTCCGAGTCCTCACGCGACACGCCGAAGCGCGACGCGATGTTCTCCGCGGTGGCGCCCATGGAGGTGTAGATCTCCGGCAGGCGCTCCATGGCCTCGGGGTTGGCGCTCGCCTTGTTGCCGCCCATGGGGACCATCGTCATGGACTCGGTGCCACCACCGATGCCCACGTCGTACATCCCCGCCTGGATGGCCTGGGCCACCTGGGCGATGGCCTGCGAACCGGAGGAACAGAACCGGTTGATGGTCATCGCGGGCACCGTGACGGGCAGGCCCGCCAGCAGCGTGGCCACGCGGGCCACGTTCATGCCCTGCTCGGCCTCCGGCATGGCACAGCCCAGGACGACGTCACCGATGTCCTCCGGCTTCAGGCCGGGGACCTGGGCAACCGCCTCCTTGATGGCCACGGCGGCCAGGGTATCCGGCCGGGTGTCCTTGAACTCTCCCTTGTGCGCGCGGGTGAAGGGCGTGCGGACCGCGCTGGCAATCACGACTCGACCAGCCATTGTGATGTCTCCTCGCCCGGGGAGCACCCGGGCATTCAGCGAATCTCAGGTTCAGTAGCCTATGGATACTGGCCGGCCGTCAGTTCCGCAGCGGCTTGCCCTTCTCAATCATGTGCTGCAGGCGGTCCTGGGTCTTCTCCTCGCCGCACAGGCTCAGGAAGGCCTCCGCCTCCAGCTCCAGCAACCGCTCTTCCGTCACGAGCAGCGACGAGCTGGTGTTGCCACCCGTCAGCACCGTCGCCAGCTTCTGGGCGATCTTCCGGTCGTGCGCGCTCACCTGGCCGTTGAGCTCCATGTCGTAGAGCATCATGTCGATGGTGGCCGCGCCGCTCACGCCCGGCAGGCGGAAGCGCGAGGGCCGGGGCGCCTTGAAGCCGCCGTCCGCCATGCCCAACACGCGGGCCTTCGCGTCGGACAGCAGGAAGTCCCGGTTGGCGCTGATGCCGTCCGCCTGCGACAGGAAGCCAATCTCCCGGGCCTCCTCGGCGCTGGTGGCGACCTTCGCCATGCCGATGGTGAGGAAGATCTTCTTCAGGAACGGGAAGAAGTCGAAGTCCTTGTCCGTGCCGAAGGGGCCGTACACGTTGCGCAGCAGCTGCATGTTGCCGCCGCCGCCCGGGATGAGGCCCACGCCCACTTCCACCAGGCCCATGTACAGCTCGGCGCTGGCCTGGACGGCGTTGCCGCCCATCGTCACCTCGGCGCCGCCGCCGAGCGTGAGGTTGAAGGGCGCCGTCACCACCGGCACCGGGCTGTAGCGCATGCGCTGATTCACCGCCTGGAAGCCCGTCACCAGCTTGCGGATGGACTCGAACTCGCCGCTCTTGGCCGCCCACAGCAGCGCCACGATGTTCGCGCCCGCGGAGAAGTTGGAGCCGTCGTTCCCAATCACGAGGCCCTTGTGGTTCTTCTCCGTCTCGTCCAGCGCGGTGTTCATCATCTCGATGATCTGGTCATCGATGGAGTTCATCTTGGTGTGGAACTCCAGCAGCGTCGCGCCGTCGCCCAGATCCCACAGCGTGGCGCCGTCGTTGCCGGCGATCTTCTTGTTGCCGCGCTTGAGGTACTCCACGCGCTGCGTGCGGGCGTTCTCCGGCACCACCTTCACGGACTTGGACGGGATGTCCCAGTACGTGTCCTTCCCGTCCGCCACGCCGTAGAAGGACTCGCGGCCGGCGGCCAGCATCTCCTCCACCCACGCGGCCGGCTTCAGGCCCAGGGCCTTCATCCGCTCCACGCCCTTCTTCACGCCGTAGGCATCCCAGACCTCGAAGGGGCCCAAATCCCAACCGAAGCCCCAGCGCACGCCGCGGTCCACGTTGACCACGTCGTCGGCGATCTCCGGGATGCGGCGGCTGGTGTAGGCCAGCACGTCCAGCGTGACGCCCTCGGCGAACTTCGCCGCCTTGTCCTCGCCGTTCATCACCGAGGCCACGCGCTCACGCACGTTCTCGATGTCCCGCGCGGCGCCCAGCGACTCGTAGCGCACCTTCGCCTGCGGCCGGTACTCCAGCGACTTCAGGTCGAGCGCGAGGATCTCCTTGCCCTGCTTCTTGTAGAAGCCGCCGCCGCTCTTGTCGCCCAGCATGTTCTTCTCCACCATCTTCTGGAGGAACGCCGGGCTGGCGAACACGTCACGCTCTTCGTCGTGCGTCAGCGTGTCGTAACAGTTCTTCGCCACGTGGGTGAACGTGTCCAGGCCCACGATGTCCGCGGTGCGGAAGACGGCGGACTTGGGACGGCCCATGGCCGGGCCGAAAATCTTGTCCACCTCTTCGATGGACAGCTCCGCCTTGTCCATGGAGGCGATGGTCCGCATCATCCCGTACACGCCAATGCGGTTCGCGATGAAGTTGGTGGTGTCCTTGCCGTAGACGATGCCCTTGCCCAGCACCTCTTCGCCGAAGCGGTGCAGCGTCTTGAGCACCTCCGGGGACGTCTCCTTGCCGGCCACCAGCTCCAGGAGCTTCATGTAGCGGACCGGGTTGAAGAAGTGCGTCACGAGGAAGTTCTTCTTGAACTCCGCGCCGCGGCCCTCGGTCATGCCCACAATCGACATGCCGGAGGTGTTGGACGACACGATGGTGCCCGGGCGGACCAGCTTCTCCACCTTGGCGAAGAGGTCCTGCTTGATCTTCAGGTCCTCCTTCACCACCTCCACCACCCAGTCGCACTCGGCGACGCGGTGCAGGTCGTCCTCGAAGTTGCCCACTTCGATGTTGGTGAGGACCTCACCAGAGACGATGGGGCTCGGCTTCTGCTTGCGCAGGTTGGCCAGCGCGCCCTGGGCGAACTTGTTGCGAAACGCCTTCGAGGAGGTGTCCTCGCCCGGAGCGGCCTTGGGCGGAACGATGTCCAGGAGGAGCGCGCGCACGCCCGAGTTGGCCAGGTGCGCGGCGATGCCGCTGCCCATTACTCCGGCGCCCAGCACAGCCACTTTGCGGATCCGCGTCGTCATGTGGAAAAGGCTCCCTGTTGGGAAGGAGGGGATTGCACAAATGTAGGCGATTGACCCGAAAGTCAATCGGTTCGGACGGCCGGGACGCTCGCCACTGGAGGACAGGCGGACTAGAAACCGGCCCTCCATGGCTCGCCTCGACCCGCACTCGTACAACGACAGCACGCAGCCGGAGACGGAAACCCTGGACTGGAGGGCCCGCGTCGATTTCAGGACGCAGCGCCTTCACGCGGAAGTCACGCACACCCTCAAGGAGGCCTCCGCCGGTCCGTTGGACCTGGATACCCGGGATTTGGAAATCCGTGACGTCGTTGACGCCGCGGGTCGCCCCTTGCCCTACATCCTCTCCCCCTCCGAGCCGATTCTCGGCAGCCGGCTGCGCATCGAGCTGCCAGCGGGCTTGAGGCAATTCACGGTGCGCTACCGCACGGCGCCGCATGCCAGCGCGCTCCAGTGGCTGACGCCCTCCCAGACGGCCGGAGGCCAGCACCCGTTCCTCTATAGCCAGTGCCAGGCCATCCACGCGCGAAGCGTGGTGCCGCTGCAGGACACGCCGCGCATCCGCATCCGCTACACGGCGGCGCTGCGGATTCCCAAGGCGCTCAAGGCCGTGATGGCGGCCAGCTTCCTGCGGCGCGAGGAGCTGGGCGTGGAGGCGGAGGAGCACTACGAGATGCCCCAGCCGGTGCCGCCCTACCTGCTCGCCTTCGCGGTGGGCAGCCTGGCGCCCAAGGAGCTGGGGCCCCGCTCGCGCGTATGGGCGGAGCCGGAGCTGCTGGAGGACGCGGCGGAGGAGTTCTCCGGCGTAGACGACATGCTGCGCGCCGCCGAGTCGCTCTTCGGGCCCTATGACTGGGAGCGCTTTGACTTGCTCACCATGCCGCCCTCGTTCCCCTATGGCGGCATGGAGAACCCGCGGCTGACGTTCCTCACGCCCACGCTCATCACCGGCGACAAGAGCCTCGTGAATGTGGTGGCACACGAGCTGGCGCACTCGTGGACGGGCAACCTGGTGACGAACGCCTCCGCGGAGCACTTCTGGCTCAACGAGGGCTTCACCGTCTTCGCCGAGCGCCGCATCCTGGAGGCCCTGGCCGGCCCGGAGGTCTCCGCGCTGCACGGCGCGCTGGGCCGCCGCGCGCTGGACTCCGCGATGCAGCACTTCCGCTCGCACCCGCAGCTGACGTCGCTGCGCACGCACCTGGCCGGCGTGGACCCGGACGAGGCCTTCTCCCAGATTCCCTACGAGAAGGGCTACCTGCTGCTGCGCGCCATGGAGGACGCGGCCGGGAGGCCCGCCTTCGACGAGTTCCTCCGGCGCTACCTGGCCACCTACCGCTTCCGCGCGCTCACCACCGAGGAGTTCGTCGCCTTCGCGGAGAAGGAGCTGCCCGGGGTGCTGACGAAGGTGGACGCGGAGGCGTACCTGCACCGGCCCGGCGTGCCTCCGGGGGCGCCGTCCCCGCGCTCGCTGCGGCTGGAGGCCATGGACGCGCTGCGAGGCACGGTGCCCACGCTGGAGCAGGCGAAGGATTGGACGCCGGCCGAGTGGCAGCTCTACCTGGAGTCCCTGCCCCGGGAGGTCCCGCGGGACGTCATCCAGCAGCTCGACGCGCGCTTCAGCCTCACCCAGAGCCGCAACTCGGAGGTGCTGGTGGCGTGGCTGGTGGCGGCGCTGCGCGCGGGCTGGGAGCCGGCCGTCTCCCGCACCGAGACGTTCCTCGGCGAGGTGGGCCGGATGAAGTACCTCAAGCCGCTGTACGGGGTGCTGTCCGCGTCGCACGCGCACCGGAGCCTGGCGCGCGCGCTCTTCAAGAAGCACGGGGAGCGCTACCACCCCATCGCCCGGCAGGGCGTGGAGCTCATCCTCTCGCGCGCCTGAGGCGCGGGCGCGAGGGGCGCGGCGGGACTACTTCGACGCCGCCGCGCTCAGGCGCTTCTCCGACAGGGCGAGGTACTTCTCGTCCATGTCGATGCCCACGTAGCGGTGGCCCAGCTTGAGGGCCGCCACGCCGGTGGTGCCGCTGCCGTTGAAGGGGTCCAGCACCAGCGCGTCCGGGGGGCAGCTCGCCTCCAAGATGCGCTCCAGCAGCGCCACGGGCTTCTGCGTGGGGTGGCTGCCGAAGGCCTTCTCCTCGCCGCCGCGCGGGACGGTGAGCGTCCACATCCGGCCCTCGCCGTCCGCCGTCAGCTCGGCGTCACCGGAGGGCGGCAGCGCCCAGGCGTCGCGCATCTGCTTGCCGCCGTTCTCCGCCTTCATTCGCGAGTAATTGAACGTGTGCTGCAGCTTGCCGCCTGACTTCGGCGAGGCCCAGATGAGCAGCTCCGTGGAGTGCGTGAAGTAGCGGCACGCCAGGTTGGGGCTCGCGTTGGGCTTGAACCAGGTGATGGTGTTGAGCAGCTTGTAGCCGAGCTTCTGCATCGCGAAGCCGGCGTTGAAGATGACGTGCTGCGTGCCGCTCACCCACAGCGTGCCGGTGGGCTTGAGCAGGCGCTGGCAGGCCGCGAGCCACTCGGTGGTGAACTTGTGGTCCTCCTCCACGCCGCGCGACACGTCCCAGCCGCCCTTGGCCACCGCGACGCGCTTGCCGCCCTTGCAGGTGGTGCCGCCGTTGGAGAGGAAGTACGGCGGGTCGGCGAAAATCATGTCGAACGTCTGGGGCTCGAACTGCGACATCAGCTCCAGGCTGTCGCCGTGCAGCAGCGTATAGGCCTCCCCTTTCTTGTAGACGCTCTCGCTCAGCGAGCGGCGGACGACTTTCAGGGAAGGGGCTGCAGCAGCGTGCGCGGACATCTCGCCTCCGTCGGACTCTTCGTCGTGGACGCGGCGGACTGTGCGGTCGCTTCGGTGCTACGTCTAATTTCTGGCCTGTAGCACCCTGAAACTTGACGGGTGATTCAGGCCGTAGAAGCACCGCGAGCAGGGCGGGAGGACCTCTGAAGGTCTCCGGCACCCTGCTCGTCGGGAACTGCCTGGACTGTGCCGGGGCCCGTGAAGAGCCCCCGCGGAACTACTCCTTCTTGGCGGACGTCGGCGACGCGCCGTACTTCTTGCGGAAGCGGTCGATGCGGCCGGCCGTGTCCACGAGCTTGTACTTGCCCGTGAAGAAGGGGTGGCAGTTCGAGCAGATTTCCACCGAGAACGAGCCGCGGGTGGACTTCGTCTCCACGACGTTGCCGCACATGCAGGTCACGCGGGACGGCGGATAGACGGGATGGATTTCAGACTTCATGGCACGCTCCAGTATGCCTTGCCCCCACCCGCTGACGGGTAGGAGGTCCGGCGCTGAGGGATGGTCGGCGCTTATAATGGCGCTTGGACCGCTTCACAAGGCCAGCACGGCTCAATGGCCCGCCGAGCCGGGGGGCTCGACCCGCTCCACCCATTTCTGGACGGCCGGATCCGCGGGGACATCGCTGCCGAGCTGGATGTACGACAATAGATGCGTGCGCCCGCCGGACGTTGCGCCGCCGCTCAGCGTCTTCTCGTAGGCCGCGCGGTTGGCCTCCAGGCTGGCGACCGTCTGCTCCAGGGCCTGCCGCTCCTTCGCGTCCTGGGTGCCCGCCAGCCGCGTCTTCGCCCGCGCGAGGTTGCCTTCGAGCAGGCGGAGCTGCTGCCGCGTCCGCTCCTGCTCACCAGCGTCGGTGAAGCGGCCCGTGCCCTCCATCTGGAGCACCAGCTTCGCCAGCTCGCGGCCCCGGGCCCCTGGGGGAATCACGGTGGCCAGGGCCTGCTGCTGGGCCATGCCCGGCCCCCGGCCCTCGTGGGACTGCACCACGAAGTCCACGCCCTCCACCTGGTCGGCCAGTCGCAGCGCCTCGTCACGGGGCACCGCCGCGAGCACCACCACCAGGTCCACCTTGGACGTCTCACGCAGGCGCTTCGCCTCGGCGGCCACGGCGGGTTGCACGGGGAGCCCCTGCACCACCTCCTGGGCCTTCCCTGGCGCGGAGAGCCCCACGGGCATGGGCTTCGCCGTGGCGGGAGAGACGCCCACCACGCCCACCTTCACGCCGCCCACGGTCGTCACCATGGAGGCGGGGAACAGCCGCTTGCCCTGCGCGTCCGCGAGGTTCACCGACAGGAGCTTCAGCTTCGCCTGCCGCGTCTGCTTCTTGAGGAAGCCCACGCCGAACCCGAGGTCGCGCGTGCCCACCGCCATGGCCGCGGTGCCCTGCGCGTCCATCTGCGACAGCACGAGCTCCGCGCGCGCACGGGCATCCGGTGCCTGCGCGCTGTCCCGGCTCTTGAAGAGCGCATTGCCTGCGTCCAGCACGAGCACGGACGCGCCCTGCTTGCGCTCCTTCTCAATCGCGACTTTTCGTCTGGCCAGACCGCCAGATGGGTTGTGCCTTCAACCACAGGGGGCGACTTCGCCCCCATTGTCTCCCGTGAAGAGCAGGACGAGCTGCTTGGGCGCGGCCCCCGCCACCAGGGGCAGCAGGAGCAGCAGCGCCAGCGCGGCCAGGTTCAGCGGGCGCGGGCTCACTTCTTGGCCTTCTTGGCGGGCGTCGCCTTCTTGTCCAGCTCGGCGATGCGCTCCTTGGCCGTCTTCGCCTCGGCGGACTTCGGGTAGCTCTTGATGAGCTCCTCCAGCGCCAGCCGCGACTCCTCCTTCATCTTCAACTGCGCGAAGCAGTCCGACGAGCGCAGGTACGACTCCGGCGCGGAGTCCGCCTTCGGGAAGTCCTGCAGCACCTTGCCGTACTCGAAGAGGGCCTCGCGGCACTTGGACTCGGTGAAGTACGTCTCGCCCAGGCCGAAGTGGGCGTCGCCCGCCAGCGGATCCTTGGGCCACTTCTTCATGAACTCGTTGAAGAGCTGGCGCGCCAACAGCACGTCGCCGGCCTTGGCCTTCTCCTTGGCGAGTGCCAGGAACTCCTTCTTGTCCGTGGGGCGCTTGAGCTCCTCGGCCTTCTTCTTGGCCTCGGCCTCCTTCAGCGCGGCCTCACCCTGCATGGCCACCAGCTTCTGGTCCTGCGCGGCCAGGGCCGTCTCCAGCTCGGTGATTTTGTGGAGGTACGTCTCCACCTGGCCGCGGAGCTGGGCGAGGTCCTCGACCGTCTTCTGGAACTGCACGCCGATGTCCGCGTCCTTGCGGCGCGCCGCGGTGTCCAGCCCCTTGAGGGCCTTGGTGACCTCGGCGACCTTCTCGTCGATCTTCGGGAGCGTGGCGGCGAGCTGCTCGCGCGTCTCCTTCAGCTCCGACTGAATCTGCGCGGAGTCGGTGCCGAGCCGGTCGACCTTCGCCTCGAGGGCGCGGCCGCGGTCAGCGGGGTAGAAACAACCTGGGAGGGCCAGCAGGGATATCAGCGCCAAGCGTCGCATCGCGCGCCATCTTAGGACCAAACGCCCTGCCCGTCCGGTCTTCTCTCGCTCGCCAGGGCTCCCGCCGGAGCCTGCCCGGCTGGCCCCTCACCGCTTCCTGCCGGAAAACTCCAGTCGCTCGGCAGCATGCGCGCAGGCGACGCGCAGCCGCTCGGCGTTGAGGAAGAAGGCCACGGGACGCGACCGGCCCGTCTCCAGGGACTGGAAGGCCCGGCGGTACTCGGCGGCCGCCTCGGTGGGGCGCCGACACTGCTCCAGGAGCAAGCCGAGCAGATACCGGGCGGCCGCGTGGTCCGGGTCCAGGGACAGGCAATGGCGCAGGTCGCGCTCCGCCACGGCGTCGGAGACTCCAGAGGCGGCTCCGTCCAGGACACAGGCGAAGAGGAGGTCGGCCTTGGCATGGGACTCCGGGCCGGGCTCGGGTGGGATGGTTACTGGCGCGCGGGAGCCCGCTGCGTCCGGGCCGCCCGGGGCGGGATTCACTGCCGAGGAGAGCGGACTGGAGGCCCCCGGGCGCCGCCCCGGAGCCCGGGGCGGACGTGCTGGAGACGATGCCGCGACGCGCTCTTCGGTCCGCCGCGAGCCCATGACGGCCGCCTCGCGGTTCCGCGAAGGAGGGACCGCGCCCGCATCCTCTTCCTCCGACCGGACGTAGAAGAAGGCCTGCTCGCCACGGTGCACGCGCAACGTGGGCGGCACGCGCAGCAACGGTTCGGACGCGGACAGCACCAACACACCGCCGGGCGCCAGACTCCCAGCGAGCGCCTCCACGGTGCGCTGGAAGGCCTCCGCGGTGAAGTAGATGAGGACGTTGCGGCAGAAGATGACGTCGAAGCCACCGCCCCCAGGCGCCGCCGGATACGGCGTCTCCATCAGGTTGTGGCACTGGAAGCTCGCGCGCTCTCTCAGCGCGGGCGACAGGGCTTCCTGCGAGCCGGACCGGACGAAGTACCGGGAGCGCAGCTCATCCGGGACGCGGCGCAGTTGCTCGCGGCCGAAGGCCAGCCACTGCGCGCGGCGCAGCGCGTCCCCGGCGATGTCCGTCCCCAGCACCGTGCTCTCCGGATCCGCCCCAGCATCCGCGAGCAGGACGAGCAGCGTCGCCACCTCCTCGCCCGTGGCGCACCCCGCGCTCCAGACGCGCAAGGGCCGCCGCGTCCTCGTCACCAGTGGGGTGAGGACCTGCGCGCGGAACGCTGCGAGCTGCACCTCGTCGCGGAACAGGTCCGTCTTGTTCACCACCACCGCGGCGATGAGGTCCTCCAGGTCCGTCACGCCTGACGGTGACTGGAGGAACATCAGGTACTGATGCGGCGTGAGGCCCTGGCTGCGCGCGGCCAGCCGTTCATCCAGCCGGCGGACCTGGGGACCACTCAGGGCCATCCCCGTCCGCGCCGACAAGAAGGCGCGCACTCCGGACCATTGCGCGCCGTCAGCCACCCGGGCTCAGCGCCCCACTGCGAGGGACTCTCCCCGGGCCAGCCGCACCAACGTCGCCGCGACTTCGTCACCGTGGATGAGGTGGTCCACCGCCTTGCGCTCCACCGCCGCGCCCGGCATGCCGAACACCACGCAGGACTCCTCGTTCTGCGCCACCGCCAGCCCACCCGCCTGCTTGATGGCCAGAAGGCCGTCCGCGCCGTCCGCCCCCATTCCCGTCAGCACCAGGCCCACCGCGCGCCGGCCATAGGTCCGCGCCGCGCTCTCCAGCAGCACGGTGCCGGACGGCATGTGCCCGTCCCGCTCCACGCCCTGCTTGAGCCCCACGCGACCTCGGAAAGGGATGACGGTGTGCTGCCCCGGCGGAGCGATGAGGACGTGCCCCGGCATCAGCGGCTCTCCGTCCTGCGCCAGCCGCACCTTCAGCTTGCTGGCCCCGGCCAGCCACCCCGCCAGGGACTCCGCGAAGGCGGCGTTGATGTGCTGGACGATGACGATGGGCGCCGGGAAGTCGGCGGGCAGCTCCGACAGCATCTTGAAGAGGACCTGGGGCCCGCCCGTGCTCGCCGCCACCACCACCACGCCCATGGACACCGCCGGCAACACCGACGTGGCCACCCGGGGCGGCAGGAGCGGACCGCGCTGGGGCCGGCGCAGGTGGCGGATGACGCGCACCGAGGACAGCAGCCGGATTTCGCGCACCAGGTTCCACGCGTCGGGCCCGGCGTCGATGGCGGGCTTGATTTGCAGGGCCAGCGCGCCCAGCTCCAGCGCGCGGTAGGTCAGCTCGGGCGCCTGCGAACGCGGATCCGCCGTGAGCACCAGGATGGGCGTGGGGCACTCCGCCATGATGTGCTCGGTGGCGGTGAGCCCGTCCATGACGGGCATGTCCACGTCCATGGTGATGACGTGGGGACGCAGCTCCTTGGTCATCTCCACGGCCTGCTTACCGTCCGCGCAGGTGCCCACGACTTCGATATCGGGGTCCTTGCTCAGCGCCTCGCAGATGAGCTGTCGGCAGATGAGGGAGTCATCGACCACCAGCACCGACACTTTCTTGCCCATGCCCTGTCCATACCCCGTGCGCGAGCCCGGGAGTATAGCCAATGCAGGAGCCTGTCAGCCCAGCAGTCGCCGCACCACATCCACCAGGTCCTGGCGCACCGGGCCGCCCTGGGTGATGGAGCCGTCCACCCCCGCCGCCGGTCCTCAATAATATGGCTTCTATCCTGTCATGTACGCATAAGCGGGGAAACCGTTGACCTGATGCACGGGAGCGGGATAGCGCCGCCCGGTCCCTCTTCCGCTCAAAAGGAGCGCATCTTGGTCCGGCGATTTCTTCCCTCCCTCCTTCCGCTGGTGCTGGTGGCCTCCACCGCCGCGGCGCAGACCACCCCCGTCTCCATCACCTTCGATGGCTACTGGAACGAGACGCCGTCCGTGGAGCTGATTCCCGCGGGCGGCCAGGTGGTCGTCAACTACGACACCAGCCGCCTGCCGCAGTGCCGAGGCACCACCGCCTCGGGCGCCCCGACCTGGACCATCACCGGCCACGTTCAGGTGAACCGCGGCCCGGTGGTGAGCTTCTGGGTGGCCGGCCACGAACCGAATAACAACCCCACCCAGCGCACCCTCCATCTCCCTGCGAACTTGAGCGGCGCGATGGTGATGTGGTTCGACATCTCGAGCCAGGGCTGCCAGGCCTGGGACTCCAACCACGGGAGCAACTACCACTTCGCCATCGGCGCGCCGACCCTCTCCTTCAACGCGAACTGGGACGAGACAGTGGCGGGCACGCTGCGCGCCGGCGAGCAGTTCATCGTCAACTACGACGTGGCCCGCCTGCCCGAGTGCCGCGCGACCTACAACGGCCCGGCCTGGGTGATTGTCGCGCAGTACCGCTTCGACAACGGCCCCATCCAGGAGACGGTCGTCACCGGCTCCGGCGGGTCCGTGCCGACGGCCATCACCGCTCCGGCCGGCGCCCGCCATCTGGAGATGTGGTTCCGCAATACGGACCGCAGCTCCTGCGTGCGCTACGACAGCAACTACGGCTCCAACTACCACTTCGCCGTGGAGTGAGATGAGCTGACGCCGCCGCCTGTCTCCGCACCCCAAACTGTTCGCGCGTCCTCGGCGAAAGAGCCGGGCAATCCGTTGAGATTGCTCGGCTCCTTCTTGCGACCTGCTCAGGGCTGGCGTGTCCCGCAAGCCCATGCAGGGGCCTGTCAGCCCAGCAGCCGCCGCACCACGTCCACCAGGTCCTGGCGCACCAAATCGCCCTTGGTGATGTAGCCGTCCACCCCCGCCGCCAACCCCCGCCGCCGGTCATCCTCCCCTCCACGGGTGGTGAGGATGACCACCGGGAGCCGCGAATGAGCGGGGTGCCCTTTCAGTCGCCGAGCCAGCGTCAGGCCATCCACGCCCGGCATCTCCAGGTCCGTGACGACCAGGTCCACCGAGTGGGCCTCCAGGACCTCCAGGGCCTCCGCCCCGTCCGAGGCGATGACGGTGTCATACCCCACCGCCTCCAGGAGGTTGGCGATGAGCTCCCGGGTGAGGGGCGAGTCGTCCACCACCAGGATGCGCCGGCGCCGGACTTCGGGAGCGGGCGCCGCCGACGGGGCCGGACGCGGCAGGGCGTTGCCATGGTGGGCGCTGGCGGTGAGGAAGGCCGCCGACAGCACCATGGCCAGGCGCCCGTCCGCCAGGGACGTGGCCCCCGTGAGGTGACCGAAGCGGCCCAGGATGCCCTTCAGGGGGAGGATGGCCTGGACCCGCTCCTCCAGGACGCGGTCCACCACGAGCGCCGCCGCGCCACTCTGGCTCTTCACGACCAGGGCCAGCTCGCCCTCCCGGGCCGTCCGAGGAGCCTCCAGGCCCAACAGCGACGCCAGCGGGGCCAGCGGCAACACCCGGCCCTCCACCAGGAGCGAAGGCCGGCCGGCCACCTCGCACTGGTCCGCGGGGTCCACCTTCAGGGCCCGTGAGACGTGCGTGGCGCTCAGGGCCAGCGTCTCCGGACCCACCTTGATGAAGAGCAGCGGGGCCACGGTGAGGGAGACGGGGACGCGCAGCTCGAAGATGGTGCCCCAACCCGGAGCCGACTCGACGCCCACGTCGCCGCCCAGGCCCTGGATGGAGGTGCGCACCGCGTCCAGGCCCACGCCCCGACCCGACAAGTCCGTCACGACATCCCGAGACGTGAAGCCCGGCAGGAAGATGAGCTCGCGGGCCGCCGCGTCTGACAGGGCATTGGCGGCGCTCTCGTCGAGCACGCCCCGTCGCACGGCCACCTTGCGGAGCTGGACCGGATCCACGCCCATGCCGTCGTCCTCCACGCGGAGGATGATGCGGTTGCCCTCGCGAGACGCGCGCAGCGTGAGGCAGCCGCGCGGATTCTTGTCCGCGGTCACGCGGTCCACCCGCGTCTCCAGACCGTGGTCCAGGGCGTTGCGGACCAGGTGCATCAAGGGCTCGCGCAGGGCCTCCACCACCGCCCGGTCAGCGCGGGTGTCCTCGCCGTCGACGACGAGCTCCACTTCCTTGCCCAGCGCGCGGGACAGGTCTCGCACCATGCGGGGATAGGGCTCGAAGAGGACGGACAGCGGCAGCATGCGCAGCGTCTGCACCTCCTCCACCAACATGCCCAGGTCGCGCAGCTCCGCGTTGGAGAGCAGCTTCGATTCACGGTGGAGGACGGCGGCCATCTCCTTGGCTGAGCCCAACCGTGCCGCCAGTGCCGCACCCGCGGGTCCCAGGTCCTCCGCCTCGCGTGCGAGCTGGCTCAGCTCGCGGGCCAGGGCCAGCCGCCGGGCGTTGGCCAGCTCGCGCCGCCGCGCCACCTGCGTGAGGTTGGTGACGGCGCTGGTCAGCAGGTCCAGGCTCTCCACACCGATGCGCACCGTGGTGTCCGGACGGGGCTCGACCTGACGGGAAACGGAGGGACCTTGTCCCGTCGTCGGGACCGTGGACGTGGCCCGGGCCCCCGCTCCAGAGGACACGGAGGTACCGGAGGGCTGAGAGACGAGGCTCGACGTCCCGCTCCGGCCCAGAGCGGAGGCTCCATCGGCAGACGCGGTCGAGGCACGCGCGGTGGCCGAGGCCCCCACGAGCACCGGCCCACCGCCCACCTTGGGTGAAGCGACCGCGCCCGACACGAAGGCCCCCTCACGCCCAGGTAAAGGAACGTGGGGCCGACTTCCCTCCGCGACAGGGGCGGGGACCGTCAACAGCCGCCCCGGAGAGCCCTGAGCTGTGGGGGTCGACTTCCACGGGCCCTCTCCCGAAGCTCCCTGCGCGGAGGCAAAGGACTTCCCAGAGCCCTCTCCCGAAACCCCGTGCACGGAAGACTTCCCCACGCCCTCCCCTGCGGCGCCCTGAACGAAGACGGAGGACTTGCCCGAACCCTCTCCCGGCGCACCGTGCACGGAGGACTTCCCCAAGTCCGCGCCTCGGAGAGCCCCCGATGCGCCGCTGACGTGGGGCGCGCCCACAGCACCACCGGTAGGCACGGGCTCCAGACTCGCGGTGCCGCCAGCCATTGGCGAGGCGTTCCCGGGCGGCAGGCGCGTCGCCTCGGAGCGGATGCATTCCTGCAACCACGCCACGAGCCTTTCCACCGCGGGCGGCGGCTCCTCGGCGGTCTGCGTCCCGGAGAACACGAGCACGGCGTCCGCCGTGGTGAGCAACGCGTCCGTGGACGCGGGAGAGAGCGCGTAACGGAGGGGCTCGGTGCAGCGGACCAGCTCCTCCATCTCGTGCACGAGCACGTTGATGTCATCGAAGCCCATCATCCGGGCCTCGCCCTTCAAGCCGTGCAGCTCCCGCAGCACGCCCCGCCCCGCCTCCGCGCTGGCGCCGGACTCCAGCTCCATCAAGGACCGGGTGATGCGCTCCAGGCGCACCGTCACCAGGTCCCGGAACTGCCTGAGCAGGCGCTCGCTCGGGTTCACCCGCCCTCCTCCCCCAGCGGCTCCTGGCCAATCTGGAAGCGCTCCACCACGCCCTGCAAATCCCTGGCGAGCACGAGCAGGTCCGTGTTCGCGGTGCTCACCTGCTTGGTGGCGTTGAGGCTCTGCTGGGTGATGCGGAGGATGTCCGCCATCGCGTCGGCGAGCTGGTCCGTGCCCTGCTGCTGCTGCTGCGTGGCCAGGGAGATGCTGCGCACCGCGTAGGACGTCTGCCCCGCCAGGTCCACAATCTGCCGCAGCGACTCGGACACCTGCTGCGCCAGCGTGGTGCCGGTCTCCACCGCGCGCACGCCGCCCTCGGTGGCGGACACGGCCGCGGCGGAGGCCTCGCGGACCTCCTCGATGAGGCCTTCAATCTCCTTCGTGGACTCCAGCACGTTCTCCGCCAGCCGCCGCATCTCCGCGGCCACCAGCGAGAAGCCCCGGCCCACCTCGCTGGCCTTGGTGCCCTCCAGCTCCGCGTTGAGCGCCAGCAGCTCCGACTTGTCGGCGACGCCGTTGATGAACTCGACGATTTTTCCAATCTGCTGCACGCGCTTGTTGAGCCGCACCACGGCGGAGGAGATGGCGCCGTTGTCCTGGCGCATGCGCGCCATGGAGCCCAGGAAGGCCTCCGCGCTCCCCTGCCCCTGCTGCGCCGCGCCCAGCGTGCGCTGGGCAATCTCCGCCACCGAGCCCGCGTTCTCGGCGATCTGCCGCGCCGACCGCGCCAGCTCCTCGGTGGTGGCGCTCGTCTCGTCCAGCGAGCTGGCCTGCTCCGTCGCGCCCGCCTCGTAGCGGCCCGACGTGGTGAGAATCTCCTCCGTGGTCGCCGAAATCTGCGCGCCCGCGCGCTGCAACTGCGACATCACGTCCGCCAGGTGCGCGCGCATGGTGGTGAACGCCGCGGACACGTCCCAGACCTCGTCCTCCGCGGGCACCACGCGCGGGCTGGCCAGGTCGCCCTCCGCGATGCGCTTCGCCTCGCGCGACAGCTCCCGGAGGGGCCGCCCCAGCATGGTGCCGCCCAGGTAGGCCGCCGTCAGCGCCAGCGCGAAGACGAGCAGCACCAGCCCGCCGCCCTGGGTCAGCGCCTCCACCCGGAGCTCCTGCGCCAGCATCAACTGACGGCTGACGTCCCGCTCCGCCATGAGCCGGTTGAAGATGCGCTGGCTCAACGCGTACGAGAGCTGGGCGGACAGCACCGCGGGCGTCATCACCGCCACGAAGGCGAAGGCCGCCAGCCGCGCGCGAAGCTCCGCGCGCCGGGGCATGGCGTCGATGAGCTGCGCGTGCGTCATGCCCAGCTCCGCCAGCCACAGCACCACCCGGCGCGAGCGCAGGACGATGAGGCAGTGCACCAGCAGCGCCGTCAGGGGGCCGAAGAGCAGCCCGAGCGAGGCGATACGCGCGGCCACCGACAGCTCCACGCCCACGCCCAGCCACATGCACACGCCCAGCGCCAGCGTGGTGACCAGCCACAGCCCAGCGAGCCGAGGAATGCCTCATCGGGCGCGCGCGTCACCTCCGCCACCGCCGACGCCAGCGTCTGCGGCGTGGTGGGCACATCCCCCCGCTCCAGCCCGCGCAGGGTGCGCTGCCGGCCCAGGGACACCGCCG
>JBKGHI010000510.1:0-2374 GCA_046520405.1 Myxococcus sp. 1LA
TGCCGGAGTACATGGTGCCGTCGGCGTACGTGGTGCTGGAGGCGCTGCCGCTGACGCCGAACGGGAAGGTGGACCGCAAGGGGCTGCCTGCTCCGGTGGAGCAGACGCGTACGCCAGGGGGCGACTACGAGGCGCCACGTACTCCGGCGGAGGCGCTGCTGGCCGGGGTTTTCTCGCAAGTACTGGGCACGTCGCGGATTGGCTTGAAGGACAACTTCTTCGAGCTGGGTGGGCACTCACTGCTGGCAACCCAGGTGGTTTCTCGGATCAGAAGTGCCTTCGGTATCGAATTGCCGCTGCGCGATGTATTCGAGGCCCCCACCTTGTCGGCGCTCACAGAGCGTGTCGAGCGTGCTGTCCGCTCAGGCGGGACGCTCGCGGCGCCACCGTTGAAGCCACGAGCGGATGGCAGCCTGATCTTGCCGCCGTCGTTCGCGCAGCAGCGCCTGTGGCTCCTGGACCAGATGGAGCCAGGGAGCGTCTCCTACAACGTGCCAGCCGTCCTTCGTGTGGAGGGTCCGCTGGACGCCAAGGTGCTCCAGCGGAGCTTCCAAGAACTCGTGCGTCGCCACGAGTCCTTGCGGACGACGTTCAGCACCCGGGACGGAAAGCCGGTGCAGGTCATCGCTGCTGAGCCGGTGCTGGCCTTCCAGTACCAGCCGCTGGAGTCCCTGCCGGAAGGTGACCGCGCGGCGGAAGCCAACCGTCTGGCTGCGCAGGAGTCTCACCGGCCGTTCGACCTGGAGCGTGGCCCGCTGCTTCGTGTGACCCTGCTGAAGGTCTCCGATGAGGAACACGTCCTGGTGCTGGTGATGCACCACATCGTGTCCGACGGCTGGTCCATGGGAGTCCTCGTACGCGAGGTGACCGCGTTGTACGAGGCGTTCGCTCGAGGCGATGCGTCACC
The DNA here is from genome assembly GCA_046520405.1 of Myxococcus sp. 1LA. Lineage (GTDB taxonomy): Bacteria > Myxococcota > Myxococcia > Myxococcales > Myxococcaceae > Myxococcus. The sequence goes on from JBKGHI010000510.1 coordinate 908, forward strand.
GCTCCCGGAGTTGCCGGTGCAGTACGCGGACTATGCGGTCTGGCAGCATGGGTGGCTCCGGGGCGAGGTGCTGGAGTCGCAAGTCGCGTATTGGAAGCGGCAGTTGGACGGCGCAGCGCACGCGCTGGAACTGCCGACGGACAGGGCTCGCCCCGCTGTGCAGACCTTCCGTGGCGGCCATCTCGGCCAGGTGTGGCCCAAGTCGTTGTGGGCCGGCGTGAAGTCTCTGGCCCAGCGAGAGGGTGCGACGCCATTCATGGTGTTGCTGGCGGCGTACCAGGTGGTGCTGTCGAGGTACGCGAAGCAGGAAGACGTGAGTGTGGGCTCGCCCATCGCGGGCCGGACGCAAGGCGATACGGAGGGGCTGATCGGCTTCTTCGCGAACATGCTGGTGCTGCGCGCGAAGGTGTCTCCGGTAGAGAGCTTCCGAGCGCTCCTGGCGCAGGTGCGAGAAGTGACGCTCGGCGCCTACGCCCACCAGGAGGTGCCGTTCGAGAAGCTGGTGGAGGAGTTGCACCCCGACCGTGACCTGAGCCGGAGCCCCCTGTTCCAGGTGACGCTGACCCTTCAGAACACGCCCGAAACGGAAGTGAAGCTTGGCGAGGGGCTGCGGTTTTCCGGAGTGGAGTCGGAAGGAAAGACGTCGAAGTTCGACCTGTCGCTCGTGATGGAGGAAGTGCAGGACGGCGTGGTGGCGATGGCCAACTACAACAGCGACCTGTTCGAGGCCGGGACGATGGCCCGGTTGCTCGGACATTTGAAGGTGCTGTTGGAGGCGGCCGTCGCCGAGCCGGAGACGCGGCTGGGCGACCTGCCGTTGATGGGCCGTGAAGAGGCCCAGCGACTGGTGAAGGAGTGGAGCGGGACGGCCACGGCGTACCCGCGCGACGCGAGTCTGGCGGAACTCTTCGAACAGCAGGTGTCGCGGACGCCGGAGTCGGTGGCGGTGGAATACGAGGGCCAGCGACTGTCGTATGCCGAGCTGAACCGGCGTGCGAATCAGTTGGCGCACTACCTGAGGGGCATGGGCGTGGGCCCCGAGGTGCGCGTGGGGCTGTGCGCGGAGCGCTCGCTGGAACTCATCGTGAGCGTGCTGGGCATTCTGAAGGCAGGAGGCGTGTACGTGCCTCTGGACGCCAGCTACCCGCTGGAGCGGCTGTCGTGGATGAAGCAGGAGGCGGGCGTCGCGCTGCTGGTTGCGCAGGAGCGACTGGCGGACGAGGTGGCGTCTGGCGGCGAGCTGGTGGTGTGCGTGGATACGGAGTGGGACTCGCAGATTGCCCACCTCCCAGAGAGCACACCGCGCACCCGTATCAGCGGGGGCAACCTGGCGTACGTGATGTTCACGTCGGGAAGCACGGGGAAGCCGAAGGGCGTGGGCGTACCGCACCGCGCGGTGTCCCGCCTCGTGTTGGGGACGGACTTCGCGCGCTTCGGCGCTGATGAGGTGTGGCTGCAACTGGCGCC
>JBKGHI010000511.1:0-2361 GCA_046520405.1 Myxococcus sp. 1LA
CGGAGGCGGCGCGGCGAACGGCGAGGGCGCCTGGGCCGCGCCGAGCATCGCGGCGACCTCGGGCGGCGGCTGCGGCTTGGCCTCCTGGGGCTTCTGCGACAGCACGCGCGTCTTCAGGATGAAGGGCCCGCAGAGGACTTCGTCCACCGGCCGGATTTCACAGGCGGAGACGCGATGCCCGTTGACGAAGAGCCCTCCCGCGGAGCCCGCGTCCTGCACCGCGGCGCGGCCGTTCTGGAAGTAGAGCAGCGCGTGCCGCGGCTCCACGGACGGGTCATCCAGCCGCAGGTCGGAGGCCGGGTCCGAGCCGAGCGCATAGGTGCCCGGGACGAACACCTCGGTGCCCACGAGGAGACCGTCGCGGAGGATGACGACTTGCAGGACGCTGGGCTGACCGCTCAACGGTGACGCTCCATTCAAGGACTGGTGGGCGGTGCTGCCTTAGGGGTCGTACACCGTGGAGAGCGTTTCGGAGCGGAAGCTCTCGCGCTCGCGGATCATCGACCGCGTCTTCAGCTCCTTGCGGTCGTAGAGGTACACGGCTCCGGACTTGTTCGTCTGTCCCTGGATGAGCCGGTCATCGAAGTCGATGCGGGCCGGGCCGCGCTGCGGGAGCGCGGTGGTGGCCGTGGTGGCCGTATCACCCGTCACCGGGTCCACCGCAGAAGAGCCCTTGGTCTCAATCTTCGGCGGAGCCTTGGAGGCCGACTTCTTGGTGGGCTTGGACTTCGCCTGGCGCGCGGCACGGCCGCGGCTCTGGGCCCATGCGTCGGTCGGAGCCATCAGCGTACCGATTCCGAGGAACTGGGCGACAGCCATGCAGAGGAGGAAGCGTCGCATCATCAACAGGTTAAGCGATGCGTGTACCGAGCTGTCAACGCACACTCCGGCGCGCGCATGTGACGCTGTGCGCGCCCAGGTGTGGAGGGCACTCCACCCCATGTGGGGCGCATGCACCACGGTGAGCCGGAGTGTTGCCGGGACGCTGGAAAGATGGCGTGCGGTGCTGTGTTTCACGCTCGCTGGGCTGATGGGGAGCCGAGACATGAATTCATCCCCGCACCTTGGGGGATGGGGGATGCTCCAGCGCGGAGGCAACTGGCGCGGATGAGCAGGAATGGCAGGCGTGCGGTGCTCGCGGTGTTGGGCGCGTCGGTGGTGGCCGTGGGCGTGGTGGCGTACCACTTCGGGGGCGCAACACCGGCCGCTCCGGTGGCCGCCGCCGCGCGTCCCAGGCTGGTGTCGGTGGGGCCCGGCTCACGAGCAATGAAACATCCCAGCCGCTCTCCGTTCAGGGCGAAGGGCTGGTGCCGGGTCTGTCGCTGGCGTTGGGGCCTCCGCTGTCACTGGGGCTGCCGTTGACGGTGGTGGATGCCACGCACGCCTATGCGCGGCTGCCCGCGGGCCTGAGCCTCCCGGAGGACTTGCCGCAGGCGGTGGTGGAGGCACGGCTCGCGGGGCCCGAAGGCACTGAGTCCGAGGGCACGGCGCGGCTCACGGTGGTGAACGACGCGGCCTTCGCCGACCTGACCTCGATGGTGGCCTCGCCGGACGGGCGCACGCTCTTCATGGCTTCGGCGCCCACGGACACGGTGTTCGCGCTGGACGTCGAGAGCGGGCGCGTGGAGCGGCTGTCCACGGGGGATGGGCCCTCCGCGCTGGCGGCCTGGACGGATGGGGACGGCAAGCCCTGGCTGGGCGTGGCGCATCGTTATCAGCCGGAGCTGTGGCTCTATGCCCTGGACGCGCCGGGCGCTGCCCCTCGGGTGCTGCCCGCGCCACCATGGGCGGAGGGGCTGACGGTGGACGGCCCCGGCGGCGTGGCCTTCGTGGCCGAGCGCGTGGCAGACCGGGTGCATGCGCTGTCCCTGGCGGATGGCCGGGCGCGGTGGTCGGCGCCGGTGGACCCCAACCCGCGGGCGCTGGCGCGTTGGAGGGACGTGCTGGCGGTGGGCAGCCTCCAGACGGGGCAACTGGAGCTGCTGCGGCAGTCGGACGGGACGCTCGTCTCCACGGTGGTTCCATGCCCTGGGGTGTCCATTGTCGGGGGCAACACCGAGCGCTTCCGTGAGCAGGTGATGGGGGGCAAGGCGCCCCGATTCCTGGTGGCGAGCGAGCGGCTGGGCCACGTCTTCATGTCGAGCCTGGGGCCGAACGTGGGGCCCAACCCCCAGCGCATGGAGGTGAGCGCGAACAGCGGGGTGTCGGTGGTGGAGCCCTCGCGGGGCGTCTACGTGCGGCACCGGGGCTTCGGCGCGGGCGGCACGGAAGGGCTGGCGTTGGACGACGGCGCGGGGCTGCTCTACGCGGCGGACGTGGGGCTGGGGCGCGTGCGGGTGCTGGACGCGCGAGCGCTCGTGG
>JBKGHI010000512.1:0-2359 GCA_046520405.1 Myxococcus sp. 1LA
GGCCCCGCGCCGGGTGTCCGCCTGACTGACCGCCGGGCGTGCGGCCTGCCGCGTGCGGCCGCGCCCGGCGCTGCCTTCGCCCAGGGCGGACACCACCTTGGTGCAGGAGGTGACGGCACCATGGCGGAAGACCCCTTGGAACGGCAGCACCAGCGCGAGCGGGAACAGGAGCGCGAGCGCCTGCGCGAGGAGGAGCAGAAGGACCTGGACGTGGAGTCCCACCGGGGCGCGCGTCCCCTGGAAGGCTACGCGGGCGGCCACACCACGTGGACGGGGCAGCAGGATGACGAGTCCGCCCGGCGCGTTCACTCGGGTGACGCCCAGGCCTCCTGGGAGGCCAGTGAGCGGCAAGCCCGGCTCGAGCCTGAACCCGAGCCCGGCGAGGAACCTCCGCGCGGCGGGCGTCCTTCCAAGTAGGGCGCACCTACGCGCCGTTCAGGGAAGCTCGGGGACCTCGCGCTCCAGCGTCTCCGCGGCGCGCAAGTCCTTGGGCACGCCGAAGCGCTGGCGCGAGCACGCCAGCAACTGGCCCGCGTAGACGGTGTCCTCCAAGGCCTCCTGGTAGCGCCCCACCTGCGCGAGCGTCCGCGCCCGCTCGTCCACCAGCCGGGCCAGGATGCGCGCCTGCTCCGCGTGTGAAAACAGGCGCACCACGGAGCGGGCGTCGAAGCAGACCAGCGTGTCGAACTCCATGCCCAGCGTGGCGGTGCAGGCCTCGCGGATGTGCTGGAGGCTCGTGTCCAGGGCCGCCTCCGCCCGCGCCCGGGCGATGTCCGGAGCCAGGCGGCCGAGCTCACGCACGGCATTGAGGGTGAAGGCGTAACGCAGGACGGGCATGCGGATGGGAACTACACCCCAGCCGCGGGGATTCATCCAGCCACCTCGTGTGTCGGCTGTCGCACCCCCGCGCCTCGCGAAGGCTGACGCGAGAGAACGTCGCTGGCCGGGATGGAATGGCGCCGACTACAGTTTGCTCTCGCGCTCCGGCCACCCCCACCAAGGACGACGAGACATGAAGGACCTGGACGCCATCCTCCGCGCGCGCACGCAGGCTCGCGGCCCGCTGGTCCTGGCCACGGTGGTCGCCGTGGCGGGCTCGGCGTACCGGCGGCCAGGAGCGCGGATGTTGATGAGCGAGGACGGCTGGCTGGCGGGTGGCATCAGCGGCGGCTGCCTGGAGGCCGACATCGTCCGCAAGGCCTTCTTCTGGACCACCACCGGCCCCCGCCTGCTTCGCTACGACTCCACCAGCGACGCCGCGGAGGACGAAGGCGCCTTCTCCTTCGCGCTGGGCTGCAATGGCGTGGTGGACGTGCTGCTGGAGCGCTGGGATTCAGGCGCGGGGGAAGCGCTCGCCTTCGCCGCCGAGGCGCGCGCGGCGGGGCGCCGGGCGGTGGTGGCCACGGTGTACCGGGCCCCGCGAGCGCCGTGGGTGCCCGGCTGATGCTCCGCGATGACGACGCCGAGGCGGGCTCACTCACCGGCGCGTTGGGAGACGCAGTGCGCGAGGTGGCGCGCGAGGCCCTGGAGGCGGGCCGCACGTGGAGCGGCCCCTGCGGCGGCGCGGACGTGCTGGTGGAGGTCGTGGAGCCGCCCCACGCCCTGGTGCTCTTCGGCAGCGGCTTTGACGTCGCCCCGGTGGTGAACCAGGCCGCGGCCCTGGGCTGGCATGTCACCGTGGTGGCGGACCGGCCCGCGCAGGCCCTGCGGCGCCGCTTCCCCCAGGCCCACGCGGTGGTGTCGGCGAAGGCCCCGGACGCCCCTGGCGCGGTGCCCCTTTCGCCGCGCACGCTGGCCGTGTTGATGACGCACAGCCTGCCGCAGGACCACGAGCTGCTGGCGCGGCTGCTCCCGCGTCCCCTGCGCTACCTGGGCGTGCTGGGCCCGCGTTCGCGCACGGACCGGCTGCTCGCGGAGCTGTCTTCCGCGCCCACCGACGCGCAGTTGGAGAAGCTGCACGCCCCCGTGGGTTTGGATTTGGGCGCGGAGGGCGCGGAGGAGATTGCCCTGTCCATCATCGCCGAGCTGCAAGCGGTGGTCGCCGGACGCGAGGGCGGCAAGCTCCGCGAGCGGCGAGCGCCCATCCACACCGCCGCGGCGCCGCCCGTGCGGAGGCTGGCGTGACGGTGGGCGTGGTGCTGCTGGCCGCGGGAGGCTCCTCGCGGCTGGGCCACCCCAAGCAGCTCGTGCGCTATCAGGGAACGACGCTGGTGGCGCGCCGCCGAAGCCGCCACGTCCCTGCGGTGTGGCCCCGTGGTGGTCGTGCTGGGCGCGGCGCGAGACGCGGTCGCCGCGGAGCTGAGCGGGACTGCCGGTGCGCGCCGTGGACCACGCGGACTGGGCCGCCGGGCCCGGGGGC
>JBKGHI010000513.1:0-2328 GCA_046520405.1 Myxococcus sp. 1LA
AGCCGCGGGCGCGGGAGACGTGGGCTGCGCGCCGCTCGCGGACTGCGCGGCGGCGGGCGCTGGAGACACGAGGAGCGCGGCGCTGGTGAGCGCGGCGATGAGCGAGCGGGAAGTCATTCCGTGGCGCCGAAGTTGAACGCGGTTCCGAACTGGATTTGGGGGACCTGGATGACGCGCGTGGCGCCGGTGAACACGGTGTTGTTCGTCACGTCCAGGCGCAGGGAGAGCGTCTTGCCGGTGAAGAGGCGCAGGCCGAGCCCCACGTTGACGCCGGGCCGGAAGCCGCCGTCGCGGTCGAGCTTCACCACCGTGCCGCCGCCCAGGAGGAAGGCCTCGATGTGCAGCACCGACTCGTTGAGGAACGCCATCTTCCCGTAGAGCGGGCTCCAGATGAGGTCCGAGCCCACCATCCACTGGACCTGGTCCTGGAAGGCGGCGGCGTTGGGGGAGGTGTTGAAGTCGCGCTCGAGCTGACGGCGCAGGCTCGTCTGGAGGTTGTAGCTGTACGTGCCGCGGCCGACCTGCCACGCGAAGGTGTCACTGAAGTGGTACGTGTACCCGACGCTGCCCACCAGGCCCTTGTAGTAGGCGTTGGCCGGCAGCACGCCCACGCCGAGCAGCAGCTCGTGGTGCATCCGGAATCGCCGCTCCTGGATGGCGGACACTGCGCCGGGATTCTCCAGCGCCTCGGCCTGCGCGCGGACGAGTCCGGGCGTCAGCAGCAAGAGGATGAGCAGGGCGTATCGCACGGTGGGGGCTTCCTGGGGGAGGACGGGAACAGGCGCGCGCATGGTGTCGCGGCGTCAGTAGCCGACCGAGTTGAAGAGGAACGGGTAGGTGATGATGACGACGCCCCCCTTGGGGGCGGGGAACGTCCAGGACTTCAGATTGGAGAGGATGCAGGACTCGACGGAGGCATTGCGCAGCGTGGAGGACTTCGTCTTGGCGGCCACCACGCGCCCATTGGCGCCGATGGTCCACTCCAGCACCACCTTGCCAGCCAGCCCCGGGTCCTTGAGCAGTCCGCGCTCATAGCAGCCATGGACTTCGTTGAGGTGGCTGTTGATGACGCGCGCCACCGCCTCGCGGTCCACCGTGCCCTGCGTGGAGGCGATGCTGCGGGCCGTGGCACGGGTGACGGTGCCGCCCACCTTGCCCTTGCCCACGCCGCCCGCGCCCAGCGCGCCGATGCCGCCGCCGCCCTTGCCGCGCAGCAGCTCCGCGCCCAGCGTGGCGCCGCCGCCCTTGCCACCGCCGCCCAACCCGAAGGTGCCCAGGCCCGCGTTGGCGATGGGCGCCTTCCCGATGAGGCCGGACAGCTTGTAGTTGGAGTTCTTCACGTTCTTGCTGCCGGGACCGCTGCCGAGCTTGTCCACGGCGGCGAGCAGGTTGTTGGTGGCCGGGCCCGCGGCGGACAGCTTGGCCAGCGCCTTGAGCGCCTTGTTCTGCTGCGGCGCGGCGGCCACCGCCTGCTCGGGCTGCTTCGGCGGCGGCGGCGTCTTCTCCACCGGCTTGGGCGGGGCCTTCTCCGCCACCTTCTCCTTGGTGGGCTTCTTCGCCTGCTCCTTGATGGCCTCCAGCTTCTTCTTCGCCTCTTCCTTCTTCTTCGGCTCGGGGGCGATGAGGCGCAGCGCGACGGGCGGCAGGCTCTTCTGCTGGAAGTCCGCCACCTCCGGCCGGTGCGGCTTCATGGCCAGGAACGCGCCCATGGCGGAGGCGAACAGGCCCAGGAAGGTCAACGTCAGCCAGGGCAGGCCCTTGAGCGGGTTGACGAAGACGCGCGCGGGCTTGGGCGCGGCGTAGGCCACCAGTGACATCTGCCCCTGCGTCAGGCGCGCGGCGGCGCCCTCGCGCAGCGTGAGGAAGCGGCGGCTGCCGTCGGACTCCAGGGCCGCGCCGGTGACGGGGGTGAAGCGGCCGTCATTGCCGCTCTTCTCCACCTCCGTGCCCGGCGGCACGAAGACGCGGAAGGCGTTGTTGACCGGCTCGGCCAGCGTGAAGGGCGCGCCCTCCGGCAGCGTGAAGCCCCACAGGGGCATGGCCCCTTCGAGGTCCAGCGAGGCCTGCACCGGCTTCTTCTTGTCCGGCGAGAAGCGGCGCGCGTCGCGGCGGATGGCGCCCCAGTACAGCTCCAGGTAGAGCTGCGCGGCGCCCTTGCCGGGCGCGAGACGCGGCGCATGCGTGGGCCGCGTCAGGGTGCGCTGCTCCTCCAGCAGCGGCCCCGTGGGCTCCGGGAGCGGATCAATGGCGAGGTCCGCCATCAGCTCGTCCGCCAGCCGCATGCCCGTGTTGGCGCTGGGAGCGGGCTCCGGCGCGGCCCTGCGGCGG
>JBKGHI010000514.1:0-2209 GCA_046520405.1 Myxococcus sp. 1LA
CATTCTCCTGAGGCACGTCTTTCTCCCGCTAGAACGCGTAGCGAATGTTCGGCGCCACCGCGAACCCGAACGAGCCCCCAGAGACGAGGTACTGCCCCGTCACCTCGAGCCCCACGGAAAAGTGGCGCAGCCGTGTGTAGTACTCCACTCCGGGCCCGGCAAACACAAGAATGTCGGAGTCGGGGAGGAGCCGCTGCGGCGAGAACATCGCATAGCCAGCACCCGCGCGGACGTAGAACCAGGTGCGCTTCACTTCCTGACTGTCGGCGAAGCCCACCAGGCGAGCGCGCAGGACGGCGCCGGGAATCAGGGTGGAGAAGTCACCGGACACCGCGCCGCCGGAGTTGCCCACGTACTCGGCGCCCGTGCGGACGCTCGAGCCCATGATGAACAGGCCGACGGACACGCGCTCGCCCAGGTCCACGCCCACTTCCACCTGCGCCATGGGCCCGGAGGAGAACGGACGCGGGGTGCCTTCAGCCGCCGGAGGGTTGGTGATGAACAACGGCCCACCCAGCACCGCGAAGTAGATGCCCCGCTCGATTTCATCGAACGTGACAGCGGGGCGATCCCCCTGGGCAGTGGTGGGCGTCTGGGCGCTCGCGACCGTGGGGAGGAGGAACGAGGCGCACAGGGCAAGTGAGGCGAGGGCTTTCATGCGGTCCTGACGTTGGCCCGGCCCCCGTGGGGGATTGGGAGCCGGGGAAAGGCGCGGTGGGCAGACCCTCTTCAGGCCTGCCCACCCAGAGAAAGGCCACCCGGCGCTATTCGCCGGACTGCTTGAAGATGAACGGATACGTGACGACCACCACGCCGCCGCCCTTCGGCTCGGGGAACTGCCAGGTGCGCACGCGGCCGGCCACGCACGTCTCCAGCTCCGCGTTGGCCGCCGTGGACTGCGCCACGGACGACGAGGCCACCTTGCCCGTCCCGGCGATGACGAACTTCACCGCCACCTTGCCGCCCAGCTTCGGGAAGCGGTTGAGCAGGCTTTCGAAGCAGTAGCGGATCTGCCCACGGTTGCGGTGGATGACCTGGCGGATGAGCTCCTTGTCCAGCGAGCCCATGACCTCCGGCTCGGACGAGGTGATGCCCACGTCGACGCTCTGCTTGCCACCCAGCACGCCCACGCCGCTGCCGTAGGAGCCGGTGCCACCGCCACGGCCCTTGGTGCCGATGCCACCGATGCCGATGGTGTCACCCGTGCCGCCACCGCCGCCGCCCGAGCCGCGCAGGCCCATGCCGCCGAAGCCGCCCGAGTTGCCCGTCTTGGCGCCGAACATGTTGCCCATGGCGCTCTTCAGGTCACCGCCCAGGCCGCTCTTGCCGAACACGGTGGAGATGCCTCCCTTGCCACCGCCGAAGATCTTCGCCGTCAGCGCGCGCGCCTCGTCCTTCTTGCTCGGGTCGCCCTTGGGCGCGGTGCGGTTGTTGGTCTTGGGCGCGTCCTTCTTGCCCATCTTACCTTCGTCGCCGCGGTTCTTCGCCGCCATCTCGCCGCTCTTCTTCTGCTCCTTCTGCTGGTTGAGGCGCTCGAGGAACTTGTTCTTCTGCGTCTCCGGCGGCTTGATGATGAGCTTGGCGATGCGGGCGTTGTCCGACGTCAGCTCGTCCGCGTACTCGTCGCCCGCGCCCGTGCGGTTCATCGCGGTGATGACGAACGCCGTCGCGACGAAGAACAGCACCAGGAAGATGTTGAGCGCGGTGTAGTCCATCGACTCGCCCAGCGGCACCACGACGCGCTTGGGCACCGCCTGGAAGGCCACCTCGAGCGTCACTCCGCCCAGGTCCACCCAGATGAAGTCGTCCGCGTCCAGCGTGAGCGAGTACGCGTCCCCCTCATGCGAGGCCTTGCCGGACTCGATGACGGCCTTGAGGTCCATCGTCTCGCCCTTGCGGGTGAGCTCGCCCTTCATCTTCGCGGTGAAGCGAACGGTGAAGGACTGGCCGTCCGAGCGCACGGCGTCGAACTTCGGGCTCCCCAGCCGGGAATCACCCATGACGAAGTTCACGCCCGCGGCGCTGCCGACGACGAAGGAGCGCTTCACGCCCGGGGCCATGAAGAACTCGCCCACGCGCTGGTCACCCCACGCGAAGCGCAGGCCCACGCCCAGCGGACCACTGGACTTGGTGCGGCGCACCGTCCGCACGCGCGGCGTGGTGTCCACCGGCGCGGCGGCCTCGACCGGCGCCGGAGCGGGCGCGGCGG
>JBKGHI010000515.1:0-2197 GCA_046520405.1 Myxococcus sp. 1LA
AGGTGCGGGGCTACCGCATCGAGTTGGGCGAAGTGGAAGCGGCGCTGAAGCAGCACGCGGCGGTGACGGAAGCGGCGGTGGTGGTGAGAGGAGAGGGGCAGGAGAAGCGGGTGGAGGCGTACGTGGTGGCGCCGGGAGCGGAAGCTTCGGCGCTGAAGGAGTACGCGAGGCAGAAGCTGCCGGAGTACATGGTGCCGTCCGCGGTGGTGCTGTTGGAGTCGCTGCCGCTCACGCCCAACGGCAAGGTCGACCGCAAGGCGCTCCGGGCCTCGGAAGCGGGCGTCCCCGAGCAGCGACAGCACGTCGAGCCGCGCACGCCCACCGAGCAGAAGCTCAGCCAGCTGTGGTGCGAGGTCCTGGGCCTGAAGCAGGTCAGCGCCGACGCCGACTTCTTCGAGCTGGGAGGCCACTCCTTGCTGGCGACGCAGCTCATCGCGCACATCCGCTCGGAGTTCGGTGTGGAGCTGCCGCTGCGCACGCTCTTCGCATCGCCCACGCTCGAAGCACTGGCATGGCAAGTCGAAGAGGCAGCGCGGGCTTCGATGCCCCTGAGTGCACCAGCGCTGACGCCGGTGTCTCGAACGGGCGCATTGCCCGTGTCGTTCGCCCAGCAACGGCTCTGGTTCATCGACCAGCTCCATCCGGGCAGCGCCGTCTACAACGTTCCTATCGCGCTTCGCATTGAGGGCACGCTGAACGTGGCCGCGTTGCAACGCGCGTTCTCGGCCCTTGTCGCGCGGCACGAGCCGCTGCGCACGACGTTTGCCGTTCACGAAGGCCAACCCGTTCAGGTCATCTCGCCGGCCGGGGATTTTTCGTTCGAGTTCGAGGACCTGAGCGCGCTCCCCGAAGCGGAGCGCGAAACCGACTTCCGTGGGCGAGCGATACGAGAGTCCTTGCGGCCCTTCTCGCTGGAGCGCGGTCCCTTGGTGCGCGCGGTCCTGTCTCGGTTGTCGCCGGAGACGCACGCCCTGGTGTTGGTGCTGCATCACATCGTTTCGGATGGCTGGTCCCTGGGCGTGCTGGTTCGCGAGATGGGCGCGCTCTACTCCGCCTTCCACGAGGGACGGTCTCCCGCGTTGCCGGAGTTGCCTGTGCAGTACGCGGACTACGCGGTGTGGCAACGGCAGTGGTTGAGCGGTGCCGCGCTGGAGGCGCAGCTTGCCTGGTGGCGTCAGCAGTTGTCGGACGCGCCCCCATTTCTGGAGCTCCCCTCGGACAAGCCGAGGCCCGCGACGCTGTCGCACCGTGGCGCGCTGGTGCCGGTTCGCATGTCGCGTTCGTTGAGCGACGCAGTGACGGCGCTCGCGCATGCGGAAGGAGCCACGCCCTTCATGGTGCTGCTGGCGGGCTTCCAGCTTCTGCTCTCGCGTTACTCGGGGCAGGAGGACGTGCTGGTAGGCTCGCCCATCGCGGGGCGCCGGTACCAGGAGACGGAGGGGCTCATCGGCTTCTTCGTCAACACCCTGGTCCTTCGAGCGCAGGTCCGGCCCGAGGCCACCTTCCGTGAGCTGCTGGCTCAGGTGCGTGAGCGGACGCTCGGCGCCTATGAGCATCAGGACCTTCCTTTCGAGAAGCTGGTGGAGCACCTCCAGCCCGAACGGAGCCTGGGACGGAGCGCGCTCTTCCAGGTCCTGTTCGTGTTGCAGAACGCCCCGGTGGGGCCCTTGTCGCTGCCCGGGCTGTCCGTGAAGCCAATGGGGTTGCTGGACCGGGAGACGGCGCGCTTCGAGCTGTCACTGAGTCTCGGCGAGACACCGGAGGGCTTCGAGGGCGCGCTTCAGTTCAGCACGGACCTCTTCACCGAGGCCACCGCGGAGCGGCTGGTGTTCCACCTCCAGCAGGTCCTCCAAGCCGCCACGACAAGACCTGAGGCGGGCCTGGCGGAGATCTCCCTGTTGACCGATGTCGAGCGCCTCCAGGTGCTCAACACGTGGAACGGCGCGGCCTTCGATACTCCACGGGATGCCGTCCACCGGCGCATCGAACAAAACGCCGAGAGGACGCCGGCTGGCGCGGCGGTGAGGTGCGAGGAGGAGGTGCTGACGTACGGGGAGCTGGAGGGGCGTGCGAACCAGTGGGCGCACCTGCTGCGGGGGCTGGGAGTGGGTGCGGAGGTACCGGTAGGGCTGTGCCTGGAGCGAGGCGTGGAGTGGGTGGCGGCGATGCTGGGCATCCTGAAGTCAGGAGGCGCCTA
>JBKGHI010000516.1:0-2169 GCA_046520405.1 Myxococcus sp. 1LA
GCAGCACCGAAGCGCCGGTGTCCTCCAGCATCCATCCCAGCCGCTCTCGCGGGTATGCCGGGTCCACTGGCACGTAGGCCGCGCCTGCCTTCAGCACGCCTAGCAGCGCCACCACCATGTCCACCGAGCGCTCCAGACACACGCCCACCAGCGACTCCGGCTTCACACCCAGGCCCCTCAAGTGGTGCGCCACCTGGTTGGCCCTCGCGTCCAGCTCCCGGTACGTCAGTCGCTCCGACTCGAACACCACCGCCACCGCGTCCGGCGTCCGCGCGGCCTGCGCCTCCACCAGCGCGTGGAGGGTCGCCTCGGCAGCGGGCGGCATCTCCCGGCCCCGGAAGTCCTTCAGCACCTGCTGCTGCTCGTCTTCGGGCAGCATCGGCAGCGCCTGGATGCGCGTCTGCGGATCACGCACGACCGCCTCCAGCAGCGTGAGGAAGTGCCGAGTCAGCCGCGTGCCCGCTTCAGGCGTGAAGAGGTCGAGGCTGAACTCCAGCGCGCCCTCCAGGCTCCCGTCGCCCAGCTCCCTCAGCGCCAGGGTGAGGTCGAGCCGGGCCGTGTCCGTGGTGGACCGCAGCAGCTCCACCGTCACGCCCGGCAGCGACGGCGGCTGCATGGGCGCGTTCTGCAGAGCGAACATCACCTGGATGAGCGGCGACTTGCCGCCACCGCGCTCGCCGCCAATCGCTTCGACCAGCCGGTCGAACGGCACGTCCTGGCGAACGTAGGCCGCCAGAGACTCGTCACGGACGCGCGACACCAGCTCGGCGAAGGTCGGCGTCCCGTCCAACCGGGCCCGCAGGGCCAGCGTGTTGACGAAGAAGCCGATCAAGGGCTCCAGCTCGGACTGGGTGCGGTGGGCAATGGGGCTGCCCACGCAGAAGTTCGTCTGTCCCGAGTAGCGGGAGAGCAGAACCTCATAGGCGGCCAGCAGCACCATGTAGAGCGTGGCCCCCTGGTCTCGCGCCACCTTCTTCAGGGCTTCCGCCAGCTCCGGCGGCACCGTGAGGTCGTGGGTCAAGCCACGCACGGTTCGAGTCGCGGGCCGGCCCAGGTCGCCGTGCAGCTCCAGCGCTGGAACCCCCATGAGGTGGCTCCGCAATTCGGCCAACTGCGCCTGGATGGCCTCCGACTCCACCCACTGCCGCTGCCACGCGGCGAAGTCCGCGTACTGCACGGCCAGGGGCGGCAGGGGAGACGGCTGGTCCTCGAGGAGCGCGGCGTAGAGCGCGGCGACCTCACGCACCAGCACCCCCATGGACCAACCGTCCGAGATGATGTGGTGCATGCTCAGCAGCAGCACGTGTTCGTCCGCCTCCAGGCGGAGCAGCACGGTGCGGAGCAGGGGCGCCACGGACAGGTTGAACGGGAAGTGGGCCTCCTCCGTCATCCGCTGGCGCAGCCGCGCGTCGCGAGCCGGCCCCGTCAAGGTGGACAGGTCCTCCACGGGGAGGTCCCAAACCGCTGGCGCGGGCTGCACCTGCTGCGAGGACAGGCCGTCCATCGCGGAGAAGGAGGTCCGCAACACCTCGTGCCGAGCCACGACTTCGGCGAAGGTGCGCCGCAGCACATCGGCGTCCAGCGCCCCGGACAGCTTCAGGGCGAAGGGCACGTTGTAGACGGCATGTCCCTTCTGGAACTGGGACAGGAACCACAGGCGCTGCTGCGCGAAAGACAAGGGCAGCGCCGAATCCCGGGGCACGGGCAGCAGCGGCGGCATCGACGCGCGCGAGGACTGCATCATCAACGCCTCGATGCGCTCAGCCAATCCTTCGAGTGACGGGGCTTCGAACAAGGTCCGCAGCGGGACCTCCACGCCGAACGCCGCGCGGATGCGCGTCACCAACTGCGTGGCCAGGAGCGAATGGCCTCCCAGTTCGAAGAAGTCGTCCTGAGGCCGCACACGGTCGACATGCAGCACCTCCCGGAACAACGCCGCCAATTGCTGCTGAAGCAGGGGCAGGTCCGCCGCCGGAGCGTCCTCGGTAGGCGACAGGTCCGGAGGCGGCAGAGCCTTTCGATCCACCTTGCCGTTGGGCGACAGGGGCAGGGCGCTCAGCGCCACCACGGCGTTGGGCACCATGTACTCGGGGAGCCGCTGGCGCAGGTGCTCCCGCAGGGCGGAGGTGTCCACGTCGGCCGGCGTCACATAGGCCACCAGCCGCCGAT
>JBKGHI010000517.1:0-2156 GCA_046520405.1 Myxococcus sp. 1LA
CCCGCCCAGGTGCGGCGCTCCGTCGCCATCCTGTTCATCACCTCGCGCGCCAACCCGGTGTCGCTCCAGAAGGCCCTGGCCTCCTATGGGGGCCACCTGGCCTTCTCCGACGCCCAGCGGCTCGCCGCTGTCTTCGACCCGGACGTGGGAGAGAACCCGGTGCGCCGCGCCATGCGCGCCGCCGAAGGCCTGGCGGAGCGCGGCCTGGCGCCCAACGGGCTGGTGGACGTGTCCGCCGTCACCGTGCAGCGCCGTCCCACCGGCGCGCCGCGCTACCTGGGCGCCATTCTGTCTCGCGAGGACCGCTACCCCAGCGGGTCCGAGGCCCACGGGCTCCTGCTGTCTCCTGCCGCCGCCGAGGCCGTGCCAGAGGTCCCCTGCATGGAGGTGCCGGAGCTGCGCGGCCTGTTGCGCCCCGCGCCGCCGGGCGCAGCGCCCCGTCCGGACATCACCGTCCTCCAGTTGGGCAGCGAGGTCCTGGTGGGCCGCGAGGCGGAGCTGGCCGCGCTGCTGGAGAGCGCGCGCTCCGCGGTGGGCGGCGCCACCACCACCATCGTCACCGTGCTGAGCGAGCGCGGCCATGGCAAGAGCCACCTCGCCGCCACGCTCGCCCGCCGCCTCCAGTTGGTGCTGCCCCACGCGCGGGTGTACAGCACGCGCTCCCGCGAGCCGGTGCAGGGAGACCCCGAAGGCACCCTGCGCACGCTGCTGCGGTGCGCCCTCAACGCCTTCCAGCGCGACGACACGGACACCGAGCAGCAGACGCGCGCCGCCATCCTCCAGCGTCTGGGCCCCACGTTGGGCAACGAGCTGTGGCCCGGCGTGGCCGCCACGCTGGGCTGGTACGCGCCCGGTGGCCCGGAGCTCCAGAGCTGGGCCGCCGCGCCCGGCGCGCTGCGCTCGCTGGCCATGCGCGCCGCCGGTGAGCTGCTGGCCGCCAATGCCCGCGAGCGCCGCTGTGCCTCGTCCTGGACGACGCGCACTTCGCGGAGGAGACGGCCCTGGACGCGCTGGAGTACGCGTGCCTCGCCGAGGCCAGTGTCCCACTGTGGGTCTGCGTGCTGGCGCGCCCGGGCTTCGAGAAGAGCCGCCCCACCTGGGGCACCCGCGCCGCGAAGCAGGCCACACTGGCGTTGCCCGTGCTGCCGGCCGACCAGGCCCAGGCCCTGTGCCGCCTGCTGCTCAAGCCGGTGGAGAACGTGCCGGCGCAGGCGGTGGAGCGCATCGTCGAGCGTGCCCAGCACGTCCCACTCTATCTGGTGGAGCTGGTGCGCGGCCTCAAGCGCCAGGGACTGGTGCGCCAGCGCGCGCCGGGTGGGAGCTGGTACCTCGTCACCGACGGGCTGGAGAAGGTGCCCGAGCTGCGGCTGGTGGAGTGGCTGGCGGACCGCGAACTGGGCGCACTGCCGCCGTCGCTGGCCGCGCACGCGCGTCTGTGCGCGATGCTGGGCACGGACTTCACCGCGGCCACGGCCGAAGGCGTGGTGCGCGAACTGGAGCGCGACGGCGCCGCGGGAGGCTTCCCCCTGGACGCGGGGCACGCCACCAGGCGGCTCCTGGACTCCGGCCTGCTGGTGTCCCACCGCCACGAAGGGCTGAGCTTCCGTAACGAGCTCCTGCGTGAAGCGGTGGCCGCCACCCTGCCGGCCGCCGAGCGCGAGCGCGTCCACCACGCGGCCTATCGCTACTTCCTCAGCTCGGCGGGCGCGGGGGAGCGTCAGCGCCTGCCTCGTCTGGCCTTGCACGCGGCCGCCGCCGGGCGCCGCGACGAGGCCGCCGCCCTCTCCATCGACCTGGCGGAATCCGCCCGGGGCCGCCACGCCTTCCTCGACGCAGAGGCCATGTACACGCGGGCGCTGGAGTTGCTGGAGCCCACCGACGAGCTGCGCTGCCTCACCGCGCTGCGCGGCCGGGGCCTGATGCGCATCCGCATTGGCCGGTATGACGACTCGTTGGCGGACTTCGCGGCGGCCCGTGAGCGCGCGCGCCGCCTGGGCCACACGCGCACGGAGGTGGAGCTGCTGCTGGACGAGGCCATGGCGCTGGACTGGGTGAACGACTACACGCGCAGCGAGGCCCGCGCGCTGGAGGCTCAGCAACTGGCGGCCACGGTGGCCTCGCCCTACGTGCAGGCCCGGCTGCTGCTGGCGCTGGGG
>JBKGHI010000518.1:0-2133 GCA_046520405.1 Myxococcus sp. 1LA
CGCCCGCGCCGGTACGTCGCTCGGCGCCGCACATGTCTCCGCCTCCCGCGCGTGTGGCGGAGCCGGCGCGCTCACGCCGCCTGGGCCAGCCCGCTCCCTCGGGCGTGTCCTCACGACGCCTGCCTCCCCCCGAAGACGCCGCGGCCTCGTCCGCTCCCGTCTCTCCGCCGTCCCCGCGCCGCTCCTCGGCGTTGGACGTGGAGGTCTCCCAGTCCGTCTCCCTCACGCCCGCCACGGTGAACCAGCGGCCGCCGCCGCGCAGCTCTCTGGCCCGGGGCTTCCGGTCGGAGGAGGACGACGAGGAGTCGCTGCACACCGACCTGAACGTGTCCTCCCTGGAGTACACGGACCCGCGTCCCACGCTCCGGGATGACCCGGACGACGACGAGTCCACCATGGGCTACGGCGGTGGGGACTCGGGCGAATACACCGCGGACACGCGCGCCACGCCGCCCCGGCGCAAGCGTCCGGTGGCGTTGCTGCTGGCCTGTTTCGTGGGGTTGCTCGCGCTGGGCGTGGGCGTGCTGTGGTTCATCGGCGCCGCGCAGAGCGCACCGGCGAAGCGCCCTCAAGACTTGTCGGAGGGCGCGTTGGAGCCGCAGGGGACCGTGGCGCCAGACGTCCGTCCCGTGCCAGGGGCGGTGCCCGCCCAGAAGCTCACGAACGCGCCACCCACGGCGCAGGACGTGGCGCGCCCGGATGCGCCGGAACCCGAGGCACCGGATGCGCCGGTGAAGACGCCGGAGGCCGGGGCCCCTTCACCCGAGGCCCACTCGGAGACCTCACCCGCAGCCAACGCCGAGCCCTCGCGGGTGAGCGTTCGCTTCGATGCTCCCGCGCGCACGGTGTTGCGGCGCGAGGGGGGCGAGCGCCTCCCCATCAACACGCTCGTCTCGCTGCCGGTGGGCCCCATCCGGGTGAGCTACCAGTGCCCGGGACGTCGGAAGCCGAAGGGTACAAAACCCTACCTCATAGAGCCGGCGAGCGAGGGGCCGCTCGTCCTGCAGATTCCGTGCAAGAAGCGACGCTAGTGACATCGGGCGTTTGACGGGTATGCGGCATCCTGCCCCAGCAGCGGACAAGTGGGCCCTGGTGGGCTTGAGTGGCCTTAAGTCGTTGGAATTCCAGGGCTTTCGTCTCCCCGAGCGCGTTTACACATGTCAGACGGGTCCGTAGAATCCGGAACCCTTATGGCGCGCCCGAAGAGTCAGAAAAACGTAATCAGGAAGCGGAGTTACACGGCCGGCCGGGTGGCCCGGCAGGTTCCCCTCGTCCCCGAGCCCAACAGGCTCCTGAAGGTCTGGCGTCGCGTGCTCGAACGCCGGCTGCGCACGCGCCTGCGCGCGAAGGTGGCGTTGGAGATTCACGACAACACGCACACCATGCTGACGTTCCAACGCCAGCGAGCCATGTGGCGGCTTCGGCTGCACCACATGTTCCTGGTCGCTCCGGACGACGTGGTGCAGGCGCTCGCCAGCTTCGTCCGCCACGGGGACCCGGACGCCAGCGTGCTGCTGGACAAGTTCATCGAGCGCAACCGCGTCTACATCCGGCGCCTGTCCCCGGCGCAGATGCGCAAGCGCATCCGGCTGGAGCCAGTGGGGCAGAACCACGATTTGGAGCGCATCTACGACCGGCTGAACGAGCGCTACTTCGACGGCCGCATCGACGCGGCCATCACCTACGGCCCGGCGCCGCGGGTGAAGGGGCCTCGCAAGAGCATCAAGATGGGCTCCTACTCGGCGGACTCGAAGGTCATCCGCATCCACCCGGCGTTGGACCAGCCGGTGGTGCCCCGTTACTTCGTGGAGTGGATTGTCTTCCACGAGATGCTCCACCACGTGTACCGGACGCGGAAGGGCGAGGACGGGCGGCGCTGCATCCACCCGCCCGAGCTGATGGAGCACGAGAAGCAGTTCCACGACTACGCCCGCGCCCTCGCCTGGGAGCGGGAGAACCTGGACCTGCTGCTCCGCGCCCGCGTGTCGCCGGCCTGAGTGGCCGTGGGTGCGTCCCCTGCGCTCAGGGGATGATGAGCCCGCCGGGGCTGCGCCGCTCCTGCGTGAGAGCAGGCGCGGCCTCCGCGGGCCGCCGGAGTCCGCGCCGGGCCGTGCACCCGCGGCCCGCGCCCCG
>JBKGHI010000519.1:0-2132 GCA_046520405.1 Myxococcus sp. 1LA
GGGTGCGTCTTCTCCACCCACTCCCCCAGCGTGTAGCCCTCCACGTAGTCCAGGATGATGTAGAGCCACCCCTGGGTCGGGTGCTGCCAACGCCCGTGGGCGTGGACCTCCACGACATTGGCGTGTCCGCTCACCTGGGACAGGCACACCATCTCCCGCAGTAGACGCGCGTCGGCCTGCTCCGCGTCCCCACTGCTGGCCCGGTGCATGGCCATCTTCATCGCGAAGTGGTGGCCCTCCTTCTCCACGAGGTAGACGGCACCAAAGCTCCCCGCGCCCAGCGGCCTCACAACGCGCCATCCGTCCACCGTCTGCCCAGGTTGCAGGTGCGCCGGACTCAACCCGATCAACATGGGAGGTGGTTCTAGAACGCAAAGCGTGGAATGAGAAGGCGCCGGGCGCCATCACCGTCGCGCAGTTCCAACCGAAGAGCCGCGCCTTCTGGCCAAGTGGGCGCTCCCGTCTCCACCACCACGATGGCGGTGCCACCCGGTTCAATCCGGGGTTCCTTCATGCGCACCGCGAGCACATTGACGCGCTCGCCGCTCGCAGCCACGAATAGCCGCGCCTCCACGGGCGTCCAGGGTTGGGAGCCAGTGTTGCGAACCCGCAGGGCGACAGCCGCCCACCCCCGCGCAAAGTATGTGACCGCCTCCTCATTCACGAGGCGATCACCAGCGCCGAGGACACTGGGCCTGCCAGCCCGATAGATTTCCTCTCCCAGAAGACCGGCAAGGATCATTCCGGCCGGGCCACTCGCCGCGCTGCGGGCCCGGAGCGCTTCCAACTCGGCATCCTTGGCCGCACAGGTGGCACGCACCTCGTCCAGTTCGGCCTGAATCTCTTCCGCCGTGCGTGGGAGGCGAGACACCATCACCTGCGCGTCCACCTCGGAAGGGTGCGTGACGAGCGAGAAGGCGATGCGGGCGGGGGCCGAGCCATCCGCGAACGGGACAGTCAGCTCCATGCCTCGCCCGGGTCCCAGTTCCATCTCGGGCTTGAGCAAGATGGTTCGTGACGTGACCTCGAACAGCGCGAGTCGCCCCCCAGGGTCCCCAAGCACCACCGCGTCGCGGTCCACAGGGGAATCGAACTCCAAGGCCGTGAGGTAGCCCGGTGCGACGTGAAGCACCACGGGCTTGCCAGACGTGCCCGCCGAGAGCGCCACCCGCCGCCGCTTCAGCTCACGCCCACGGAGGGCATCCTGAGACTGTGCCGCAGCCGTCAGGCCCACCAGGAGCACGAAGGGCAGGGCAAGCCGGGCAAGTGACGAGAACACGCGCGGACGACCTCCAAGGGGCATGGCGGGACCGTACCAGGATGCGCGCGGCTTCCAGCCCTTCTCCGTTTGTCCTGGTGCGAAGGAGGCGGGGGTTTTCTATGCCCTGCACCCCTCAAAACGCCTCCGGAGCACGCGGTCCCCACGCGGCATGTGTTCATTCCATGGGTGGGAGCGCCGAACTGTTCATCGGAGGCGGGCCCGGCGATTTTCTGCGGGATTTTCTCAGCGTGGATGACCTCCGAGCACGGTCCTGAGTGGCCACTCATCGGAAATCCGAGCCGGGGGGCCTGCCGCAGGTCGCCCGAGCCACCCACGGAATCCACACGCATTTAGCTGGGGCCACCCCCAGTCAGTCGTGGCCGAGAAATGGCCCGGAAATGGTCGCGTGGGCCACCCGCAAAAACCGCACGCATTTACCGGGGGCAGGACATCGCTAGAGGAGCCCAGCACATGATTGAACAGGTCGAGCAGTACCGCCCTCGCATCGTCGCAGCGCTCACCGACGCAGGCCCCCACGGGCGCGCCGTGAAGGAGCTGTGCGGCGCGCTTGGAGCGGGAGAGCAGGCCATCCGGCGCAGTCTCGCGGTGCTCGTCGCGGCTGGCGTGGTGCGCGAGTTCTCCAAGTACCAGCCCGGCGTTCGCGGCGCGGTGCCTCGGGCCTACAGCCTCGTCGGGAAGGGCGAATGAGCGCGCGCTGTCCCCAACCCCACCGGGGGCGTGAACGAGCAGTGACGAAGCCCGCCAGCGCCCCAGCGCCGCGCACCTCCCAAGCCCCCAGCAGCCTCACCGTGGCCATGCCTGTCCTGCCCCGCCTGCCCCGCTTCTACAGCACACCGGGGCGCAAAGCGGG
>JBKGHI010000051.1:0-41281 GCA_046520405.1 Myxococcus sp. 1LA
AGCGCGCGTGCGCTGCGGGAGGACATGCCATCACCCGCATCGGCCACTTCACAGAGGGACGCGGGTGGGTGAGCCGGGACAGGACAGGCCGCGTTCTCCCACCGCCAGAGGGCTTCGACCACTTCCGACCTCGGGCGATGGATTGACCCTGCGGAGCAGCAAGGCTAAACCCGAGACGCTTCTCATCCCCCGAAAGCAACCCGTGCGCCGTCCCCTCCGCGACGACACAGTCCCCGGACACACTCCCCGCCGCGAGCCCTGCAGCGACTGCTGCGCGCCGTGGACAGCCCTCGCGCGACCCGCGAGGTCTCCCTGCACCGGAAGATTCTCAACGGCTACGTCGTGCTGGGCCTGCTGCTGACGGTGTGGATGTACACGTCGGACATCCTCTTCCACCAGCTCAGCCCCGGGCCGGCGGTGTGGAAGGACGTGGTCCGCATTGGCGTGGCCATCTTCATCACCGGCGCCGCCGCCGCGCTGCTGCCGTCGCTGCTCGCGCGCGTCACCCGCGTGAAGGTGCTCAGCCGCTCCGCGTATGAAATCTCGCAGGGCGACCTGTCCAAGCCGGTGGCCGCCGAGGGCGGCAGCACGCGCGACGAAATCGACGAGCTGACGGGCGCCATCACCCGCATGCAGGAGAACCTGCGCGAGCTGGTGGGCAAGATTCAGGAGACGGCCAAGAGCGTGGCCGACACGGCCATCGACCTCCAGCGCTCGGCGGAGAACGTCAACGGCTCCACCGAGGAGGTGGGCTCGTCGATGGAGAAGATCGCCGGCGGCGCCGAGTCGCAGTCGCAGCTCGTGTCCAAGGCGTCCAAGGTCATCACCGAGATGGCCGGCAGCATCCAGCGCACCACGGCCAGCGCCGAGGACGCGGCGCGGACGACGGCGGAGACGAGCAGCGCCGCGGAGGATGGCTCCAAGGCGGCGCGGCTGGCCGGCGAGAAGGTGAAGAAGGTCTTCAACCGCATCGAGTCCGCCAGCCAGCAGGTGTTCGCCTTCGGCGAGAAGACGCAGGAAATCTCCAAGATCGTCGACGCGATTACGCAGGTGGCGCAGCAGACGAACCTGCTGGCGCTCAACGCGACGATTGAAGCTGCGCGCGCGGGTGAGTACGGCCGCGGCTTCGCGGTGGTGGCCGATGAAGTGCGCAAGCTGGCCGAGAGCGCGGGCCGCTCCGCCGAGCAGATCTCCAAGCTGGCGCGCGACATCTCCGGTCAGTCCACCTCCGTCGTGAGCGCCATGAAGGAAGGCATCGCGGAGCTGGCCGAGGGCCGTGAGGACCTGACCAACATCGTGCGCTCCATGGGCGCCATCACCGACACCATCCGCAAGGGCTCCGAGAAGGTGCACCTCATCTCCGAGAGCGCCCGCGAGCAGCTCAAGGGCAGCGAGGAGATGGTGAAGGCCATCGAGGAGATCAAGCTGGTGGCGCGCAACAACGCGTCCTCCACCGAGGCCATCCAGGCCGTCATCCAGGAGCAGACGGCCGCCGTGTCCCGGATGACGTCGCTGGCCAGTGAGCTGACCAACCTCTCCGTCGAGCTGCAGAGCGTCGTGCGCAGCTTCCGCCTGGGCTCATGAGCCAGACGCCCTCGGACAACGTCGACCCGAAGCTGAAGGCCGCGGAGGACCACCTGCGCGAGGTGATGCTCGCGCTCCCCGAGGCCACCGAGGAGTTCCCCTGGGGCCACCGCACGGCCAAGGTGAAGGGGAAGATGTTCGCCATCCTCGCGCTGGACAACGACGGGCTGGGCGTCACCACCAAGCTCCCGGAGTCCAACGAGGCCGCGCTCACGCTGCCCTTCACCGAGCCCACGGGCTACGGCCTGGGCAAGAGCGGCTGGGTGTCCTCCCGCTTCAAGCCGGGCAGCGAGGTCCCCGTCGGGCTGCTGTCCCAGTGGATTCACGAGAGCTTCCGCGCCGTGGCGCCGCAGAAGGTGCTCAAGGCGATGCTGGCTCCGGGCGCGCGCGCCTCGGCGGTGACCTCCGGCACGGCGACCGCTGGGGCGACGAAGTCGGCGGCTCCCGCGAAGAAGCCCACGGCGGCGAAGTCGCCCACGGCAGGAAAGTCCGCGGCCAGCGCGAAGTCACCTGCGGCGGCGAAGTCGGCGGCTCGCGCGAAGCAGCCCACGGCAGGGAAGTCGGGGGCGGGTGCCCGGAAGAGTGTGGCGGCGGCGTCACGGCGGTCCGTGGCGGCGAAGCAGGCGGATGGCGCCAAGAAGCCCGCAGCGGGGAAAGCGGCGGGCGGGAAGAAATCCGTGGCGAAGCGGGCTCCGGCGCGCGAAGTTCCCACGGGGCGGGCCGGCGCGAAGGCGTCCTCGGCGAAGCGTGGCGCGGCGCGTTCGTCCCGGTCGAAGCGGTAACGAAGCGGGCTGGTCATTCCAGAGCGGATAGAACGTTACTCCTGTGCGGCACGTCATCTTCCGGGTGGAAAAGGAGCGTTACGGGCTGCCGCTCTCGGCGGTGCGAGAGGTCGTCGTGCCTCCCGAGCGCTTCACCCGCGTGCCGCGTGCCCCCTCGGCCATTACAGGCGTAATGAATCTGCGCGGCCGGGTCGTGACGGTGGTAGAGCTGCGCCAGCTCCTCAGTCTTCCCGAGGGTCCTACCCCGCCCGGACGGGTGGTTCTACTGGACCGTGGGCGGAGAGACCTGGGACTGTTGGTCACAGACGTAGACGGCATCGAAGCGGTGGAGCGGGTGAGCACGGCGCCAGGAAAGATGACGCCTGCCATCCGGGGCGTCGCCAGGCTGGGTGGCCTGGGAGTGACTGTCCTGGACCCAGAAGGGTTGGACGCCGCGGTGGTTGCCTTGTTCACCCATTCCAAGTGAGTAGCCCCCTGGAAAGCGTGGATGCTAGTGTCCGCGCTCCTCAGGCGATTCGGAGGCGGAGTTCTTCACATGGCTAAGCGGGTCCTGGTCGTCGACGATGCCATCTTCATGCGCAACATGATCAAGGACATCTTTGCGTCTGGGGGGTTCGAGGTCGTCGGCGAGGCGGCCAACGGCCTGGAGGCCGTGGAGAAGTACAAGGAGCTCAAGCCCGACCTCACGACGATGGACATCGTCATGCCCTTCAAGAGCGGCATTGAGGCCACGCGGGAAATCATCAAGGCGGACAGCAGCGCGGTGGTCATCATGTGCTCCGCGCTCGGTCAGGAGAGCCTGGTGATGGAGGCCATCGAGGCGGGTGCCTCGGACTTCATCGTCAAGCCGTTCCGGGCCGAGGACGTGCTCGCCGTGGTGAAGAAGGTCCTGGGCGAGACGTGAGCGGCTGCGCCCCCGCGCGCACCGTCCACCCTTCCTGACACGAGGCCGGGTCCATGACGATGGACATGTCCCGCTACCTCGGGCTCTTCATCTCCGAGGCGACCGACCACCTGGAAGCGTTGGGGCGTGACCTCGTGGAGCTCGAGCGCGAGGGCTCGTCCAGCGCGGTGGATTCGATGTTCCGCCATGCCCACTCGGTGAAGGGCATGGCGTCGTCCATGGGCTTCGAGCCCATCGCCATCGTGGCGCACCGGGTGGAGGACCTCGTGGACGCCGTCCGTCAGGACCGCGGCCGCCTGGACCGCGACCTGGTGGACCTGCTCCTCACCGCCGCCGACACCATGCTCGCGCAGGTGCGCGCGGTGGCGGAGGGCAAGCCGCCGGATGATGCCGCGGCGCTCCTGACGCAGCTCAGCCAGCGCGTCACCACCATGACGGGCCACGCTCCGGCCGCCACGCGCGTCGCCAAGGTGACGGCGCTGAAGCCGGAGGGCGGCGGCTCGGATCGGGCGGGACGGGGAGCGGCGGAGGCTCGGGTCCTGATTCGGACGGTCCAGGGCCCGGCGGCGGAGCTGGCGGCGGCGCAGGCCGACGAGCGGCGGCGGCTCCGGCCCCGCAGGTGTCGGTTCGAGCACAGCAGGTGGCGGTTCGGATTCTGGCCCCACGGGCGGCCCAGGCTCGAACGGAGCAGGCCCTGGAGGCGCCGGAGCCAGCGCGAGCGGAGGCGCCGCTGGTGGTGTCTCGGGCGGCGATATCGGCACGGCCGGTGGCTCACTGGATGCCGGCGGCGCCATCCTCGGCACGGTGGTTGTCGCCGGTGCGGGCTCGGTAGCCGGAGGCGGCCCGACGAGCCACTCGGGCATCGACGGTGCCGTGGGCGTGAGCGCCACCAACGACCAGGGGCCCCCCGGAGGCGTGGTGGTGCCGCTGCCCTCGCGCCGGGCCACGGACGCGCCGGGCGCCGAAGCAGGGCCACGGCGGCATCGCCCGACCTGGCCAACGCCTTGAGGCCGCGGCCAGCGCGCCCATTCCGGACACGCTGGCCCAGCGCTGGCGGTGCGGCTGCGCATCGCGCCCACCTGCCAGGTGCCCGGCGTGCGCGCCTTCCTCGTGCACAAGCGCCTCACCAACCTGGGCACGCTGGTGGACCTCCGGCCCGCGCTGGAGGAGCTGAAGGCCGGCCGAATCCCCGACGGCAACATCCAGTTGGAGCTGGAGACTCCGGCGGGGGAAGCGGGCATCCACGCGGCGCTGAAGAACGTGGCCGAGGTGGAGGTCCTCTCGGTGAAGCCCGCGGTGGCCGCGCCCGTGGTGCAGCCCACCCTGGTGCCCGTGCCCGACGGCGCCCGCGCCCCCGCGGACACGGCGTCGCGCACGGTGCGCGTGCGCACGGAGCTCCTCGACTACTTCCTCGACACGGTGGGCGAGCTGATGCTCGCCACGGCCCGCCTGCGCGAGGTGGGCAAGGTGCTGCCGGAGAACACGCGCCCGGCGCTGGAAGAGGGCGTCTACCGGCTGCACACGCTGGTGAAGGACCTCCACGACAAGGTGATGACGGCGCGCATGACGCCGCTGTCCCTCATCACGGACCGGCTGCCCCGGGCGGCGCGCGACATCGCCCGCCGCAAGGAGCGCGAGGTCGACCTGGTCATCACCGGCGCGGAAATCGAGCTGGACCGGGCCATCCTCGAGGAGCTGGCGGACCCGCTGCTCCACCTGCTGCGCAACTGCATCGACCACGGCCTGGAGTCGCCGGAGGAGCGCGTCGCCGCCAAGAAGGGCGCGCGGGGCCGGGTGCTGGTGGCGGTGAAGCGCGCCAGGGACCGCGTCATCATCGAGCTGGAGGACGACGGCCGCGGCATGGACCCCGCGAAGCTGAAGAACGCCGCGGTGGGGCGGGGCCTGCTCTCGGCGGAGGCCGCGGCGCGCATGACGGACCGCGAGGCCTTCATGCTGTCGTGCCTCCCGGGCGTGTCCACCGCCAAGGACATCACCGACATCTCCGGCCGCGGCGTGGGCATGGACGCGGTGAAGCGCGTGGTGGAGAACGTCGGCGGCACGCTCGAAATCGACAGCGAGCGAGGCCGGGGCACCCGCTTCACGCTGCGCCTTCCGCTGACCGTCTCAGTGGTGCACCTGCTCCTGGTGGAGGTGGGCGAGGAGGTCTTCGGCCTGCCCATCGCCAAGGTGGTGGGGGCGACAGAGGCGGATGGAGAGGCGCTCAGCCGCAGCCGGGAGACGGCCCTGCTGCCTCACGGTAATTCGCTGTTGCCGGTCCACTCATTGGATGCATTGGTGGGAGTTCCCGCGCCCCGGAGGCTGGGGACCCGGCCCTTCGTGGTGATGGACGGGGACTCCGGCCGGGTGGCGCTGGCGGTGGATCGCCTGTTGGGACAGGAGGAAGTGGTGCTCAAGCCTCTGTCGCGGCCACTGGACTTGCTGCCCGGCCTGTCCGGGGTCACCATTCTGGGAAGTGGGCGTCCGGTGTTCATCCTGGACGTGCCGAGGTTACTGTCCGCGTGAGCCAGCCCCTGCCCAGCGACGCGCAACTCGACGCACTGCGCGAGGTGGCCAACATTGGTTGTGGCCACGCGGCCAATGCGCTCTCCCGGTTGATGGGTGGGCGCAAGGTGGACCTCTCCATTCCCCGCGTGCTGCTCACGGTGCCGGCGGACGCCGCCGCGCTCCTGGGCGGCGGCGCGCCGGTGGTGTCCGGGGCGCTCGGCATCCAAGGTGGGCTGCGGGGTGCCCTGTTGCTGGTGCTGCACAAGGACGACAGCGCCGCGTTGGAGGCGCTGCTCCTGGAAGGACAGGCCGCCATCCATCAGGCCGAGCGGGACAGCGTGGTGGCGGAGACGGCGAACATCGTCGCCAGCGCCTGCCTGTCCGCCATGGGCCGGCTGACGGGCTGGAAGCTGGTGCCCACGGTGCCCACGGTGCGCCGAGGCCCCGCGCGGGACGTGGTGTCCGATGCGGTGGGTCAGGTGGAGGGCGACGCCAGCAGCGTGGTGGTGCTGGAGGCCCGCTTCCTCGCGGCCGCAGCGCCGCCGGTGGGGGGACAGCTTTTGTTGGTCCTGGCGCGGGACAGCATCCGCGACCTGCTGGCGCGGCTGGGCGTGTAGCCCGAATCGCGGTAGACGGGCGCCCATGGATGAGAAGGCGCTGAAGCAGCTCCTGTCGAGCGTGAAGTCCGGCCGTGTCTCCGTGGACGACGCGGTGGGCACGTTGAAGGACCTGCCCTTCGCCGAGCTGGGGTACGCGACGCTCGACACGCACCGCAACCTGCGCTTCGGCTTCCCGGAAGTGGTGCTGGGCGAGCCCAAGACGGTGGAGCAGTTGCTGGGCATCGTCGGCGCGCTGGTGGAGCGCAAGCAGACGGTGCTGGTGACGCGGCTCCAGCCGGACAAGGCGGAGGCGCTGGTAGCGCGCTTCCCCAAGGGCCAGTACCACCCGGTGGCGCGCATCTTCCATCTCAAGCAGGGCAAGGTGCGCGCGGGCCGCGTGGCCGTGGTGACGGCGGGCACCAGCGACATCCCCGTGGCGGAAGAGGCGGCCATGACGGCCGAGGCCATGGGCGCGGAGGTGCGGCGCGTCTACGACGTGGGCGTGGCCGGCATCCACCGGCTGCTGCGGCGCCGCGAGGAAATCCAGGAGTGCCACGCCGCCGTGGTGGTGGCGGGCATGGAGGGCGCGCTGGCCAGCGCCCTGGGCGGACTGGTGGGCATCCCCGTGGTGGCGGTGCCGACGTCGGTGGGCTACGGCGCCAACTTCAAGGGCGTGTCCGCGCTGCTGGCGATGGTGAACTCGTGCGCCTCCAACGTGGCCACGGTGAACATCGACAACGGCTTCGGCGGTGGCTTCTACGCGGCCCTCATCTCCCGCACGAAGGGGCGCAGGTGAGCACCATGCGACGCATCCTCTACCTGGAGCCGGTGGGCGGCATCGCCGGGGACATGTTCCTGGCGGCGGGCCTGGACCTGGGTGTTTCCGCGGCGGAGCTGGAGCGCGCCTTGTCGGGCCTGCGCGTGCCGGGCTGGAAGCTGGCGGTGAGCCGCGCGGTGCGCCACGCCATCAGCGGCACGCACCTGGACGTGGTGCTGGATGCGCGCGAGGCCCATCCGCACCGCGCCTACGCGGACATCCGGCGGCTCATCGAAGAGGCGGACACGCTGCCCCCGCGCGCGAAGGAGCGGGCGCTGGCGGTGTTCCGCGCCATCGGCGAGGCCGAGGCCAAGGTCCACGGCGTGTCCATTGACGACATCCACTTCCACGAAGTGGGCGCGGTGGACTCCATCGTGGACATCTGCGGCGCGGCGGTGGTGCTGGAGCTGTTGGGCAACCCGGAGGTCCACGCGGCGCCTCCGCCGCTGGGCAGCGGCACCATCCGCGTGGCCCATGGCGCCATGCCCATCCCCGTGCCCGCCACGCTGGAGTTGCTGCGGGACGTGCCGGTGCGCTTCGAAGGCGTGGGCGAGCTGACGACGCCCACGGGCGCGGCGCTGCTCAAGGTGCTGGCGCACATCGGTCACCCGCCCAACTTCATCGTGGAGAAGGTGGGCTACGGCGTCGGCACCAAGGACTTCAAGGACCGGCCCAACGTGCTGCGCGCGTCCCTGGGGCGGCTGGAGCAGGCCGGCAACGAAGGGCGCTGGGTGGTGGAGGCCAACCTGGATGACGCCACGCCGCAGCTCCTGGGGCACCTGCTGGAGCGGCTGCTCGCGGTGGGCGCGCTGGACGCGTGGGTGACGCCGGTGGTGATGAAGAAGAGCCGGCCGGGGCACCTGCTGGGCGCGCTGGTGGAGGGTGGCGCGCGCGAGGCCATCGTGGACGTGGTGCTGCGCGAGTCCACCACGCTGGGCGTGCGCTACCACCGCGTGGAGCGTCAGGCGCTGGAGCGCGACTGGGTGGAGGTGGAGACGCCGTGGGGCAAGGTCCGCGTGAAGCGTGGGCTGCGCCAAGGCGAGGTGCTCAACGCCCACCCGGAGTTCGAGGACTGCCGCCAGGTGGCGGAGGCCGCGGGCGTCCCGGTGAAGCAGGTGATGGCCGCGGCGGTGGCGGCGCTCGGCCCGAAGGCCTGAGCGCCGCGCGGTACGACGCGTGCGGGGCATGACATCCGCTGTGACGGGCCGTGCGCCGGCTACACCGGCAATCGCACCTGGATGCGGGTGCCGCCCTGCTCGGCGCGCACGCACAAATCACCGCCATGGCGCTCGACGATGCGCCGGCAGATGTCCAGGCCCATGCCCGCCGCGTGGGGCTTC
This sequence comes from Myxococcus sp. 1LA, assembly GCA_046520405.1. Taxonomy (GTDB): domain Bacteria; phylum Myxococcota; class Myxococcia; order Myxococcales; family Myxococcaceae; genus Myxococcus. The sequence continues at coordinate 8,532 of JBKGHI010000051.1, forward strand.
GTGCTGAAGAAGGGCTCGAAGATGCGCGGCAGCAAGTCCTTGGGAATGCCGGGCCCGTCGTCGGAGACCTCGACGACCACGTGCGCGGCGTCCTTCCACGTGCGCAGCCGCACGCGACCGCCACGCTCGCCCAGGGCCTCCAGCGCGTTGAGCACCAGCTGCGTCCACAGCTCATCGAGCGCGACGCCTTCCGCCTTCAGCCGGGGCAGTCGCGGGTCGTACTCGCGCTCCACCGTGAGGTGCTCGCCGCGCAGCCGGTGGCCCAACACGCCCAGCGCGTTCTCCAGCCCTTCGTGGACGTCCACGTCCTCGCGCGGCACCGGGTCCATGAAGGCATAGGCTTTCACGCCTTCGACCAGCGCGGACACGCGCGACGTTCCGCGCGCCACCTCCGCCATGAGCACGTCACAGCTCACCGCCACCACCAGCCACGCGAGCACATCGCCCAGCAGCGCCGCGCCCACGCGCGTCGCCACGGACTCCAACCACGCGACGTCCAGGCCGGAGGCCACCAGCGCGGGGGCCGCGTCCCACGCATCCGCGACACCGCGCGCTTCCAGCCATGAGCCCAGCGCTTCCTCTCGCGCTGCCCGGGCCAGGGGCTCCAGCGGCGGATAGGTCCGCCCGCGCTCCGCCGCTTCCCGAGGCAGGGCCAGCAGGACGCTGCGCTGGGGCAGGGACAGGCCGTGGTCGCCCAGCGCCATGGCGCGCGCGGACACCGTGGCCATCAGCTCGCCCAGCCGCGTCGCGCTTCGACGGGCCGCCGCGGCGGGGCTGCCCAGCTCGGCGCTCAGCTCGGCCGCCATGCGTCCCACGGGGAGCAGCTCCACCTGCGGACGGACGTCCTGCGCCTGCTGCTGCTGGGTGCGCTGGGCCGCCAGCTCCATCAGTCCCCGGCTGAGCCCGGGCGCCAGACGCAGCAGCTCCCAGAAGGTGGCCGGCTCCATCCGGAACAGGCGCACGTCCGTCAGCGCGTCGCCGCTGTTGGGGTACGGCGCATTCAAGAAGAGGATGAGTTCGCCGAAGAGGTCGCCGGCCTCCAGCGTGAAGGTGGGCGTGCTCTCCGTGCTCGTGCAACGGCTCCACTGCGTGCGGCCCTCCAGGATGACGGACAGGCCATCCGCGGCGGCGCCTTGTTCGGCGATGCGAGTACCCGCGGGGAAGTGGAGCTGACGCCCATGGTCCGCCATCCAGCGGAGCTGTTCTCCGGTGAGCCGGGCGAACAGTGGCACCTGGCGCAACGCCGCGACGATGTCCTCACTTCCCATACGCCGGGATGCTGCCTGTCCCCGCCAGGGAGTCCATCGGATTCGGCGGGGCCCCGCGCTATCGCAGCGGTTGCCGTGTCAGCGCCTGGGCAAAGGCGTCGCTCCGCTGCCCGGCCACGCACACCGCCAGCCCTTCCAACTGGCCGCAGCGCGCGCCCGCCCGGAGGAAGGCGCCGACCTGCTGACGCACCACGACGTACACCGTGTCCGCGTCCATGCCGCCCGGGCGCATGGTGGCGTTGCACTCCTCGGCAATCGACGGCGGGCTCCGGGTGACGTAGCCGCTGTTGAAGGTGAGGCCCAGCCGGTAGGCCATGTACCCCGCCGCGTTGACCAGGGGCTCGTTGTACGGGCACACCCACTGCACCTGCGGCGGGAAGAGGGCCAGGTGCTGGTAGTGGCCCTTCAGCTCCGCCCACTCCGGGGCCTGGAGCCGCCGGAAGCCCTCCGGACGACGGCGCAGCTCGCTCTTGTCCTGGCGCACGTCATAGGCCTGCACGGCGACCACCAGCGCGAGCACCGCCGTGCCCACCCAGGCCCGTTCACGCCACTGCCGCAGCCACAGGAGCAGGGCGCCGCCCATCACCGCGTAGCACAGCGGCCAGATGAAGCGCCCGGACGCGCGGAACGCGGACGTCAGCCGCGAGAAGGGCTCGTACAGCCCGCTCAGGTCCACCACCAGCCGGCCCGTCCACGTCACGTGGGACGACAGCGCGTAGATGGCCAGCAGCAGCACCGCGATGGCGAAAGGCAGTCCCCGCTTCCAGGACACGTCCCGCAGCGCGCGGAAGCGGAGCGCCGCGCCCGCGATGGAGAGCACCACGAGCAGCAGCGCCCCCGCGCCCAGATAGCCGAGGCCCTCGTGCTGGCGCCGCGCCACGGGCAGGGAGGGCAGCAGCCGCGACCAGTCCACGGGATTGAACAGCGTGGTCAGGTCGGCGGAGAACTGGCCGAAGCCCTCCGCGCCCAGGTTGCTGCCGACGAAGTAGCCGAAGAGGGCGAAGATGAGCACGTCCAGCACGACGATGCCCGCCGAGGCCAGCAGCGCGCGTCCCCAGGTGATGACGCGGCCCAGGGCCAGCCGCACCGTCAGCGCCATGGCCAGCGGCGCGAGCATGGCCACCAGGTACGGATGCGTGCCCGCGCCCACGGCGTTCAGCGCGGCGGCCCACAGGAGGCTCCGCTTCGCCACGTGCGCGTCCGGCGTGTCGCGCAGGTGCAGCCACATCATGGCCACCAGCAGCCAGTGCGAGCACAGCGTCAGGTGGCCCAGCCGCGCCGCCATGGGCGGAGCCAGGGCCAGCAGGAGCCCGCCCAGCAGCTGGTGCGTGGGACGAGCCGACACCACGGAGACCAGCTTCGCGCCGAACCAGCCCATGAGCGCGAAGCCCAGCGCGAGCCAGAGGCCGTGGTACTGGAAGTCAGCGGGCAGCAGCCCGTTGAAGAGCTTGAACAGCACCGCCAGCAGGGGATTGCCGTCCGTGAGCGCCACGGAGTCCCATGCGGGAAGAGCTGGTTGGGCGAGCTGGTGAGCGGCAGGCTCCACGGGGCGTTGCGGTAGAACAGCCAGCCGAAGGTGGAGGCCGCCCAGTCCTCGCGAACCGCCCAATCGAGGCGTGTGGGCGGGAGCGTCCTTCCGCCTCCGAGCCAGAAGAACCACGCCAGTCCGCCCAGCGCGGCGGCCCAGGGGCCCCACCGGCTCGCCAGGGATGGCGCAGGCGCGGCGGTGGGAGCGGACGGAGTCTGGGCAATCGCCGGTGCCGCGGATTCGCTCGACGCTTGGGGGCTCGGGGTCGTCATGGCGGCCTGGGGGGAGGCCGGCACTGTAGGACCGCGCTTCCCGCACGGGCAAGCACCGTCCCCGCATGTAGGCGAGCAGCCAGCCTGGCGCCGGTCTCGAAAATCACCTCGAGTTCCGCGCCTCCGTCCCTATTGTTTCACCCGCTTCCGAATACACAGGGACCGATGAAGCAGATCATCACAGGCTTCCACCTCGACCAGGAAGGCCACTGGGTGGCAGACCTCAAGTGTGGCCACCGGCAACACATGCGCCATGACCCGCCCTGGACGGTGCGCCCCTGGGTCCTCTCCGAGGACGGGAGGCGCAGCCGCCTCGGTGTCGAGCTTGATTGCCGACGCTGTGACGAAGCAGGGCAAGCGGTCGCCGAGGCGGTTCGCGAAGCGCTGCGGACGGTGGCCCTGCGGGCCTACGAGGACGGCGGCCTGAGCGGGCTCTGCGCCGAGGGCCGATGGGAGCTTGCCCTGGACGCGCTCGGTGCGGCCGACCTGCGCCCGGTCGTCCAGCTCGCGCTCGCCCCTGCGCACAGGGAGGGCGCCCTGGTGAGTGCCCGCATGATTCTCCGTCCCCTCCTGCGTGAAGACGCCAGCGCCATTCAGCGCCTGGCGGGTGACCGCGAGGTGGCGGCGAACGCGGCGGGAATTCCGCATCCGTTCGAGGACGGCATGGCGGAAGCCTGGATTGCCTCGCTGGATGCACGCTCCCACGTCTTCGCGCTCGGCCATTCCGAGTCCGGTGAGTTCATGGGCGTGGCCGGACTGGTGGAGGCCGACGAGGATCGCCCTCGCACGGCCGAGCTCTCATACTGGCTCGGCCGAGCGTACTGGGGGCAGGGCTTCGGCACGGAGGCAGCCCAGGCCCTGGTCCGCTACGGCTTCGAGACGCTCGGGCTGGACTCCCTCCAGGCCAACTGCTTCTCCCGCAACCGCGGCTCCCGGCGTGTGCTGGAGAATGCCGGCTTTCGCCACGCGGGCCACCAGGCGCGCGCGCTCCGACATCTGGGGCAGGACGAGGACCTCGAGCGCTTCACCCTGGAGCGGAGGGACCTCCGGAACGAATAGCGCATGGGCGACGGGGCCCCAGGCTCCACGCTTCGCCATGCCGGAGCATCGCACGGAGTCCCGCGGAGACAGGCTTCAGAGCTGGCAAGGCGTGTCGCTGTCGTTGTCCCAGATGCGGCGCTCCTCTGGCGGCCCGGTGTAGACGTCGTCCGCGAGCAGCGTGGCCCAGCACGAGGGGAGCCGGGGATTGTCGGTGACGATGAACGCGTCACGCACGCGCGCGAGGGCGTTCAGGTGCAGCCGCGTCATCGCCGGATTCTCCCGCACCTCCAGGGTGCCCACCGTGTGGAGCGAGCCCAGGGTTCCTAGATTCTCCAGCGCGCCATTGCCCGTGACGTACAGGCCGTACATCCACGTCACCTGCTGGAAGCCGGACAGGTCCGTCAGCAGCGGGTTGAGGTTGACGAACAGGGCGCCGCCCATGCTCTGGAGTTCGGGCATTTCCGTCGCGCGCAGCAGTCGCGGGTTCTCTTCCAGGACGACGTCGCCCTGGACCCGGAACAGCGAGGGCATGGGGCCCACCTGCTCCAACACCGCATTGCCCGCGACGGCGAGCGAACCCACTTCCGAGAGCGCTTTGAAGCGGACGTCCAGCAGTTGGGCGTTGTTCATCACGTTGACGCGGTTCTTCACGACCGACAGTTGCTCCAGACCGGAGAGGTGCGTGAGGGCGTGGTTGCCAGAGACGTCGAGGACGCCGCCGACCATCGTCAGCGGACCCATGCCTTCCAGGGACTGGAGCATCGGGTTGGCCGCAATCATGACGCTCCCGTCCACATGGGCGAGGAAGGGCAGCGGAAGCTTCTCCAAGACGGGGTTACCCTGGACGATGAGCGAGCCCGACAGCACCTGGACGTGGGGGAACATGCCAAGGTCCCAGAGGGTGCCGGTGTTCGACAAGACGAGCTCAAAGCGCGGCGTCACGGCGCGCAGGCCGCTCAGGGACGACACGCCGGGAAGCGTATTGAGCGACAGGCTGTGGACGCGAACGGGCGGAAGCGCCTCCACTGTCTGGGGACCGATGCGCAGGTCGCTGAGCTGGGCGCTGCCCCCGATGCTCAACGTCCCTCCCACGTAGCGAAGCCCGGGCAGGTTCACCTGCATCAGCCCTGGATTGCCGTGGATGGACAGCGAGCCCTCCACCGACACGAGGCCGGGCAGCGCCACCGCCGTGACGTCCGTGTTCTCGATGGAGAGGTCGCCGCGGATGCTGGTGAAGGCCCTCAGCGCCTCCAGGTCCGCCGCGTCCTCTACCGCGTAGGTCCCATCATGGGTCGCGGAGAGCTGGCAGACATAGGCGACCGCGCGGACCTCGGCGTCGTCGAGCGCCGTGTTCCGGTCGTCATCCACGCCTGCCTCCACCTTGGTGCCGCCGGAAGTACAGTTCGGCCCCTCGGGCTCGGGCCGCTGGCGCAGCATCGTCACCGCGGGGTCCGCGCAGAAGCGGGCGGCCGCCCGGAGCTCGCTCTCGTCGAGCACGCCGTTCCCATTGAGGTCCACGCCAGCCTCCATGAGCGCGTTGTCGTACCGGCAGACGAAGGGATGCGTCATCAGCGGGCGAACGCGGGCGAGAACCTCCGCGGACTCCATGCAGCCGTGGGCTTCGCGTGTCACCTCGTCATCCGAAAGGATGCCGTCGCCATCCAGGTCCGTGCCCGCCTGGGTGAGCTGTCCGCCCAGGGCGCAGGGCTCGCCAGGAGGAAGCTGCCGGGTGCGCACCAGCACGCCCGGCGCGAGCGTGGCGCAGACGTACTCGGTGCCCGTCACCTCGTCGTCGCCGAGCCCGCCGTCATCGTTCAGGTCCAGCCCGGAGAGCACGGCCTTGCCGCCGTGCTCGCAGTTCGGGCCCTCGGGCTCGGTGGCCACGCGCGTGCGCGCCTCGTGCTGCTTGACGAGCTTCCGCAGGTCGATGCCGTCACACCCGGTGGCCAGCAGCAGCGCCCACATCCACATCCATCGCATCGCGAGAAGCCTTTCGGAGCGTCACTCACCGCAGGTGGCGGTGTCGTCATTGCCGCTGATGAGCAGTTGCTCGGCGTTGCCGGTGTAGACGGCGGTCGCGAGCGACGTCGCGAGGCATGACGGAAGGACGGGATTGCCGGTGACCGTGAAGGCCTGGTCGACCTGATGCAGCGAGGTCAGCCCCAGTTTGACGAGGCTTGCGTTGTCCACAACACGGAGGAACCTGAGCGTGATGAGGGCGCTCAAGTCTTCCAGGGTCGTCAAGGCGGGGTTTCGCATCACGCTCAGCTCGGACAGGTGTTGAATCTCCGGGAGACGGCCGATTTCTCGCAGGGCTTCGTTGTCGCTGATGTCGAGCGACTCGCCGATGCTCAAGGGGTTGAATCCGTTCAGGGAGAGCAGGGCCTTGTTGTTCGTGATGCTGACGCCTCCTCCGATATGGAAGAGATTCGAGAATGGAAGCGCTTGCAGCGAGGCATTCCCGCGGACGGTGAGCGAGCCCATGAGGTTGTCGACGTTGACGAGCGGTGACTCCGCGCCGAGATGGAACTCCAGCGCAGCGTTGCCAGTCAGAAGCAGGTTGACCCGAGGCGACATGCTCACGAGCCCGCTCAGGCTGCGGAGTTGATCGTTGTTGCTCACGAGGACGCTCCGTCCCACGAGCAGCCGGAGATGGTTGTCGCCGCCGGCCAACAGCCTGCTCAGCGCCGGATTGGCCGCTACCTCCAGGTCATCACCCACGAAGCGCAGGGCGGGCAGGTCCACCTGGGTCAGGAGTTGGTTGTTCCAGAGGCGCAGGGAGTGGTCCACCACGGAGAGCGCTGGCAGGCTCAGTTCGGTGATGGACGCGTTATCAATCACGAGCGAGCCTTGGATGCGGGAGACGCGTTGGAGCGCCGCCAGGTCCGAGGCAGACCGCACGGTGTAGTTGCCGTGGATCGTGAGCAAGGCCTCACAGACGTAGAGCGTCGTGTGAGCCTCGGGGCCATCAAGCTCTCCGTCCGCATTCGAATCCACGCCCGCCTTGATGCGAGTGCCTCCCTTTGGACAGGCCGAACCCGCGAGTTCGAGTGACTGCGTGACCACGAACCGATCCGTTTCCACGCAGATGCTGTCCATCGCGCGGACCTCGTCGTCGTCGAGGACTTCGTTCCGATTGACGTCCGTGCCGGCCTCCACCCAGGTGCGTCCCCAACTACAGAGCCACGGAGGGACATGGCCCCCCGGGGGCTGATGCCGGGTGCGGTGAATCACGCGGCCGGAGGCCGGTTCGGTGCATCCGTACACCTCGCGAGTGACTTCGTCGTCATCCAGGACGTCATTGCCATTGGTGTCCTGGCCCGCGCGAGACACATGCCCACCGTGGGGGCAATGCACGCCGGGGAACACGTCCTGGATGTGCACCAGCACCCCGGGCGTAGGCGTGGTGCAGACGTACTCGGTGCTCGTCACCTCGGTGTCGTCGAGCACGCCGTTGTCGTTCAGGTCCAGTCCCGCGAGGAAGGCCCTGCCGCCGAGCGGGCAGTTCTCCCCGGCCGACTCCGCGTCCACTCGCGTGCTGGCTTCATGCTGCGTGACGAGCTTCCGCAGGTCGATGCCGTCACAGCCGGTGAGCAGCACCAGCACCGTCATCCAGGTCCATCGCATGGGTGCGTCTCTTTTCCTCGTGACGGGAGTCGCCGCCGGGAGGAGTTCACTCGCAGGAGGCAGAGCTGTCGTTGCCACGAATCTCTGGCGTCTCGCCCGGGGGAACGCGCGTGGCGAGCGACACCGCCAGGCAGGTCGGCAGCCGGGGGTTCTCCGTGACGATGAAGTACCGGCTGACGTTCTCCAGGGCGTTCAGGTCCAGGCGCAGCAGGTTCTCGTTGGAGAGCACCACCAGGTCCTCCACCGAATGGAGGAGAACGAGGTCCGACAGGTCGGTGAGGCTCGCGTTGTTTTCGATGGTGAGCGTGGTCAGCGTGCGCAGCCGGTCGAAGCCCGCCAGCCGGGCGAGCTGCGGGTTTTCACCGATGTACAGGACGCCGGTGTTCTGGACCCGCTCGAGTCCCCACAGGTCCTTCAACACGGCGTTGCCACGAAAGTGCATGCCGGAGGTGACGCGCTCCAGCTTGGGGAACGCTCCCGCCGCCTCCAGCACCGGGTTCCGGTAGAAGTCGAGCGTCCCCACCTGGGTGAGCGCGTCCATGCCCTCGACCGAGCGCAGATTGGCGTTGTTGCTCACGATGAACGCTCCGCCAACGGACTTCAGCGCGGGCATGCCCGACAAGCCAGACAGGGTCTCATTGTCCTCGACGACCAGGTCCCCGACGACCGTCTGAAGCACCGTCCCGGTGAGGTTGTTCAGGGCAGTGTTCCCGCTGATTCTCAAGGAGCCGCCTAGCCACTCGAGGTTCCGGAAGGGAAGGGTGGAAAGCTTCGCATTGCCTTCCACGGTGATGCTGCCGGCATGCCAGCCGACGTAGGTGAAGTAACCCCCGTCGAGAGCATCATTGTCCTTGAGGAGGATGCTGGTCTCGGGGACGACCATGCGGACTCCCTCAAGCGTGGCGAGCAAGGGATTGGAGACCAGGCTGAAATCCCCCCGGACCCAGAGAATGGAGTGGCCGCCGCCCAGAATCAGCGAGGTCAACGCGGGGTTTTGGGAGACCAGCAGCGGCCCTCCCACCAAACGCAGCGAAGGCATCTCCAGGCGCTCGAGCGACGTGCCGGTGATTTGCAGCGCGCCTTCGACCAGCATCAAGTCGGGGAGGAGGGCCTCGGTGGCAGCCCCGGCGTCGAAGGAGAGGTTGCCCCGGACGCGGGAGATGCCTTCCAACGCCACGAGGTCCACCGCGTTGCGCACGTGGTAATCGCCGTCCAGCGTGTGCAGGGGCGGGCACACGAACATGGAGGACATCACCTCTTCGTCCTCGAACTGGCCGTCCGCGTCCGCGTCGGTGCCCACGTCCACCTGGGTGCTGGGCGTGGGGCACGCGGCGCCGCGGGGCGCGGGTGCCTGGCGCAGCAGGACCTCGGAGGGGGGCACGCAGAGGGTGGCGGTCGCCCGGACCTCGGAGTCATCCAGCACGCCGTTACCGTCGTGGTCCTGCCCCGCCTCCACCACGGCGCCATGCTCGTTGCAGGGGTAGAGGAACGGCTCCCGGGTGCGCACGCGGGTGACCACGGCCTCGGAGCTGGAGCAGCCATAGACCTGGCGGCTGACCTCGCTGTCCTCCAGCTCGCCATTGCCATTGGTGTCCTGGCCGGCGCGGTACACCTTGCCGCCCTCGGTGCAGTTCGCGCCCGCGGGCTCGTCCTGCACGCGCACCAGCACGCCGGGGATGGAGGTGACACACGCGTACTCGCTGCGTGTCACCTCGGTGTCTTCGAGCACGCCATTGTCGTTGCGGTCCAGACCGGTGCGGACGAAGTGGCCCCCATGGACGCAGTTGGCGCCCGCGGGCTCGGGTTCCAGCCGGGTGAGCGGCGGGTGCTGCCGGACGAGCTCGTCCAGATGGATGCCTTCACACCCCGTGGCGAGCACGAGCACCGCCATCCACATGCATTTCATGACCAGGTCCCTCAGCGTCGCAGCGCCAGCTCGAAGCCGAAGGCGCGGTCCCAATGATTGCTGTTGTCGAGGGTGACGCGGTCATAGGTGAAGGTGGCCGCCAGCCGTAGCCTCACACCCATCAGCGTCCCCATCACGCCCGCCGCCGTGTACGTGGAGAACACGGTGGGGTCGCCCATGCGCACCTGTCCGCGGGTGATGCCCAGGAAGCCCCATCCCGCGCCCGTCTCCAGGAACAGCGGCACGCGCAACTGCGCCGGCGCCTGCGCACCCAGGAGCCCCAGCAACGCTCCCCGGTGGGTGCGGATGCCGTCGGTGGCCAGCGGCGTCAGGCCATAGCTGGCGCGCGCGCCGTAGTAGAGCGACGGAAGGGGCGCATCCCGCCGCCACGTCACCGTGGGGCCGGTGGCCAGCGTGCTCAAGCCGAGCGGTGCCTGCTGGCCCGTCCAGCCCAGGTCCCAACCGGTTGACGTGTAGGGCTGCCGCGCCATGAATCGCGGAAAGACGCCGCCCGCGCTCGGAGGAAAGGCCTGGGACACGCCCACATGCGCGAGCCCCGTGGCCGCCACGTAGCGTTCGTAGAAATCCTTGTCGAGCGGCACCGCGAACAAGCCCTTGCGCAATGCCTCCTCGGCGGGGCCGCGCTCCTGAAGCTCGCGGTCGCCCAGGTCGATGACGCCGGTGGACAGCTCGGCCAGGGTGATGCGGGCTTCCTGCGTGGGCGTGCGAATCCAATACACGTCACGCTCGGGCAGGCGCAGCATCACGTACTGGTCCTCGGAGCGGCGCACGTCGGCCAGCCGCCGTCCGTCCGAGTCCTCCACGGAGATGCGCGAGTGCTCGAGCCCGGAGGGCAGCGGGAGGCTGGGGCCCTTCGGCGCGGGGCCCACCAGCGGACGCCGGGGCTCGCGGGTGGGGGCGAAGGCGTGGAGCGACAGGCGCGCGGGGAGGCCCTTCACGCCCTGGAGCGACGCGGTGACGAAGGCGCCCAGCTCGCTGTACTCCACCTTGCCGTCGCCGTTGATGTCCGCGGCGCCCATGAGGCCAGAGCGGGCTACGTGGCTGAAGACGCCGGCGCGGATGCGGGACCACTCGTGTGTCTCGCCGTCGTCGCTCTCCGCGAACACGGCGCCCACGGTGGGCCGGGTGGCCAGTTGCTCGCGGGCCAGCATGCCGCGCAGCTCCGCGAGCACCGCCGCGTCCGTCTGGCCGCCGCGGCTGCCCACGACGCCGGAGGCGCGGCACGCGTCCACGATGAGGTGGACGTAGCTGGCGCCGAGCGGGTCCACCACCTCCGCGTAGAGGCTGGCCTTGTCGAGCCGTCCCCCGTCGAGCGTGAAGTACGCGCGTCCGGCCTCGTCGGTGTTGCCGTGGCCCACGTAGACGAGCAGCACGTCTGTCTGGCGTCCCAGCTCGTGGTCCACCAGGTTGGCCGCGCGGAGGCGGGCCACCTCGCGCTTCACCTCGTCGGGTGTTGGGGGCCGGGCACCGGCGAGCACGGGCCGGGCCGTGGCGCGCGTCGCCTCGTCCGGGTCCACCAACAGCGTTGTCTCCACGCCCAGGCGCTGAAGCGTCTCCGCCCACAGCACGCCGTCATCGTCCGCGAAACGCAACGACGGGAGCGACGGGTCGTCGCTCCCGTTATGGGCAATGACAAGGGCGCGGCGAACCACGGCTTCGGCCGAGGCACCACGGGCCAGCAGCAGTGCCGTGGCGCCGAGGAGCACTCCCAGCTTTTTCATGGCCCTTCCTCTACCCTCACTGACTGCCTGAGCACCACCGTGCCCTCGGTCGCTTCACCGCGCAGGGTCGCCAGGGACTCGGCCGGGCTGCCTGCGAAGACGGCGACGACTTCGACGGTGCCCGCCGTCTCCGGCATGGGCACGGTCAGCTCCAGAGGGGCTTCCTTGCCCAGGTTTCCGGACAGGGCGAAGGGACCGGCCGTCACCTCCGCTTTCCTGGCGCCGCGGACCTGGACCGCGACGTGAGTGAAGGGTGTCTTTCCACCGGCGGCGAAGGCCAGCATGGCGCCGGCGCGGCAGGCGTCTCCGGCGTGCAGCTCGCGCAGGGCCTGGCCGGGGGTGGCGCAGAAGATTCGCAGGGCGACGCTGGGCGGCGCGGTGCCTTCGCCGCGAGAGGTGAACTCTCCAAGCGTGGTCGAGGCGGTGGGGACGACCAGGACCGCGAGGAAGACAGCGGCCAGCGCGCCGCCCAGCAGGGCCAGGGAGGGCCACCGGGAGAGTGTCTGCTCTGGCGCGGCGGCGGCGAGGGCGGCCTCCAGGCCTCCGTTTGACAATGCTTGGAGCTCCACGGAGGACGGCGCGTGGATGTCATTGCCTTCGAGGACGCGGTGGGCCTGGGCCCATCGCTCGTAGCGAGGGCCACAGCGACGGCAGTCGTGGGCGTGGCGCAGCAGGCGGGCGGCCTGGTGGGAGGACAGGTCCCCCAACGACCACCGGGTCAGGCTGGCGTCGATATGTCTCTCGTACCACCTCATGAGGGCATGCTCCCGATTGCGCACAATGCGAGCGAGGCCAGGAGGACTCCCAGCTCCATCCGCCCGGGCTCGGCCGATGCATCCAGCCAGCCCGATTCCTTCAGATGCTCCGTGAACTGCGTCCGCAGCCGCCGCTCGCGCACCCGGACTTCGCCTCGGGTGAGTCGGAGTTGCTCGGCGGCGGATTCCTGCGAAAGGCCTTCGACGAAACGGAGCTGCGCCAGGGCGCGGCCTTCGTCGGTGAGTGTGTCGAGGAAGGCGCGGACCAGGTCGCGCACCTCCGTGCTGAGGGCTTCTTCTTCGGGCGTCCTGCTGTCGGTGGGCAGGTGCGTCAGCTCGGGCGCGTCGTCCATGGGGACGGCCTCGCGGGACACGCGTCCCGACGCGCGCATGAGGTCGATGGCCGTGGAGCGCGCCACCGTGAGGAGGAAGCCCAGGTAGGGGCGAACCCCGTCATAGGCCTGCCGCATGTTGGGCCGGAAGGCCCGGACGAAGGTCTCTTGATGAGCGGCGTCCAAGTCCAGCGCGGACAACGCGACGGCGCGCGTCCCCCCCTCCGCGCCCACCGAGAACTTTCGCGAGAGGTAGCGGAGCACCTCGGGCGAATAGGTCCGGTACACCTGCGTGAGGACGGACGTCTCCCCTCGGCGGAAAGCCTCCAAGACGGACCGGTCGTTTCCTGGCAGCACGGTAGCTCCGTCCCTCATCGCGAGCCGGCTCGAGCCCAATGCCCGGCCGTCCGTCATCCCTTCAAAATGGGATACGGAGCGGGGCCGCAAAATGGGTCGCGCCTAATAACGCATGGGGCGCATTTTCATTGTGCGCCCGTTTGCGGATTCCCACCCGGGGCGGGGAGGGGCCACTGTGGGTGCAGGGTCACCCAGGCTTGGCGGAAGCGGTCGAGCAGGTCGCGGTGGTCGGACGGGTCCAGGCCCTGGGCTGACGCCGGGGTGGAGGACCACCAGGCGGCGTTGAAGAGACAGGCGGCGGTGTTGGCCTGGAGCAGGGGCAGGGCGTCACGGGCCTGTGGGGACAGGGCCAGGAGCTGGCGCTCCAGAGGACCCAGTGAGGTGGCCGGACCGCGGTACTCGGGGCCGTACCAGGCCTCCGTGAAGCGCACGGGCCCTTGGATGTGCTGATTGAAGGTGGCGAGGTCCTCGGCGGGGACCCACAGCTCTTGATGGAGGCTGTTGCCCACGGTCCGCACGGGGAAGCGTGAGGCGTAGTCCGCGGCCACGTCGAAGGCCGTGACGAAGCCCGCGTACCCAGAGCCCGCGTCCGGCGTGTTCCAGTCCCGGGCAATCTGCCGTGCGTACTCGGCGTTCATCACCGGGTAGAAGATGGGTTGGTCTGGGAGCCGGGGCGGGAAGGCCGCGCAGCCACTGTCGAGGATGCGCTGCGCCTCCTTGAGGCCGACTGGGCGGTACAGCGTGAGGGTCTTCGATATGGGGTGCTCTTATTTGGGTGGCCTGCAAGGCCCCAAGTGGACTGCTTAGGCAGGAATCACACTGGCATTGGTTCCTGACGCACTGTCTGTGCTGCTGCGCGCCTGCGCTCTGCATTGGTCAGGCACTACAACGGTCGAAACTTCGACTGCGCGGAAGGTACGCCTTGGGTTGATGCGGCCCTGACCCAGGTCGGGCTTGGGCACCGTGACGAAACCATGATGGTGCTGGAATTGACACTTGTCGGAGTGGGCAGGTAGTGAACTTCGCAAGGGGAGATGTCAATGCGAGCCTTGGGGCGTGCGATGCGGTCAGGTCAGACGGGGATGTTGCTGCTAGCGCTGTTAGTGTCGCTGGTGGCACGTGCGGATGGGGGCGTTTGGAAATGGCTGCCCGAGCAGCAGCTCGAAGGGGGGCTGTCGGTTGACTCGATGTGCCGCCAACCTCCTTTGTTGGAAGAAAACCTGGCTGAGGACTGGACAGCGGCCTTTGAGGCAGCACGCGCCGAGTGGGAGTCAAGACGGGATGCGGACCAGGTTCGCTTGGTCGAGAGCCTGGCGAAGGCCCGTGCAGCTCTTGGCGCTCAGCCGTCTTGGTGGCAGCGTTTTCTACATGCGCCATGGCCTGATGCGACAGAGACACTAGCCCTGGAACGCGCCCACGCCGCTCTGCGGAGTGTCATGGAGCAAGTAAACGCAGACACTTTCATGGAGAGCGCATCCCAGGTCTACAAAGACGAAGTTTTGGAGGCACTTGCGCTTCAATTGAAGACGATTGAGTCGCTTTCTAGCGGTAGCTACTCACGAGCATGGCAACTGGCTTGGGGTGATTCACCGCATGAGAGCATTACTCGGTTCCAATCGAAGGTTTCGAGTTGGGAAGCAGGGCTCGCGATAGACGATGTGACGCAGGTTGCTCGTATCGAAAAAGTCGTGGCAACTGACCTGCAGGAAGGCGTGGTCGGTCAGCCGCTCGCTCTGCCGGTGACAGTGCGAGTGTTGACTCTCTCTGGCGACCCCGTTGTCGGTGCGCCTGTAACGTTCAAGCGAGCGGGGAATGCTCAGTTGACGTTTCTGCCACAGTCCGGCCCAGGGGGAGCCCAGAGTGAGTTGCAGGCAATTACAGACGAAAACGGGCACGCGTCGGTGCGGGTCGTTCCCGACACGGATATCTGGAGGTCACCTGTTCAAAGGATGGGCACGCACGCTGCCCAGCACCTGGGCTACAATCCAGTGACAGCGGAGACATCAAACGGAACTCAGGTGTTTGGGCTGGTTCAGCCATTCGCACTGATTGGATTGCCGGATGTTCCTGCGGACCTTCATCCAGTTTTTGATGAGACGCCGACCGAGCCTGGCTTGCAGATGATGGGGAGCCTGAATGTTCGGGTTGTAGATCAGTATGGAAATAACCTGGCAAATGAGCCTGTGGTTTGGACGCAGTTGGACCCGACAGGACGGTTCTTTACGTCTGGCATGGTCGACACTCCCCAGGTTCTGGATTATTCAAGTCCGCTTCAGTTGATGACAATAACTGGCTGGTCGCTGACCTCTGGGTATCAGAGTGTGAGCTATATTCCTGGGCCTACATCAGGGACTTATCATGTCACGGCCACCTTGGGGGAGCTGACTGAAGATTTCGAAGTGAGTGCAACCGCGTCTACGAATAAATATGTTTTGCGTGCTCCGCCGTATGATCCGTTTGCTACTGTCTATGGGACGCGCTCTTCGCGGGTCTCAAAGATTCAGATTCTACATTGGCCACAAGGCGCTACCGGTTGGAGCCCGCTGAATGGCAATGAGCCAGGGTTGCTGGTTGCCGAGGTCCAGATTGCGACGTATGCCGGTTCCGGTCCAGGTGGAAGCAGCCAGAATCTATTGAATTATTATGTGGAAGAGCCTGTTTTGGTTGGAGTTGAGCCTCTTGATGATGCGCTGTCTGTTGTTCATCGCGTGCAGGCCTTGGTGACGCCTTCGGCGGCGAATCCCAATTCGTATCAGAACTATCTTGTAAGTTGCCGTGTGTATGAGGAGGGGCGTGCCACTCCTGTTTTCTGTCACCGGAATATGGCTAACCCCAGCCGTTCTGTCATTCCTTCCTTGCTGCTTATAAAGAGGCTGCCGGATGGCAGAATCGTATCTTCTGAGGGGAATGTGGATGCGTCCGTTCAAGCGTTGGGGTTTACAGTAAACAACAACAGTTCGGACAATCTCTACGTTCGGATGATAGTTCAGCCAAACGAACCTGGCGACGCCATTGTAACGGGGTTCGAGCAACTGCCTCTTGACTCGGACGGTGATGCGGAAATTCAAGCAACCGCCGGAATTAGTCACCTATTGAGCCTAAACTCCTCTACTCGGGGCGGGAGTGTTCGGTTTGAACTGTACGCGAAGGATTATGGCCCAACTTCCGCCACAAAGGTGCTTCAGGCCGCCAAGGAGTTCTGGGTCACTGTTCCAGAACCAGAGCTTGAGTTGAGGGGCCTCCCGCTGGTCGCGCGTTGGGTGTTGCCAGCGTGGGACTTTGTTTCTGCGCGGAATCCTGTTCCAGGGCAGCCGCCGCCTGAGGATGCCCAGGTGCCTGTGGCTTATTCCGCCCAGCTTGGCGTGCTTGTCTTCTCTGATGGGACGCTGCGCGTGGTGCGCGGGGGGGAGGAGATCTCCAGAGCTGCGGTGCAAGCCAATGCTCCTAATGGCGTCACGCAGGTCACCCCGCTCAGCGGGGCGCCCATCGTGGTGGGGTGGAATGGCTCCGCAGTGGTGGACCTATCGCCTGGGACTGCTGGCGTTGAAACTATTAGTGTCTCATTTATTCCTGCGAATGCCAATACTCGGACAGTGACTCGGGAAGTGCCGCTCAAGACCTCCGTCATGTCAGAAGGGCGGCTGCCTGTGGGCCATACGTTCATCAAGGGGGTCAGCTTGGTGGATGGTCATTTGGTGAAGCAGGCCGTGGATCTAGAGTCTCCAAGTCGAGGTCTGGGCCTGACATGGTCGCGTACATACGCCAGTGGTGAGTCAGAAAACGGTGTGTTGGGGTTGGGATGGACGCATGCGTATAACGGGGTCGTTCGGCCTCTTGGAGACTTCCGTTTCCTCGTCACCAGTGGTGAGGGGAGCGGACAGGTGTTCAAATGCACCGGTGACGGCACGGGGTGTGTTCCGCAGCCGGGATATCACGGAACGTTCCGCGCAGAGGGCACCGGAGCTGAACGAGCATATGTTTTCAGGGCGAAGAGCGGGGTGGAGTATCGCTATGGCCTGTTGGACACATTTAGCTTCCCCTTGAAGTATCGGCTTACGTCGGTGGTTGCTCCGACTGGGCACTCGCTGATGCTAAGTTATAACGGTGTCGCTGAAGAAAATACACTGTCGCGGGTGTTCGATCTGGCGAGCGGACGGTCTCTCTGGTTCGGATATGGGCTCCATGCAGGGCGACGGCAGCTTGTCGCCGTGGAGTTACATCATTCAAGGACTCCAGATGCTGCAGAGGAGACCTTCCTGGAGGCGGTGGTCAGCTACGACTATGATGAGCAAGGACGCCTGGCGTCCGTATCTCGCTACGACGGGGAAAATCCTGCTCGGACCGAATCCTTTGCCTATGAAGAGGGCGCCTCCGAAGCTGGGCGGACACGTATGTCTCGGTACACGGGGCCCAACGGTGAGGTAACCCGATATACGTATACAGCAGCACGGATGTGATGGCGGGCGAGGACCAATACCTGTTGCTGATGAATAAAGACGAGAGAGTGAAAGAGGTGATCGAGGTTCTCGAAACGTCGCCTGTTCGAGAGGGGATCACCACGTTCACGTATAGTATCGCGCCAGAGCCGCGCACGATTCTCGGGGAAGCCCTGACAACCTACACTACGACGGTCCATGGGCCTCGGCCAGGTGTGCCTGCGTCAAGCTACCGGATGAATGCGACAGGGGCCGTTGTTGAGACGGTGCGTCCGTTGACCACTGGCGTCTTTGCGACGTCTAGTGCGCTATGGAGCGCAACTCACCGGGCCCGTGAAACAGAAGTAGATGAGCGCGGGCGAGTGACGCACTTTGTCTATGATGAGCTTGGAAATTTGATTGAACGTCGTATCGAGGGCACGGCGCTGCCGGGGGCTGGGCTTATCGCCCCTACGCTCCAGGTGGTGGACGCTCAAGGCCTGCCCGTCGAAGAGGTTGTGGAGAAATGGGGATACGACCCGGGATTCAACGTTCAGGTATGTCATGTGGACGCGGAAGGTTTTGCAACCGTCTCCAGAATCGACTCGATGGGGGATTCTCCTGAACAGGTGGTTCCTGCGGGGACAGGGCGGCTGCTTGAGACGCGCCGCTACGCGAACCGGGTGTCTCGTCCGGCACTGACTTCGACTGCGCCTTGCGACGAGGTAGTGGCATCCCTGGCGACGTCGCCGCAGGACGTTGTGTTGAGTTGGCGTTACTGCGGGATTGAGGGTGCTGAGTGTCCGACGAATGCTCTGCCAGGAGATTTGGCCGCGACCGTCGGTGCGGACGGTCATGAGGAGCAGGTGACGGAATATGACCGGTACGGGCAGTTGCGCTCAAAGACACTGCAGGTGGGCGATACGTCTGTCATCACCGTGCAGTCCACCTTCGATGAACGGGGGCGGCTGGAAGTTGAGCAGGATGGTCTTGGCCGGCATCGGACTCTACAGTGGGACGCGCTGGACCGGCTGACTCAGGAGGACCAGTGGAACTTTGGGGAGCCCGGGGTGTCGCGGACGGTGCAGTATTACGCGGGCGGGCAACTCAAGCGTGAAGAGCAGGGAGTGGATTTCGTCAGAGACTACTACCTGGACGCCGCTGGACGATTGGCGCGCATCGTAGAGTCAGGAGGTGGACTCGCCGCCCCATTGGAGACCCGTTACGGCTACGACGAGGCGGGTAATCGCACGACGGTCATTGACCGCCGCGGCGTACTTACCACCACAGCCTACGATTTCGCGGATCGGCCTGTTGAGGTGACGGTGTCCGTGGCGGACGGCCCCCGCTTCATTGCACAGGGGGGGAGTCCTGATGAGGTGGCGAAGAGCTACGTCCTCTCGACAACCAGGTACGACGCTGCTGATAACAAGGTCTGGCATGCAGATATGTCTGGTTTTGACCGGACATATCGATTGGACTCGTTGTACCGAGTCGTGGAAGAGCATAGCCCCGAGGTGCCGGGGGCGTCCGATACTGCCCAGCCGCTGCGTTATATTCAGGAGTCTAGGTACGATCTGGTCGGGCGGAAGGTTCGCTACGTGAATGGGAATGGGCACGCGAGCACCACTGCGTACGACTTGCTTGGACGAGCCGTTGCCCTGACGGACCCGCTCGGCCGGGTGGAACGCCGAAGCTATGACGGGAGAGGTAACGTCACAGAGATCCGTTGGGAGACGGGAGGTGTGCTGCAGCGAACGCTGAGCACGACATATGATGGCCTTGGTCGACCACTGTCGACCTCTGAGAGCGCCGCGACAGAAACAGGAAACGTTGTTTACACAACGCAAACCGTCCATGACGACGTTGCGCACGTCACATGGACCCAGAACGCTCGGGGCCTGCTCCAGGCGAGCCATTTGGACGGCTTGGGGCGTGTTTTCAAGGTGGTCGTTGATGCGCCGACGGGGCCACTGCCCCGCCAACCGGATGATGCGCGTATTGGGCCTGCTCTCGCTCTGACGAGTACCGTGGAGTATGACGCATTCAGTCGAGAGGCTGCCCGAGTCGATGCTTTGGGTCGACGCACTGAAACGGTGCACGATGCGCTGGGCCGACAGGTGGCAGTGCATCACCCCATGGGAGTTTCCACAAGCCAGACTTACGATGGCGAAGGAAATCCTATCCAGTCCGTTGACGGTCGCGGAATCACTAGACGGTTTACCTACGATGCACTGGGCCGACCCCGTAATGAGGTGTTGGTGGAAAGTCTGTCCCAGGGAGGACAGCCACTTGTCGTGGGACAGCGTGCGTATATTGATGTCCTGGATTCTGACGCGCTGACGCGAGAGGAAGTGTTGGATGCGCGTGGAAACCTCACAACGCTCTACCGGGATGGTCTTGGCCGAGAGGTTCGCCGCGTCGATGCACTTGGGTACGTGACGAAATCCAGGTTCGACGCTCTCCATAAACGCCAGACTGAAGATGCGAAGGGGTACATCACTCGCTTCTCATTTGATGGTGCTGGGCGAGTCCTTAGTCAGTCGGATTATGCCTCGGCCAGCAGTGCACCGACGTACTCGCAGACATGGGAGTACACGGATGCAGCCCGCGAGCAGACCCACGTGAACAGGCGCGGAGTCCCCACCGTACTGCTCCATGATGGAGTGGGTCGGAAAACCCGCAGCGTCCGAGGGCAGGGGGCAGACGTTGCGGAGGAAGCCTGGGAGTATGATGCGGCGGGACATCCCATCCGATTCGTTGATGCGAATGGCCATGCGACCGAGCGACTCTACGATGGTGCTGGACGCCTCATTGAAGAGGTTTTGGCCGCTGGCACACTCGCCTCGGCGAAGACGACGCTCCAGTATGACGCTGCCGGCCAGTTGACGCAGACGAAGGGGCCCCGAGTCACAGGAAGCGCATTCGATTTCCGCTACACCTATGATGATTTGGGTCGGCGTGTGCGTGAAGAGAACGCACTAAATCAGGTTACGGCCTGGGCGTACGATGCCGTAGGAAACAAGGTTTGTGCCAAGCAACCACTGGGACAGCCTGCGCTTGCGCACGGAGCAGCAAGTGGAATGTCATTGTCCCAGTTGGAGGCGAATGCCTGCGGAGGGACGTACGTAACGAGATACGGATACGAGGAGGAAGGTAGGCTCGTATCCGTTACGGATGCTGCGAATGGGCTCACTTCGTACGTCTACGATGCCGCCCGTAACATGGTGGCGAAGCAGGATGCGAACGGAAATCTCACGACGTATGAGTACGATGCCCGAAATTTGCGTTCGGCTGAGCACCAGCATCTCGATGCCCACGCGCGGCTGACTTCGGTGCAGCGGGCTAGTGTCCCGCTATTCGAGAGTGGTGCGACGCCCACCAGTAACACGGGGACTTTGACCTGGCGCCATACGTATGATGGCAACCGGAACGAAGCCTCCAGTGTAGATCCGAAGGGGCAGCGAATCGAGTTCTCCCATGGCCTCCTTGACCGGTTGGCAAGCCGCACGTATTTGCAACATGCGACTCCGCGCGAACTCCCTTCTGTTGATTCGGAGGTCCTTACTTATGATTCAAATGGGAATCTGACCGGCGAGTCACAGTCGAAGCAGACCGCCAATGGTGTCCGCCTGGAGGTTGTTACCTCTACGTTCGACGCGCTCGACCGGCTGAAGACGCGCTTGCGCGAGTA
Source organism: Myxococcus sp. 1LA (assembly GCA_046520405.1). GTDB lineage: Bacteria > Myxococcota > Myxococcia > Myxococcales > Myxococcaceae > Myxococcus. Next base: position 29,469 of record JBKGHI010000051.1, read on the forward strand.
TGACGGGAAGCAAGTGTCATACAGGTACGACGCATTGGGGAATCGTACGCGTGTCGAAGACGCGGATGGAGTCGCGACTACGTACATGTACGATGCGTTGGGTCGGCTTACGCATGCGACACTGCCTGAAGGCGTAGTGGAGTATCGATACTGGCCCGATTCGCTTCTTAAGGGGGCCACATGGCCCAATGGAATATCTGAAGGCCGTTGCTACGACGCAGCAGGGCGCCTCTCTCTGATTGCTGTCGAAAGAGGCGTGAATGATCCGTGCCAGAACGTCGGAGGCACGGTCAGTCGCCATGCGTATGTGTATGATGATAATGGGAACCGCCTGGTGCAGACTGCGGTGCGCACGAGCCCTTCGACTCAGGAGCTTGGGAGCCCGGAGCTTACCGAGTATGGATATGACGTTCTGAACCGTCTCACCGGCGTTAAAGCCCCAGATGGACAGGCTTCGCTCTACCGGTGGGATGCCGTGGGGAATAGAACAGGTGAGCGGCGTGCGCCGAGTCTTGCTGTCTCGGGGCTCGGTCCCGACTCATACACTACGGTCCTGGCCCACGAAGTTACGTACGATGTTGTCGGCACTTTCAATCGCGCGAATTGGCTTCGAAATCTTCGCAATCTCAAGGATGCTTCGAAACACGTTTCGCTGAGCTATGATCTCGCAGGGAATATTGTGGGGAAGACGGCGCAGGGCTCTACCCGCGTCTTCGCCTGGGATATTCGCAACACGCTGACGGCGGTTTATGATGACAGCGTGGAGGTTGGTCGTTACGACTACGATGCCAACCTCCAGCGGACCATGAGGCACTCGCCCACAGGGGACGTTGAGTATGTTCTCGACGGTGCTTTCGTTCTGCAAGAAGCGGATGGAAGCCAAACCCATCGACCGACGCAGCGCCGTTATCATTACGGAGAAGGGCCGATTGCGGTCAGTGAAGTGCCCTCGGCAAGCTTGAGTTTCCTGGGGACGGATGCGCTGGGAAGCGTGACAGATGTTTTGAACGTACTTGGCCAAGTCACTGCTGCTCGAGAGTATGATGCATGGGGAAGTTACCGCAGTGACTCGGCGCCAGGCGCCAGTGACTTCAAACTGGGCTTCACGGGGCATCAGTATGACGTGGAGACAGGCCTCACGTACGCACGTGCCCGGTACTACGATTCGGACCTGGGGCGCTTCGTCAGTCGGGATTCGTATGAGGGCAAGTTGGACGACGCGCCGAGTCTGCATCGGTACGCGTATGCCTATGCCAATCCGCTGAGGTACACAGACCCGACGGGGCACTGCGTCAACTTCTTCGCGAGCGACATGGTGTCGTGGGGCAACTGCGTTGAATCCGGCGAGGTGCTCGCCGGCTACGGCGTGGGGGTCGCGAAGGTGTTCGGGGGCGTTGGCGTACTCACCTACAACGCCACGGGAGCGCTCGTTTATGCTGCGACGGGCGAGTCGCAGTATCGGGCGCAGGCGGAGGCCTTCAACCAGGGGGCTGAGGGGTTGCTGCATTCCGTCAGAAGCCCGGGGGCATTCATCCAAAACAGTTGGGATGGCCTTACAGGGGGCTTGGCGCAGATGGGCGACGCGATTGATCGCGGCGACCTCTACGGCGCTGGTGAAGGGCTGGGCAACTTCACTGGGCAAGTTGCGTTGCTGCACGAAGTTGGCCGGGGCACGTCGGGCAACGTTTCGCGGCTCCCCGCGACGGCCACAGCGGGCGTCTCCGTAGGACTTGGCAATTCAGGGCGTGTGCTTGCCGTGACTGGGCCGACCCACCCGGCACTTGGCTTGGCCGTCTTTGCGAACGCGGCGAATGGAGATGGTAGGTCGGAGGCCAGGGAAAGTACGGTCACCGAGGCAAGGAACACGCCTGGGACGGCTGCTGTTGGGAAGCCAAAGGAGGCGCCCGGGCCGCGCAGCGACTCTGTCAAGCCGCCTAAGGGGACTCCTGAAGGAGATGCCTGGCGTTTCCTACGGTATCTGGATGGTGGTGGAAAACTGTCGTATGAGGCGTGGCATCAGCGTAGTCGTGGTGGCCGCAGTGGTGGACAGGGCCACCAGGAGATCCAACTGAGACTTAGAGACGAGAGAGGTTTAGATACGGAAGTGGCATTTGGGGACCGATTCGCGGATGCGGCTGGGCCTGGCGAGATTCACCAGATTGGTGGCGTGAACAAGCGCGGAGATCCAATTATGCGTGAGCGACAGGCTATTCAGGATATAGTTGAATCTCCCCTGTATGTTGGCCAGGATATCTACTTTTGGGATAAGAATAGTCCAAATGCACCACCACTCGTGAATCCCCACCTTCAGCCCTACTGGGGATCCGTGAGAAAGAAATGAAATGGGTACTCAATTCAGGATTGCAACAGATAGCCATGACGAAAAGATCCTATGCGAATTTCTCAGGGAGCGTTGGCAGGCACTCTGTGCGTCGCGATTTCTTGAGAGCCCTGTGCTGAATGCGGCGCCGGTGGGGGAGTGTGCGAGTGTCAGTCAGATTGTTTTTCCTGCTGACCTGCTGGCGTTAATTCAGTCTCGGGTGATGCCTCTTGCGGCGCGTGAGGGTGAATTTCATGTCTATCCTAAGGCGGGTGTGTGTCTTGAATGGACGAGAGCAGAAGAAAAGGATGATGCCGTGATTCCAGGGCGTTTCTATCTTGATACGCTTTTGGCGAGTGGTGACTTGAAGCGCCTGAAGACCATGATGACGAGCCTTGCGGCTTTTGTGCGGAAGCAAAGTCCTTTGGTGTCGAAGGACAAGCTTCCAATCTTCATTGGCCCAAATTTGGCGTCGCGTGTGTCGAGAGGTGAGGCCCGTGTTATATATCCCAATGGAACCCTCGTGCCGTTAAAGGCCGTGAAAGAATAGGGGATGGGCCTTGGGGGCCTCCATCCCAGGATTTCTTGAGGCACCTCGGGGGGCCTTCCCGCTTGTGAGGTGGATATGAAGAGGCAGGAGAAGCAGACCAGGACGGCGGAGTGCGGTCGGTTCTCGGCGAAGCGGCAGAAGGAGGCAGTACTCTGATTTCTCAAAGGCGAAGAACTCGACGGACTGTCTCTGAAGTTGGGCGTCACCGCGGCGGTGCTGCGCGAGTGGCGGGAGAAATTCCCGGCTGGATCCGAGGCCAACCTCAATAGCTGTGAGCCGGAGCCAGTGGACGATGTGGTGCGGCTCAACGCCATAGAGGGCGAGTAGGCCCAGTTGCTGGAGAGCACCCCTCAGGGTTTTCCCTGGAGGAAGTTGAGAGGATTATCGCCACTCTCTCCTTCCAGGGAAAAACTGCATGGGCTTTCGCTCGTAACGACCACCTGTCGCGTGCCTCGCGCCACGGTGTCCCCGGCACTGCAGCCGCCGCCGATCCGAGGTCTGTCCAGTGTAACCGGCCTGCCCACCGCATTTGAGCACGCGGCCTCTCGGTCGGTCACGGACCACTGACGTGATTTGGCGCATGGAGGCCGGCCAGCACGTCACGTTTCCTGTGCCCTTCGACAGAAGGAGGGTGGTTGGTACCCACCGGCTGAACACCTCTTTCCAAGTGCGCGATGACACCCTCGCGAAGCCTGGGTGAAGCAACTCAGGCAGTGTGGGTAAGAGGTCGCAGGCTCAATCCAAACTGGCTATTTCTCTGCTTCGGCGACAAAGCGAAACAGTTTGGCCCCATCAAAACTCCGCGCCGATAGCCCGTAGCCCAGGCGAAGCATCCAGGCCGGTCAGCAGTTGCGTATGTGGCGCCCACGACCCCGTAGAACTCGCGTCTGGGCTTCGGTTGTAGGAAACACCCACAGTCGTGTCCTGATACCCCGCGCTGTCCTGCACGGTGTTGTCCGCTCGCACCAGGTACACGGTATCGCCGCTGCTGCCCTGGTTGACGCCCCGGTTGAAGTACAGCCCTCCACCCGATGCCGCCGTGGCGTTCGTCACGCCCGTGGGCACCGCCGTCGGGCCCGAGTACACGACGTACGACTTGCCCGGCTGAATCATGGTCCCGCTGGGGAACACGTGCCGCACGGGGTCGATGCCTGCTTGCGAGTTCGCGTCGTGGATCTTCCAGCCGCCCAGGTCCACGGCCGTGGTGCCCGTGTTCACCAGTTCGACGAACTGGCGGTCATAGTCGGGCGTCGACGTGCCCGGGATGTTGTGCGTTTGCGGCAGGTACTCGTTGATGAACACCTTGTACTGCGTTCCGCCGTCCCCCGGTCCGCCCGTGTCCGACTGGCCGAAGTTGAAGCGGCTGATGATGGGGTAGTGGTCGGACGTGTTGTTCCGGTAGCCGGAGATGTCCGGCCGAAGCACCCGGGTCGAGTTGGGGATGTAACTCTCCCGCAGCTCGTTCGAGATGAGCTGGTGGTCGATGAACGTACTTCGGCTCGCCGTGCTACCGATTCCCGCTCGCGACAGGGCCTCGGTGGTGAACAGGTAGTTGGCCGTGTCGCTGACGAAGTTGTGGTACGGCGACTCGAACCTCCCGCCAGTGGCCGGATTGGTCGCGGTGGACTCGTCCACGTCGTCGTTCCAGTCGCCAATCACCATGACCCGCTGCGTGGGCAGGCGCAGGTCCAGGTAGTCCTTGAGCGCCCTGGCCGCGGACAGACGCCGCGCATAGTCCGGCTCTCCCGTATAGGCCTTCATGTGGAGCATCAGCGCCGTCACGTCCACGCTCGAGCCATCCGCGCGACGGATACGCAGGTCCAGCCGGAGCGGGGGACGCCCACCGAAGTCGTAGCTGGAGTTCAGCAGCACCACGTCCGCCCGCAGCACCTCCACCACATCTGACTTGAACAGCACGCCGAGCTTCTGGTCGTTGGCCCCGTAATACGACGTGCCCGAAGACACCCGCGTGCCGTCATCCGCGAGGAAGCCGTCGTACCCAGGGAGCCGCGCCTTCAGCTCGTTGAAATGCGCCGTACTGACGATTTCCGCCAGGCCCCAGATGTCCACGCCTGCGTCGGCGATGACGGCCTGCGCGTTGGTCAGCTGCAGTTGCTCATTGGTCGGCCCGTTCTGCGTGTCGCCGAACCACTCGATGTTCCAGTTCGCCACCGACAGCGGGAAGCTCCCCTCGTGCGGCCCTCCATCCGGGGACTCCCCGGGCGCCAGCACCTGGAGCCCGAGCTGCACCTGCGCCTCGGCGCCGTGGGCGTCATGGACCCGCAGGGTGACGGGGTACGTGCCCTCGCCCTGCGGCTGTCCGCTCAGGATGCCCTCGGGACGCAGCGAGATGCCCGTGGGTAGCGAGCCTCCCACCACCTCCCATTCCAGCGGCGGCCGCCCACCCGTGGCGACCAGGACATGCTCATAGCTGTCACCCGCCGTGGCCGCGGGGAGCGCGTCACTGGTGACCTCGGGGCGCGGATAGACTTTCAGCGCGTACGTGCGCACGTTCTCCGCGCCGTTCGCGTCCCGCACCGTCACCGTGAGCGAATAGTCCCCGCCCTCCGTCCCCGGCCCGAGCAATCGTCCTTCCCCCAGGTAGAAGGAGAATCCCGGCGGAGGCTGAGTCACCGTGTAGCGCAGGGGCGGCTTGCCCCCGGAGGCGGTGAGCCGGGCCTCGTAGTCGAGACCCACGGTCGTGGGGGACAGCTCGACCGCGGGCAGGGTCGGACCCGTCGATGATCCACGTCCATCGCAGGCGCACAGCAGGGTGAGGACGGCGAGCATCCCCGCCATTCGGATCAACGACATATCGGCGGGCTCCAGCGCGGGCTTCGAAGCGCAGAGCCCGCGAAGGGCGCACTCTATCCCTGGCCGACTTCCGCATGCACGAGGCAATGGCCACCGCCCTCGTGCGTGTTTCAATTCAGGGAACCACCGGAAGGCTTTGCGCTTCCGGGGAGACGTAGAGTGGAATGGTGGAGGATTGGGGGAGAGGTCCGCCCCATGGAGGACACGGGACATGGCCAACAAGTGGGACAAGCAGTTGATGGACTTCCTCAAGCGCACCGGTGACGAGCTCAAGCGCACCACCGATGACCTGCGCGGCGAGGCGCAGCGCCTCCTCAAGGAAGTGAAGGACCCCCAGAACCAGGCCAAGGTGAAGGAAGGCCTGGAGCAGCTCCGCACCTGGGCCGCCACCTCCAGCAAGGTGGCCGCGGAGAAGATTGAAGTCGCGGTGCGTCAGGTCGAGGGCGCCGTCGAGCGCGCCTTCACGAACGAGGAAGGGGACAAGCAGGCCGCCTCCTCACGCCCCGCCCAGCCGGCGTCCGAGCCCGCAGCCGAGGCCAAGGCCCCCAAGGCCAGCGCCTCCCGCCCCGCCGCGAAGAAGGCCGGCGGCAAGTCCATTGGCCGCAAGAAGCCCGCAGCCGCGGCCAAGGGCGTCGCCACCAAGACTGCGAAGAAGGCTGTTTCGGGTTCCAAGAAGACGATTGGCCGCCCGAAGAAGCCCACCGCCTGAGCGTGAAGTTCCGCTGGGCGTGAAGCCCGCCTGCCTGGGGGTAGGCCGGTTTCCTTTGTCCTTCTCGCCATTTGGAGGGACCCGCGGTGCGTGAGATAGTGCGCGCCGTGGCCGGCTCGAACGACAAGAGCAGAATCCAGACAGACATCGGGCAGGACGTCATCGACGCGGCGGTTCGCAGCGTCGAGCGTCACATGGACGAAGAGGACGAGGTGACCGTCATCGAGGTGGGGGCGTCCAGCCCGTCCGCCTCGGTGGAGGCCGACGCGTCCGCGTCCCCCGCCGACACCACTTCCCCATCGTCCGCCGCCGAGGCGCCCCCGTCCGAGGACGTGGCTGCGCTCCGCCAGGAGGTGGAGTCCCTCAAGGCCCAGCTCGAGTTCAGCCAGGCCAAGGGGCGCGAGACGATGGAGCGCCTGCGCGAGGCCCACGAGCGTGCGAAGGAGGCGCAGGAGCGCACCGTGCGTCACGCCGCGGACCTGGAGAACTACCGCAAGCGCGCGCAGAAGGAGAAGGAGGAGGTCCAGCGCTTCGGCTCGGAGAAGCTGCTCAAGGACCTGCTCCCGGTGATGGACAACCTGGACCGCGCGCTCGACGCGGCGGCCAGGTCGCCGGACCTGGAGAGCTTCGAGAAGGGCGTGGCCATGACGCGCAAGTCCTTCGAGGACGCGCTGGCCCGCCATGGCGTGAAGGGCTTCAGCGCCAAGGGCCAGGCCTTCGACCCGCGCATCCACGAGGCCATCCAGCAGGTGGAGACGGCGGACGTCCCCGCGGGCCACGTGGCCTACGAGGTCGTCCGCGGCTTCTATCTCAATGACCGGCTGGCGCGTCCCGCCATGGTCGTCGTCGCGCGCGCGCCCGCCGAACCGGTCGCTGTCGCGGAGGCGCCGGCCGTCGTCGAGCCCGCCACCGCCACGACCGACACCGAGGCGCCCGCCGCGCCCGAGCAGTCCGAGAACTCTTCCGGGGGGAGTCAGTAACCGTCATGGGCAAGGTGATTGGAATCGACCTTGGGACGACCAACTCGTGCGTCGCCGTCATGGAAGGCGGCGAGCCGGTGGTCATCCCCAACAGCGAAGGCAGCCGGACCACGCCTTCCATGGTGGGCTTCACCGACTCCGGCGAGCGCCTGGTGGGGCAGATTGCCAAGCGGCAGGCCATCACCAACCCGGAGAACACCGTCTTCGCGGCGAAGCGGCTCATCGGCCGCAAGTTCGACTCGCCCGAGGCCAAGAAGGCCATTGGCGTGTCCCCGTTCAAGGTGGCCTCCAGCCCCAACGGCGACGCGTGGGTGGAGATTCGCGGCAAGGGCTACAGCCCGCCGGAAGTCTCCGCCATCGTCCTGATGAAGATGAAGCAGACGGCGGAGGATTACCTCGGTGAGCAGGTCGCCGAGGCGGTCATCACCGTCCCCGCCTACTTCAACGACAGCCAGCGCCAGGCCACCAAGGACGCCGGCCGCATCGCCGGGCTCAACGTCCTGCGCATCATCAACGAGCCCACCGCGGCCGCGCTGGCCTACGGCCTGGACAAGGTCCAGGAGGGTGGCACCGAGCGCATCGCCGTCTACGACCTGGGCGGCGGCACCTTCGATATCTCCATCCTGGAGCTCAACGCCGGCGTGTTCGAGGTGAAGAGCACCAACGGCGACACGTTCCTGGGCGGCGAGGACTTCGACCAGCGCCTCATCGACTACCTGGCCAAGCGCTTCGCGGAAGCCAACAACGGCCTGGACCTGCGCAAGGACCGCATGGCGCTCCAGCGCCTGAAGGAAGCCGCCGAGCGCGCCAAGCACGAGCTGTCCAGCGCGCCGGAGACGGAGGTGAACCTGCCGTTCATCACCGCCGATGCCTCCGGTCCCAAGCACCTCACGGAGACGGTGGACCGCGCCACCTTCGAGGCGCTGGTGACGGACCTCATCGACCGCACCATCGAGCCGTGCCGCATCGCCCTGAAGGACGCGGGCATTCCCGCGCAGCAAATCAATCAGGTGCTGCTGGTGGGCGGCATGACGCGCATGCCGCGCGTGCAGGCGAAGGTGAAGGAGTTCTTCGGCAAGGAGCCCCACAAGGGCATCAACCCGGACGAGGTCGTCGCCGTGGGCGCGGCCATCCAGGGCGGCGTGCTCAAGGGCGAGGTGAAGGATGTCCTCCTGCTGGACGTGACGCCGCTGTCGCTCGGTGTCGAGACGGCCGGTGGCGTCTTCACCAAGATCATCGACAAGAACACCACCATCCCCTGCAAGAAGAGCCAGGTGTTCTCCACCGCGGTGGACAACCAGCCGCTGGTGAGCGTGCACGTGCTCCAGGGCGAGCGCGAGATGGCGGCGGACAACAAGACGCTGGCTCGCTTCGAGCTGGTGGGCATCCCCCCGGCGCCGCGCGGCGTGCCGCAAATCGAGGTGTCGTTCGACATCGACGCCAACGGCATCGTCCACGTCAGCGCCAAGGACCTGGGCACCGGCAAGGTCCAGCAGGTGCGCGTGGTGAGCAACTCCGGCCTGTCCGAGGCGGAAATCCAGGCGATGATTTCCGACGCGCAGTCGCACGCCTCCGACGACAAGAAGAAGAAGGAGCTGGCGGAGCTGCGCAACAACGCCGACGGCCTCATCTACACGACGGAGAAGAGCCTGGAGGAGTACGCCAGCCTCCTGTCGGAGAAGGACCGCGAGGAAATCAAGGCGGACCTGGAGCGCCTCAAGGAGGTCCTCAACACCTCCGACGTGGCGGTGCTCAAGGAGTCCTTCCAGCGCCTGGAAGGCAGCGCCTACCGCATCGCGGACGCCATCTACACGGGGCAGGCGAGCTGAGCGCTCGCAATCGCCTCCGCGCTCCAGCGTAGACTGCCTGCCGCGCAGTCCCCCTGGAGCGCCTCAATGGACGTCACCGAAGGCATCGTCATGTCCCTCATCACCGCCATGGTGGTGGGGGTGCCCCTGTTCGGGCTCACCCTCCGTTTCTCCCTCAAGCCCCTGGTGGAGGCCTTCATCCGGCTGAAGGAGGCCCAGCACGGCGGCATGGAGGTCCGGATGCTCCGCGAGCGCGTGGCGCATTTGGAGCGCGTGCTGGAGGCACACGGGTTGATGGATGACCCCCTGCACCGGGCGCTCCGCTCCGGCACGCCCGAGCACCTCCCGACCATGTCGCCGTTGAAGGACCGGGAGCGCGTGTAGCCTTCCGGACGGCTCCGACTTTCCGGAAAGGACGTCCCGGGTGTTGAATGCGCCCGTGGATTTTCCCTCGTTAGAGGAAGAGGTCGTTTTTCTCCGGGGTCTGGTCTCCGTGCATCGGATGGCCGACGTCATCCTGGAGGACTGTCTGGAGCGCGGCCTGGACCTGGACTCCGGGCTCGACGTGTTCCTCACGCAGTGTGCCCGGCTGGTGCATGCCCGCGCGGGCTTCGTGTCCCTGCGGGGGACGCGCGGCCCGGTGCTGACGCGCGTGCTGGGCGAGCCCGGGGTGGACGTCCAGGAGGCGGTGCGCTGGCCGGGCGTCCGCAAGTTGGAGGATGGGCGGACGCTCTTCTGCACGCGGCTGGCCCTGGGCAGCCTGGAGCTGGGCGGCCTGGGCCTGGTGGTGGAAGGCAACTTCGACGGCGGCGGCGGGCTGGTGATGAAGCTGGTGGAGGCCATCGGCGAGCAGCTCGACACCGCCGTGCTGGGCTTCCTGGCCCTGACGGACGGCAAGGGCGCGCTGGAGCGGCTGGATGCGCTCACCGCGGAGCCCGCGCCGGTATCCCGAGGCCACATTGGCCGCTACGAGGTGGTGACGCCGCTGGGCACTGGCGGCATGGCGCAGGTGCTGGTGGCGCGGACCCGGGGCCCGGAGGGCCTGGGCCGGCTGGTGGCCCTCAAGCGCATCCTCCCGCACCTGTCCTCGGACCCTTCCGTCGTCCAGCAGTTCCTGGACGAGGCCCGCATCGGCCTGCGGCTCTCACACCCCAACCTGGTCCACGTCTACGACTTCGGAGAGGCGGAGGGCGCGTACTACATCGCCATGGAGCTGGTGCGGGGCGTGGACCTGGAGCGGCTCATCCGCGCCGCTGGAGGCCCCCTGGAGACGGCGCACGCGGTGGGGGTGGTGTACCAGGCGCTGTCGGGCCTGCATGCGGCGCACGTGCTGCACGGCGAGGATGGCGCGCCGCTGGAGTTGGTGCACCGGGACTTGTCCCCCCACAACGTCATGGTGGGGTTCGACGGGCGCGTGAAGGTGCTCGACTTCGGCGTGGCCAAGGCGCGCGCCCAGCGCACGGTGACGCTGCCAGGCATCGTGAAGGGCAAGCCGCTGTACATGTCCCCGGAGCAGGCGCGGGGCATGAAGCTGGATGCGCGCAGCGACCTGTTCTCCATGGGGCTCGTCCTCTACCAGGCGCTCGTCGGCACCCGGGCCTTCGAGAAGCCGGACGAGCTGGCCACCATGCACGCCATCTGCGACGAGTCCCTCCCGCCGCGGCCCTCGTACGTGTCCCGGGCGCTGTGGGACGTGCTGGAGACGTCACTGGCCAAGCGCCCCGAGGCACGCTTCGGCAGCGCGCGGGAGATGGCGGACCGGCTTGCGGATGCGTGCCGCCCCGCGGTGGACTCGGAGCTGGTGCGGCTGATGACGCGGTACTTTCCCGACCGGCATCGCGAGTTCATGCAACTGGACCGCTCGAACCCTGGCCCCGCTGGAAGGGGCTCGCAGGACGAGACGCCCATCATGAGACCGCAGCGCCTGAAGGCCTCTCCCTGACGGACGGACGACGGCGGCCCCTCCTGGGAGGAAAGAGGGGCCGGCGCCGGGCGCTCAGTACCCGCGCTTGAGCGGGTCGTCGGAAGGCGCGTTCAGCGTGCGGGCGCGCTCTTCGCCCTCGGTGCGCACGTCCACCTCTTCCCGGCGTACGTGCTCGGAGATGTGGCGCTCCTCGTCCACCTCGTCCTTGTGGATGACGACCTCCTCATCGACGACGGCGCGCTTCTGGACTTCGACTTCCTCGGCGCGCAACGGGACGACGACCGTCTCCTCCTGGAAGGAGGCGTTCATGGCCGGGCGTCCCGGGCTGACGTCGCGGCGCTCCACGCGGACCCGCTCGCGGCGCACCGGCACGTCCATCTCCCGGTCCTCCTCCACCACGTCCTTGTGGACGCGGACCTCACCGGCCTGGACGTCCCGCTTGAGCACGTCCACCTCCTCCTTGTGCAGGGGGATGGTGATGTCCTCCTCGCGGCCGTGGATGCCGCGCGCGCCCACGCCGGTGTCCTTGGCTCTCAGGGCCGCCGCGTCCGCGTCCACGCCGGTGCCGTAGCGGGCGTCCGTGCCCAGGCGCGTGTCGTAGCCCGTGTCGTAGGCGCCTTGCGGCCACCGTGTCCGTGGTGGCATCATGCCCGAGCTGGTGCGGCCGTGGCCCGTTCGGCGCCATGCCCCACCGCGCCCGGACCCACG
>JBKGHI010000520.1:0-2128 GCA_046520405.1 Myxococcus sp. 1LA
CGTTCGCGGCCGTCGGGGTCGCCGTGGGCCGCGTCGCCGTGGAGCCGGGCAGCGTGGAGGCGCGCGCCGGAGGCTTCGGCTGGGACGTCTTGGTGGACGGGAGGGACGCGGAACGGGAGAGGCTCGAACCAATGCGGCGGGACATGGGGGGCTCCTCGGAAGGTGCGGCGGATGGCGTCAGTGCAACGTTGCCCAGACCTACTGCAGCCGACATGCCACGCCCCTGCCCCACCGCGAGGCCCCAGCACCTTCGTGGTTTCAAGGGGTTGGCGAAAGGGCCTCCGCAACGAGTGCCCGTCACCTGGTGACTGCCGTCACCAGTCCCATGACTGCCGTCACCATGCCCCAGCCAGGGAACGGCGCGCCCGGCGAGTCACGCAGGCTCCGTGGCGATTGAGGCAGCGGGGGCCGGAAGCGGAGCGCCAGGCCTGGCGGCTTCGCCGCGGACCAGCCACCACTCCGCGATGAGCAGCGGAATCACCCAGCCCAACCAGGTGGACAGGCCGGCGATGGTCCACGTGAGCAGCTTCTCGTTGCCGTCAAAGGTCGTGTCCAACTGCGGCGAAAGGATGAGGACGCTGACCACGGTCCAGAATCGATTGGAGATGATCGACGCGGTGAGCGCGAAGCTCCGGACCATCCACTGGCGGTGCTCGTGGTACCGGCGCCGCCGCGCCATCCGGTAACCGGCGGCCGTGAAAAGCAGCCAGAGCGACGCCAGCAGGACGTTGCTCACCTGGGCCAGCGGGCCGAACGGGCTGTACACGCCGAGCAGCAGGGCCGTGAATCCGGCGGGGAGCACCCCTGCCAGGACATACACCCGGCCAAGGCGCCGATGGGCCACCGGGTAATGCTTCCGGAACCAGGGCCACACCTGAGGACTGGCGGTCAGCAGCGCCACCGCGCCGAAAATCACATGCGCCACCAGCAACGGGTAATGCGCCGCGAAGTTGTCCGGCTGCGGGACGCGGGACCGCTCTGGATTCAGCGTCAGGTAGGGCGGCAGGGAGAAGGCGACGAAGACGATGGAGATGAACGCCAGCGGGACAATCCACGGGCGCTGCCACCACTTCGGCCGCCCAGGGGGATGCCCAGCCGGAGCGGTGGACGGCGTGGGGTGCGGCTGTGCTTCCGGCACTTCGGTCTTCGTGGACATGCGTGGTTCCTGTCCGCCCCAGGCCCCCAGGCAATGCCCGTGGCGCCCGAACGGCGGCAAACGAGTCAGCACCGACCTGCGTACAACATACGCAAAGCGTACGTCATACGCAACATGTAGAGCGTACGCAGGCGTGTGATGCTGTCCCCAGGCGCAGAGGACAGGAGTGGGGATGGGAAAGAAGACCGACGATGAACTGCCGCGCAGCCTGGAGGTGCTCTGGCGGCGAACCGACCGACGCCAACGTGCCCCCCTCCAGGCGCTCAGCCTGGAGCGCATCGTCGCCGCGGCCATTGAAATCGCCGACGCGGAGGGGCTTCAGGCGCTCTCCATGGCCCACCTCGCCAAACAGCTTGGCTGCGCCACCATGTCGCTCTACCGGCATGTCGCGAGCAAAGACGAGCTCCTGGTCTTCATGATGGACGCGGCCCCCGGAAAGCCGCCCGCCATCGATGTCTCCGCCCATGGCTGGCGCGCCGGACTCGAGCATTGGGCGCAGGAACTGCGGTCCGTCTATTTCCGGCACCCCTGGATTCTGCAGGTCGCCATCGGGCGACCGCCGTTGGAGCCGGGCCAGCTCGCATGGGTCGACAGTGGCCTGCGGACCCTGGCTGAGACGGGCCTGAGCCCGGACGAGAAGCTGGCCGTGCTCATGCTTGTCCTCAAATACGTTCGCGGCGAGGCACAGCTTCGCGCGGGACTGCGGACAACGGGCGAGCAGGGCCCCTGGAACAGCCAGGCGACGCAAGCCTGGTATGGGCGGACACTGGCCAGGTTGATTGACGCCGAGCGATTCCCCGCCCTGTCTGAAGTCTCCGCTGCTGGCGCCTTCGACTCGACGGACGACAACACCGACGGTACCTCCGACTTCCAGTTTGGATTGGCGCGCATCCTCGACGGCGTGGGGATGCGCGTGCGCTAGTTGGACTGCGCGAGATGCGGGTAGTGCGCTCACGGCGGATGTAGCCGGGA
>JBKGHI010000521.1:0-2098 GCA_046520405.1 Myxococcus sp. 1LA
TGCGGCGGCGCTGCTTACAAAAGGATTATGGGGGAAAGGGGGGCAGAAGTTTCCTCGGGATTTTCTGATTCTTTTTCCCGCCCTGGCAAGAGGGGGCCCCCCAGTCCGAGCCGCCCGCGCCGTCTTTTGAGAAAAGCGACGCAGTGAGGCGAAACTCCTAGAGAGAAACACCGAAAATCACGGTGAAGCAGCATCGAACATTTCCCCCTCCCTAGGGAGCACCCAATATGTCGAACGGAATCGGCGGAGTTGGCGGTAACCGGCAGCTCACCACGGCGCAGGGCCCGGGCAGCAACGTCAACACTTCGACGATCGCGCGCAACGCGCAGCTCATCGAGTCGACGCTGAATCTGGTCGAGAAGGCGGTTGACCTGGCGGGCCAGGCGGTGAGCGTGGCCGGCAAGGCGCTGGATCAGATGTCCCAGTCCGCCGCTCCCTCGAAGCAGGCCGGTACCTCCGGCGCCAGCCCGGCCTTCCCGGCCGAGCGTCCGAACCCCCTGGACGCGGTGCGCGAGGCCAACTCCCTGAAGGTGGACAGCGGCAGCGGCAAGGTCACCACGCCGGGCGGCTACACCATCGAACAGTTGGGGCAGTTCGAGTGGAAGATCACGGGCCCGGACGGCGCCAACACCCGCATCTGGGGTGACCCGCACGTCGACGAGAGCGACGGCGGCAAGTTCGACTTCAAGCGCGACACCTCCTTCGTCCTGGGCGACGGCACCCGCATCAACTGCACCTGCGCGCCCTGGGGCAACGGCATGACGGTGTCGGCGCAGCTGGACATCGTCTACGGCGATAGCCACGTGCGCGTGACGGACATCGACAAGGGCAAGGGCAAGGTCGGCCAGGTCACCAACAAGGGCATGGACGAGGTCGTCCGGTTCCACTCGAACCAGTCCGCGGACGTGTTCCAGATGGGCCAGAACGCGGCCGACTGGATGTTCCACGGCAAGGAGATTGTCGGCCACGAGAACGGCGGCGAAATCCACAAGGTCGGCGACGCCATCATCACCAACAACCACGGCCCGGCGTTCAACTACGCGGCGGCGGCGGATGCCCCCGCGGCGGGTGAGGTGGCCCAGAACTGGGACATGAACACCAACCTGCCCCAGCTGAAGGCGCAGCCCTGGGACATGAGCAGCGCCAAGCCGGAACTGAAGAAGCTGAACGAGACGTTCGACTCCCTCACCAAGGTGTTCGAGCAGCTGAAGAACACCAAGGCGGGTGGCTTCAACCCGTTCAGCAAGACGGACGACCTGTTCGGCTCCTACGACAAGAACCAGCACCGGTCCGGCCTGACCCAGTCCTTCAAGGCCGTCAGTGACATGTTCGGCACCTTGGAGAAGTTGTCCAAGCTGAATGATATGGTCCGCTTCCGCGGTCCCCAGTCGTTCTAAAGCGCTGGACGCACTCCACCGGGCCAGGTGGGGGACCGCCTGGCCCTCCTCGAGGTTGTCGTGAGCGACTCCACCCCGAAGGGTGAACAAGAGAAGGTCGTCGTCCCGGAACCCCTCGCCGAGGCGGTCATCCGCGGCGAAATCACCCTGGGACAGTTCCTCAAGCTCTCCGACACGCAGCTCTACGCCTGGGCGGACAAGGCCTACCAGCTCCTCCAGGCGGGCAGCTCGCAGCAGGCCCTGCAGATCTTCCAGGGCCTGTCGGCGGCCGCTCCGACCAACGCCGTCTTCCATGCGCAGCTCGGGGCGACGTTCATGACGTTGGAGCGCTTCGATGAAGCGTTCGACGCCTTCCGGCTGGCGCTCCAGTTCAACGACGGCCATGTGGACGCGCTGGTCGGCCGGGGAGAAGTCCACCTGCGCCGGGGCCATGTGCCGGAGGCGCTCGCGGACCTCAGCAAGGCCATCCAGTTGGACCCGGGCCTCAAGCGCCGAGCCACCCAGCGCGCGCATGCGACGCTTCGCACCCTCAAGCAGCAGGCCGACCAGGTGAAGAAGGCCCGGTAGTCTCCGAGGACACCTCGGCGCTTGCTTCGAAACAGGTACCCGGCCCGGGTCGCGCGAACCACCGCGCGGTCCGGGCTTCGTCGTTTCCGGGGCCGCGGACAGGGGAGGGGAGCGGGCCGGCGCATCGAGGCGGC
>JBKGHI010000522.1:0-2081 GCA_046520405.1 Myxococcus sp. 1LA
TGGCTTCCGGCAGGAGCGGGCGGAGTGGCCCGGCCGCCGGGGGCGCTTCAGCGAGGCCGAGGGGCAGGACCTGCTGGAGGGCATCCTCCACGTCCACCGCGATGGCTTCGGCTTCGTGCACCCGCTGACCGGGGAGGGGGACAACGTCTTCCTTCCGCCTCACGAGGCGCAGCGCGCGCTCGACAATGACCGGGTGGTGGTGTCCGTCTCCGGGAGGCCTCCGCGCCTGGAGGGCCGGCTCGTCCGGGTGGTGCAGCGCCGTCGCGAGCTGGCGGTGGGCACCTATGCGGTGAAGGGCCGCTACGCCGTGGTGTACCCCACGGACTCCAGCCTGCCGGGACCCATCCGCGTGCCGCTGACGCAGATGGCGCGCGAGGGCGACCTGGTGAAGGTCCAGTTGGGCATCGGCGCCCAGATGTTGGATCCGGACCGGGGCCTGCATGGTGAGGTGGCCGGCTCCCTGGGCAAGCCTGGAACGCCGGGTGCCGAGGTGCTGGGCGTCGCCTACTCCCAGGGCTTCTCCGATGAGTTCCCGCCGGACGTCATGAGCGAGGCGGACCGTTACGCGGTGCGGGTGTCGGACGAGGAGGCCCGCGGCGAGCACCGGCGCGACCTGCGCGCCATGCCGCTCATCACCATCGACGGTGAGGACGCCCGCGACTTCGACGACGCCGTCTACGTGGAGGATCGGCCGGACGGGTGGCGGCTGGTCGTGGCCATCGCGGACGTGTCGCACTACGTGTGGGAGGGCAGCGCGCTCAATACGGAGGCGCTGCGCCGGGCCACGTCCGTGTACCTGCCGGACCGCGTGCTGCCCATGCTCCCGGAGCGGCTGAGCAACGGCATCTGCTCCCTGCGCCCGGACGAGGACCGGCTGTGCATGGTGGCGGACATGACGTTCGACCGCCGCGGACACCGCAGCTCGTATGCCTTGTACCCCGCGGTGATGCGCAGCGCGGCGCGGTGCACGTACAACGAGGTGCAGGACGTCCTCGACGGCAAGGACGTGTCGCACCGCAACGCGTTCAAGCCCCACTTCGAGCGGCTGATGGCGCTGGCTCGCGCGCTGATGAAGATGCGCAAGGCGCGGGGCGCCATCGACTTCGACCTGCCCGAGCACAAGGTGGTCCTGGGCGAGGACGGCCTGCCCGAGCGCATGGACAAGCGCGAACGCAAGGACAGCCACCGGCTCATCGAGGAGTGCATGCTCGCCGCCAACGAGGCGGTGGCCATGTTCTTCCAGGACGAGGGCCTGCCCACGGTGTACCGGTTCCACGGCGAACCGGACCCGGAGAAGCTGGCCACCTTCGCGGCGCTGGCGGAGGCCTACGGCTTCAAGATGCGCGTCGAGGACGGCGTGTCGTCGAAGGAGCTGGATGCCTTCGTCAGCCAGCTCCAGGGGCACCCGGAGCAGCGGGCGCTGAACCAGCTCCTGCTACGCTCCATGATGCAGGCCGTCTACACGGCGTCGCAGGTGGGCCACTACGGCCTGGCCGCCGAGCACTACCTGCACTTCACGTCGCCCATCCGTCGCTACCCGGACCTCCTGGTGCACCGGTTGCTGAAGGCGCACTGGGCCCGGCGGGGACGCAAGCCTTCACCGTCGATGCTGGAGCGCGAGGAGGACCAGCTCGAGGACATGGCCGCGCAGTGCTCCGAGCGCGAGCGCGCGGCGATGCAGGTGGAGCGGGAGGTGGTGTCCTTCTACGCGTGCCTGATGATGAAGGACCGCGTGGGCGAGGAGTTCGCCGCCACGGTGGCGGCCATCACCGACTTCGGCTTCTTCGTCGAACTGGACGAGGTGCACGTCGAAGGCCTGGTGAAGGCGGAGACGCTGGGGCCCGGCGCGAAGCTGGACAAGCTGACGCACTCCCTGGTGTACGCGAATGGCCGCCGCGTGCGGGTAGGACAGAAGCTGCAGGTGCGGCTGACGTCCGTGAACGTGACGGCGAAGAAGATCGACTTCGAAGCGCTCCAGTTCGAGGGCGAGGCGCCGCTGAGCCGTGTCGCGACGGCGGGTGCGCCGCACCGGCGCCAGGCGTGGACGGCCGAGGCGCCGGCGCATCGCGAGCGGGGCGGAC
>JBKGHI010000523.1:0-2062 GCA_046520405.1 Myxococcus sp. 1LA
CGAAGAAGGCCCCGGCGAAGAAGCCCACGGCGAAGAAGGCCCCGGCGAAGAAGGCCCCGGCGAAGAAGGCCCCGGCGAAGGCCGCATGGGCACGGGAAAGAGACCGTCAGAGGGAGCTGGGGCTAGAGCAGGTGCCAGCGCCCCCCAAGGCAACGCCGCGCGCCGCACTTACCGGCGATGCGTTCGCAGTGCGCGTGCTTGATGCGGCAAGGTCAGTCACTGACCCGGACGCCTGGCTTGGTGACAAGATTTTCATCAACCGGGTCTGGCGCGTCCTGGCGTCCGAGTTCGAGAGCCGCGAGCAGTTCAACGCGCAACTGCTGAAGGCATCTCAAACGGGGAAGCTGTCGCTGACGCGAGCGGACCTCGTATCGACGATGGACCCGAGGGACGTGGCCGAGTCCGAAGTCCGGTCATTCGGCGCCCAGTTCAACTTCATAAGTGTGCCTGGCGCGGGGACGCCCTGGTGAAGCTCCGCCCCTCCCCCTCCCCCGCTGTTGCTGGCGGGGGAGCTGCTGCACAACTGGACTTGCTGGCACCCCGCCCCGTACGGCGGGCAACGCTCGCGGAACGTCGTGGCGCCGGTGCGCGAGCGTTGGCCGCGTACACCATGGATGCGCCGCCGGCCGGCGCAACCTGGGGGCCCGAGGACACGGCCCGGGTGGCCCGCCAGGATAAGGCATCGCGCCTCGCGAAAGCCCGCGCGCACTCCGAGGCCGGCCACGCCACGGGGCTGCATCCCGAGGAGCTTTGCAGCCGCACCACCTACGCCGTAGAGCAGGATTTCGCCCCGGCCCTGGCGCGGTTGCGCGGCCTGGCGAAACGTCACCGCGCCGAGCTGGAGCAATGGCAGGCGGCGGACGGGGTTTCGCCCACCCTTGGGGCCCTGGTGGCGTTACTGCGCTACCTCCAGGGGCTCGCGCCGCGCCAGCGCTACCAGCCGGGCGACAGGCGAAAGCTGTGTGGCCTGGGCGTCCAGGTTCCGCTGCGGTGGCTCGCGGCCGTCCTGGGCCGCGACAAGTCCACCGTGTGTGACGCGCTCCAGGAGGGCCAGGCCCGGGGCCTGCTGCTGCGCTACGCGCCGCTGCGGCGAGTTGCGGCCGTCACGGCCCAGCGCTCACCCGACCGGCGAAAGGCCACGGTGGTTACGCGCGATGGCATCGAGCGCAAGCGCATCAACGTCCACGGCATCCTCTATTTGACGCCCCAGGGGGCCGCCTGGTGCGACCGGCGCGGCACCACCGTGGATGACCTTGGACGGCGAAACGCGCGCCTACGGGGCCAGCGCGGCCGCGTGGTGACAGGGATTTTGGCCGATGTCCTGGATGCCTTGCGCAGCGTGCGCCAGGCAATCGCCGCGCGTTTCGCCGCTAGCGCGACTGACCCGACACCAGACGACAGAGCCCAACCCGGAGAGTCTAACTCCGGAGTTGGCCGAGCTGTGGACAACCCGGCGGGCTCGCACCAGCGCAAGGGGGCGGTGTGGCCTGCGGCCACGGAGGACCGGATACGCAGCAGAAACGCCCAGGATGCGGCGAAAGCCCCCGGCCCTGCCTCTGCCCCCCCCGACGGGGTTTCGCGCGTCCCTGGGCCGTCTGGAGCGCTCCAAACGCCCAGCGCAACGCACGCAGGGCTATCCGGGGCGGGCACCTTTTCGCCGGGGTGTGCCAAGACACCGGGCCGGGGCTATGGCCCACCACTCCGGCCAGGTGACTACCTGGACGGCGAAACCGAGCGCTGCTGGCGCCGGCACGTCCAGGTGGAGGGAGGACCACCGCGCCGCGCGCTGCGAAAGGTCTACGGCATCGGTGGGGAGTGGCTGGGCGACATGCGGGAGGAGCTGGAGCCGGGCCTGGTGTGGCGCTGGGCCCCGGCGCTGACTGCGGCCGAGGCGTATCCCGGAGAGTGGAGAGCGGCCCGGGGCCTGGCTCCGGTGCGCGCGCAGCTCGAAGCGGATTTCGCCATGTACTTGGGGCCGCGCCTCCGCCGGCGTTTCCTGGCGCGCGAAACCGCGCGCGCCGGCGAAACGCTGGGCTGTCCGTGGAGGCTGCAACTGCCTGGA
>JBKGHI010000524.1:0-2009 GCA_046520405.1 Myxococcus sp. 1LA
CCGGGCGAGGGCACCGCGACGGTCCGGCTCACGTTCCAAGGCGCGGGTGATGTGGAGGTGTCGCTTCCGGACGATGCGTTGCTGGAGGACGGCCGGGTGCGGCTGCCTCCCGCGCCCGTGCGGCCCATCGCGGGTGGCGCTGGCGCAGGGGCTGGGGGCTCCCGAGCGGGCTGCGGTGGAGCGGTTCCTCGCGGTGTCGCCGGACGTGGCGCGTGGCGCGGAGGGGGCCACGGCGGAGGCGGCGTTGCTGCTGGGCCGCCGGGGACGGATGCGCGGGTGACGGTGGGCGCGGGCGGCGCGCCTCGCACGTTCGTGGGGCCGTTCTTCTCGGAGAAGGGGCACCCGCTGTTGGACGATGTGCAGCTCGCGGGTGTGCGGTGGACCGCGGGGGACAATCCGCCGGGAAAGCCGCTGGTGAGCGCGGGGGACGCGGTGCTGGTGTCCGAGGAGGAGGATGGGCGGGTGCACCTCAACGTGGACCTGTCGCGTTCGAACGTGCAGCGGGTGTCGGCGTGGCCGGTGCTGCTGAGCAACCTGGTGCGCGAGGCACGGCGGACGCGGGAGGGATTCCCTCGGCGGCAGTTGATGTTGGGGGAGCCGTTGCCGGTGGTGACGCTCGCGGGCGCGCGATACGCGCTCGTGGGTCCGGGTGGCAGCCGGCCGGTGTTTGGCGCGGGGGAGGTGAATCTGTCGCCGCCCACCGGGCCCGGGTCGTATGCGCTGGAGCGTGATGGGGACGTGGTCGACACGGCGCAGGTGCTGGCCCTGGACGCCCGTGAGTCGGACCTGCGCGGACGGGGACGCGCGGACGTGCCCGCGCGCGAAGCGGGGGAAGACGACACGACGGGGAATGGGCCGGAACGGGCCCGGTGGCCGCTGGTGCTGCTGCTCGTCGCGTTGGTGGCGGACTTCTATCTCACGCGGCGCGAGACGCCGGCGGCTTCCCGTGATGGAGGGCCGACATGAGCGTTTCGTGGACGCGAAGCAGTGGGGGTTGCGCCATCGAGACGGCAGGGGGCGGGTGGCTGCCATGAGGTTCTGTCACGATGGGGGAGTCTCCATGCGACGGTCGTTTGCCTGGGTCCCGCTCCTGAGTCTCTGTGGTTGTTCCGCGTTGGGCATCTACCGGTTCGACAAGCCCGTGCGAGCTCCCGCGAACGAAGCGGTGAAGATTCCGAGCCAGATTGGAGGAGGCGTGGCGCTCACCGGGCCCATGATGGCGGCCCTGAAGGTGGCCATGGACGACTTCCGTCCCCCCTGGGTTACGCCAGGGAAGCAGAAACACCTGGAGGAGAAGTGCCTTGCGGATTGGCGCTACATCGACGCTCGTGTGGTTCAGGCGAATGATGACCTGTTCTATGTGACGTTCTCTCCCAACCTGAGCGCTTGTGGCCCAGGGCTCGTCCTGCTTGACGGCGGTGTTGTCTACGCCATCGACGGGAAGGGGCGCATCCTCGCGGAAGGAGAGTAATGGCGTGCGTGGCGTGAAGACGCTGACCGCGAGAGGACCTGTTGCCGCGCGCTGGAGTCGCGAATGAGCTTCTCCCTCCCACAGGCGTGGGTGCTGTTGCTGCCGCTGGGCCTCTTCCTCTGGAAGTATGGCCGGCGTCCGGGCCCGCCCATGTGGCTGCGTGCCGCGCTGTTGGTGCTCGTCGTCGGCGCGCTCTCCGGCCCCGAGCTGCGGCTGGCCGACGCGGGCAGTGACGTCGTCGTGGTGGTGGACCGCTCCGCGTCCATGCCGCGCGACGTGGACCGCACGGCCCAGGAGCTCATCACCCTGCTGGAGTCGCAGCGCCGCCCCGGCGACCGCGTGGGCGTCGTCACCTTCGGGCGGGAAGCGCGCGTCGAACAGCCCCTGTCCAACCGAGGAGGCTTCGGCGGCTTCACGCGCCCGGTGGACGCGGAGGCGTCCGACCTGTCCGCCGCGCTGGATGCCGCGGGTGCCCTCATCCCCGACGAGCGCACCGGCCGCGTGCTGGTGCTGTCCGATGGCCGCGCCACGGGCGTGG
>JBKGHI010000525.1:0-2003 GCA_046520405.1 Myxococcus sp. 1LA
CGGCCTTGGCCACCGCCACGCCCTCGGGCCCCAGCCGCGCCAGCCCCACCAGGGCGGCCACGCGCAACGCGGCGCTGGAATCCTGGGTGTAGCCCGTGAGCAGCTCCAGGGCGCCGGGCGCCTTCAACGCCCCCAGCGCCCGCAGCAGCGTCGCCAGGGGCACCAGCCGGTCCGCCGCCACGTCGTCGTAGAGCTCGGTGGGTACGCGATGCCGCACCACGTCCCGGCCGCTCTCCCGCACCCGGGCGGCGTTGAGCTCCTTCACGCGTCCGAGCAGCTCCGCGTGCCGCGAGGGCCGTTCATCCTTCATGCCGGGCATCGTCGCGGCCGGCGGCATGGTCGAAGGGTCGAAGCCCACGCCGTACTTCTCGGGCAGCGCCTGGGTCACCCAGTCGGCGCGCAGCGCCTCCAGGCCCTTCACCTCTTGTTCGTAGAGCTTCTGCACGGCGGGCACCACGGACGCATCGCCCAGCTCCGCCACCGCCTCCACCGCGAGCAGGCGCAGCGAGGCATCCGGATGGCTCAGCCACGGCACCACCTTGCCGAGCAGCGGCAGCGCCGTGGGGCCCAGGCCCGCGACGGCCTGGAGGCCACTGGCCGCGGTGGCCGGCCGCGCCAGCCGCTCGCCAATGGCGTCCACCGGACAACCGCCACGCGCGCGCATGGTCCGGCCGGCGACGAGCGCCTCCGCTGGCGCGCCCTCCAGCACGATGGCGCACAGCGACGCGTCCGTCTGCGGCGTCCTCGGGAAGGACACGATGGCGTCGATGGCCAGCGGGCTGACGGCGCTCTTCTCCACCGCCACCAGTTGGAGCCGCTGCGTGGCCACCGGGTCCTGGAGCTTCATCAGGGCGTGGATGGCGGACTCGCGCAGCTCGGGGAAGTTCTCCTCCAAGAGCAACGCGATGGGCCCCACCGCGCGCTTGTCCCCTGCGTCGCCCAGTCCGCGCACGGCGGCGGCGGCGAGGATGACCTGGCTGTCGCGCACCATGGGCAGCAGCCGGTTGACGGCATCGGGACGGCCGCTCTTGCCCAGCTCCTCGGCGGCGCCCACGCGCTCGGGCAGCGCGCCTTCGGTCAGCGCGAGCTGGTTGCGATCCCACTGGGAGCGGGCCTCGGCGGAGACCACCTCCGCCATGGCGCCGGGGACGTTGGCGTTCTTCAGCGCCTGGACGATGATCTGCCGCGTGGCCCGGCCTCGCCGTCCGTACTGGAGCGTGAGGTACGCCTTGGCCTTCTCGTTGTTCACCTTGGACAGCGCCATGGCGGCGCGGCCCTGGACCTCTTCGTCGGCGTCCTCGAGCAGCTCGCCCAGGAGGTCCACGACGCGGGCATCCTGGCTCTCACCCAGGGCCACGGCGGCCTCGGCCCGGACGATGGCGGCGAAGTCCTTCGCCGCGCGAGTGAAGAGGACCAGGTCATCCGGGTTGCCCTGCCCGGCCAGCTTCTTCACCGCGAGAGCGCGGACCTCCGGACGAGGACTCTGGAGGTCGGCGAGAAGCTGATCCCTGCTGCCGTTACAGCCGAGGAGCAGGGCAAGAGCGAGAATGAGGGGGCGCGCGCCGGTTCGCATCGGCGGCGGTTATATCAATCCCCCTCGATTCCCGCCCAATCCCCCGCGTCATGTCTCAACGCGGACGGCGAGGCCCCCGGGGAGGCGGCCGCCCCGCGCCGCCGCGAGGCCGGTCGTTGCTCCAGCGCGGCGCGCTCGCCCGCTCCTTCTTCTTGCCCCAGTCCTGGAAGCCGCCGGACTTCTCGGCGGGAGGACCCTTGCGAGCCCCGGCCCGAACCACGCGTTCACGGGGATTCCCGCTTTCGTCGGTCGGCGTCCAGGTGGACTTGGCGGGGCGTCCGCCCTCGCCACCCTCACGGCGAGGACCACCCCGGCCACGCGGGGCGCCGCCCTCCTCCGTGCGAGGCTTCCACTCCCGGCGCTCCGGGCGGCCCGCGCCCGCGGCTCCGGAACGCGGCGAGAAGCCGCGGCCCTCACCCCGAGGTGCGCG
>JBKGHI010000526.1:0-1993 GCA_046520405.1 Myxococcus sp. 1LA
CCAGCCCGCCCTGCAGCCGCCCGAGGGCGGCACCGAGACGGGCACCACCGCGGAGGCCCCGCCGCCTCCGGCGCGCAAGGTGGAGCTGCTCCGCGACGAGTCCGTCTATACCTTCTCCTCCGAGGGCGCCGGCCTCACCGCCGCCGTGCTCAAGGGCGCGAAGATGCGGGAGCAGCAGGAGCTCACCGTCGCCCAGGGCTTCCAGAAGCTGTTCGGCAAGGAGATTCCCCCCGCGCCGCAGATGGACCTGGCGCGCCCCACCCCAGGCCAGCCGCTGCCGCTGGCGGTGTCCATCACTGGCGCCAGCCCGCTGCCCGCGGACCTGAACTACGCCCTGGATGAAGGCGCCCCCGGCAACGCGGACGGCGTCACCTTCACCGGTCGCCGGGGCCCCTGGGAGGTCGTCAAGACCGTCAAGTGGCCCAAGGACGGCTTCGAGCTGTCCTACACCCTCCAGGTGCGCAACACCTCCGGCCAGCCGCAGAGCGGCGAGCTGCAGGTGCACCACAACCGCGCCATCGACCCGAACTTCGAGCACGCGCCGTCCTTCTTCGGCGGCGTGGGCAACCTGAGCCGCTCCGCTTGCTGGGTGGGTGACGAGCTCCAGAAGATGAGCCCGGGCGACGACGCCCCGGACGCCGAGGACGCCCGCGGCCAGATTCAGTTCTTCGGCATCGACCAGCAGTACTTCCTGTCCGCGCTCTACCCGCTGGAGGGCCCGCGCCCCGGCTCGTGCTCCTTCGAGGCCACGCCGACCCTGCGCAAGGTGACGGCGTCCTTCCCGATTTCCGCCGCTCCGGGCGAGACGGTGACGCTGCGCTTCGGCGGCTACTTCGGCCCGAAGGATCCGGACCTGCTGGCGCTGGTGCCTGGCGCCTCGCTGCGCACGTCCGCCGGCCTGACGGATGCGACGTTCCACCCGCCCCTGGCGGAGACGGTGGACTTCGGCATCTGGGCCGTCATCTGCAAGATTCTCCTCGCGGTCATGAAGTTCTTCCACGGCCTCACCGGCAACTGGGGCGTGGCCATCATCCTGCTCACGGTGGTGGTGAAGCTGGTGCTGCTGCCCCTCACCTACCGCTCCATGGTCAGCATGGAAGAGGTGAAGAAGCTCCAGCCGCGCATGGAGGAGATCCGCAAGAAGCACGCGGACAACCGCGAGCAGCAGAACCTCGAAATCATGAAGCTGTACCAGGAGGCCAAGGTGAACCCGCTGGGCGGGTGTCTCCCCCTCCTCATCCAGATGCCGGTGTGGATTGCCCTGTTCACCGCGCTGCGAAACAGCTTCGACATCTACGGCGAGCCCTTCATCGGGCCCATCTGGCGTGACCTGACCTACAAGGACCCCACGTACCTGTTGCCGCTGGCGTTGGGTGTGTCCATGGTCATCACCCAGAAGATGCAGCCGCAGATGATGGATGCGACCCAGGCCAAAATCATGACCTGGTTCCTGCCCATCATCTTCACGCTGACGCTGCTCCAGTACCCGGCCGGCCTGTCGCTCTACATCTTCACGAACAACATCCTCTCCATCGCGCAGCAGTACGGCCTGCGGAAGTGGCTGGACCGGAACAAGCCCCAGACGGGCGGTGGGACGCCGGCGGTGGCCGGTGCGGGAGGCAGGCGCAAGTGAGCGAGCAGGTTCCCCAGCAGACGCCGTCCACGCCGGCCTCGGGCGCTTCGTCCGAGGAGCTCCGGGGCCGCGTGGAGAAGCTCCTTGGTGACATCCTCGGGCTGATGGGCTTCCCGGCGCGCCTGGACATGAAGGATGCCGCCGATGGCAGCCTGTCCGTGGCGCTCCACTTCGAGCCCGCGCCGCCTCCCGGCGTGGAGGTGGGACGGCGCAGTCAGGTGGTGGACTCGCTTCAGTTCCTGCTGAACAAGATGCTGCACCGCCCCGGCGCCGAGCGGCGCTGGGTGATGTTGGGCGCGGGGGTCCACCCGGAGCCCCGGCAGCGCCGTGGAGCCTCAGGCCGCGCGCCCCAGGCGGCGG
>JBKGHI010000527.1:0-1965 GCA_046520405.1 Myxococcus sp. 1LA
GATGGGCATCCGCATGGCGCTGGGGGCCTCGCGCACCAGCGTGCTGGCGCTGGTGCTCAGCCAGGGGCTGCGGCTCACGGCGCTGGGCGTGCTGCTGGGCCTGGGCCTGTCACTGGGGCTGGCGCGGCTGTTGGACGCAATGCTCTACGGCGTGGCGGCGTACGACGTGTGGACCTTCGCGGGGGTGGCGCTGCTGCTGGGCACGGTGGCCGTGCTGGCGGCCTGGCTGCCCGCGCGCCGGGCCACGCGCGTGGACCCCATCATCGCGTTGCGCGCGGAGTAGCCACGAATGTTTTCAGACTGGGCCGCGGGGAACGCGGTGGAGCGGGTGAGTCAGCCATGATGACGAACGAGACGAAGACAGACGCTTCCGCCGAAGGCGCGGCGGTGCAGGAGGGCGCGGAGCCCGGCAAGGCGCTCATCCACCTGGACGGGCTGACCAAGGTCTTCGAGACCGAGGACGTGGAGACGCACGCGCTCTCCAACATCCACCTCAACGTGCGCAAGGGGGAGTGGGTGGCGATTGTCGGGCCGTCCGGCTCGGGCAAATCCACCTTGCTGGCGGTGCTGGGGCTGCTGGACACGGCGACGCGCGGGGCCTACCTGCTGGACGGGCGCAGCGTGTTGGACCTGTCCGCGGCGGACCGGGCGCTGGTGCGCAACCGGCACATCGGCTTCATCTTCCAGAGCTTCAACCTCATCGGCGACCTGACGGTGTTCGAGAACGTGGAGCTGCCGCTGACGTACCGGGGCATGCCCGCCGCCGAGCGCAAGCAGCGGGTGGAGCGCGCGCTGGAGAAGGTGGGCATGGCGCACCGCGCGCGGCACATGCCGGGGCAGCTCTCCGGCGGACAGCAGCAGCGCGTGGCGGTGGCGCGCGCGGTGGCGGGGGACCCGCTCATCCTCCTGGCGGACGAGCCCACCGGTAACCTCGACTCGAAGAACGGCGAGGCGGTGATGCAGCTCCTCACCGAGCTCCACAAGGGCGGCGCCACCATCTGCATGGTGACGCACGACCCGGCGCACGCGCGCGTGGCCACGCGCACGGTGAGCCTCTTCGACGGCCGCATCGTCCAGGACGAGCAGCGCCGCTGAGCGGCCGCCAGGAGCCTCCATGGATTCCCTACGCCAGGATGTCCGCTACGCGCTGCGCTCGCTGCGCCAGAGCCCCGGCTTCGCGCTGGTCGCGGTGCTGGCGTTGGCGCTGGGCATCGGCGCCAACAGCGCCGTCTTCAGCGTGGTGAACGGGGTGCTCCTCACGCCGCCACCGCTCGCCGAGCCGGACCGGTTGGTGGACCTGTCGAACGACTTCGCGAAGGCGGGACGCAAGGGCCTCACCTCATCGGTGGTCGAGTACCGGGAGTACCGCGAGCTGCCCCGCGTCTTCACGTCGGTGGCGGCCTTCACGGACGGGGACATGACGCTCACCGGCCTGGACACGCCGCAGCACCTCAGCGTCGTGGAGGCCACCGCGTCCTTCCTGCCGACCCTGGGCGTGACGCCCGCGCTGGGCCGAGGCTTCACCGAGGACGAGGAACTCCCCGGGCAGCACCGGGTGGTGGTTCTCTCGCATGCAATGTGGCGGGCACACTTCTCCGAGGACCCGGGCGTGCTCGGACGCACGCTCCAACTGGACGGGGAGCCCTACACGGTGGTGGGCGTGCTGCCCCGGGGCGTGGTGTTCCCGGCGGGCTCGGACCTCTATCGGCCCTTCGCGCCCTCGCCGGAGCTGGCCTCCGAGGAGAAGCGGGAGACGCGCTTCCTGGAGGTGCTCGCGCGGCTGAAGCCCGGGGTGACGCTGGAGGCGGCGCGGAAGGACCTGGCGCGCGTGTCGCTGGCGCTGGCGGAGACGCATCCCAAGTACGCGCAGTCGCAGCGCACCATCGGCATCACCTCGCTGGAGGACACGGTGGTGGGCAAGGTGCGCGGCACCTTGTGGCTGCTGCTGGGCGCGGTGGGCTTCGT
>JBKGHI010000528.1:0-1944 GCA_046520405.1 Myxococcus sp. 1LA
GGGGCCGCCTTCGGGCTGGCGTCCGTCGCGCCGCTGGCGCCGCCCGCGCACGCGCCCATGGTGATGGAGCCCGTGAACGCGGTGGTGCCCGCGCCGCGCTACGTCAATCCCTTCGACGTGCCGCAGCCTCCGCCTCCGCCCGCGCCCACCGGGGAGCTGTCGCTGAAGGACATTGGCAAACGGGCGGCGATGCTGGCCGAGCGCGAGGCGATTCTGGCCATGCTCCAGCGCACCGCGTGGAACAAGCGGCGCGCGGCCACCAAGCTGCGCATCAGCTACAAGGCGCTCCTCTACAAAATCAAGGAGTGCGGCATCATCGACCCGCGCGCGAGCGCGGAGCTGTAGGCGTGTTGTAACCGTCGCTTGCACTGTCCCCGCGGTCTCGCTATCGCGGGGACATGACGCCTCCTCTTGTCCTCCTGGGGTCTGGTTACACGCTCACGCGGCTCGCGGTGGCGGAAGCCCGCACCGGACGCGACGTGCTGGCGGCCACGCGTGACGCCGCGCGGCGTGCCGAACTGGAGCAGGCCGGCGCCCGCGTCACCTCGCTGGAAGACGCGCTGACGCGGACGGCGGGGGCGCACGTCGTCGTCTCGGTGCCTCCGGATGCGGGCTTGGATCCTCGCATCGCCTCGGCGCTGGCCGCGCAGGCGCCGGCGCGGCTCGTCTACCTGTCCTCCACGGGCGTCTATGGCCGCGCGCGGGGCCACGTGGACGAGGACACGCCGGTGGAGCTGTCCACGCCGTCGTCGCGCGAGCGCGTCGAGGCGGAGTCGCGCTACCTGCCGCTGGGCGCCATGGTGATGCGCATCGCCGGCATCTACGGGCCCGGGCGCGGCATCCACACGCGCCTGCTCGCGGGGGCGCTGCGGCTGCCCGAAGGGGGCGGCGGACGCATCTCCCGCATCTACGTGGATGACCTGGTGGAGGCCATCCGGACGGTGCTGGCGCGCGGCGAGCCCGGCGCCCTGTTCTGCGTCGCGGATGATCGCGCCGCGCCCACCGATGCGCCGGTGGCCTGGCTCTGTGAGCGCCTGGGCGTGCCGATGCCGCCCCGCATTCCCCTGGAGCAGCTCAACGAGACGGTGCGCGGCGACCGCGCCATCTCCAACGCGCGCCTGAAGTCGCTGGGCTGGGCGCCCCGCTACCCGGACTTCGTCGCGGGCTACACCGCGCTCCTGGAGGCGGAGGGCCGTGGCGCCGGGCCTTCGCAGCCCACCATCCGGCGGCTGGGGGCGGAGGACGTGGAGACGTTCAAGGCGCTGCGGCTGCAGGGGCTCCAGGTCAGCCCGGAGTCCTTCGGGGCCTCGTTCGAGGAGGACGCGAAGCTGACGCCGGAGGCCGTGCGCGGCTGGCTGGTGGGGGAGGGCCAGTGGGCCCTCGGCGCCTTTGACGCGGGGCGGCTCGTGGGCATGCTGGGACTGAAGCGTGAGTCCCGGGCCAAGCTGGCCCACAAGGCGATGGTGTGGGGCATGTACGTGGCGCCGGAGTTCCGCTCGCGGGGCGTGGGCCGGCGGCTGCTGTCCGCCCTCATCGACGAGGCGCGGCGGATGGGCGGCCTCAAGAGCCTGCTGCTCGGCGTCGCGGTGGGGAACGCGCCCGCGCACGCGCTGTACCGCTCGCTGGGGTTCCGGACCTACGGGGTGGAGCCGAACGCGATGAAGGTCGGGGACTCGTTCCTCGACAAGGAGTTGATGGTCCTCACCCTGTAGGCCTGGGGGAGTGACAGATTTTCGAGGGGCCGGTGTTCCATGAGTCGCGCGAGGCCGGAGGCGGCAGGACACGGGACCAAGGGCTTTTCGCCGCGCTGGAGACGCACTGCGCATGGCCCCTGGCACCCCTGACTGGCTTCTGGAGCGAATCATCCTGGGCGAGCTGCCGACAGAGGCGCTCGCCGCCGCGCGGGCCCGGCTGGAGCGGGAGCCCGGTGGCGCCGCGCGGCTG
>JBKGHI010000529.1:0-1919 GCA_046520405.1 Myxococcus sp. 1LA
CCGCCACGGTGAGGCGCAGCGCGGGCGAGGCCAGCAGCGGCAGCGTCTGGCCGTGAAAGCCCTGCGGCCGCTCGGCGCTGGCGGCCGGCTCCCGGTGGCACCCGGAACCGGCCAGCCCCATCAACCCCATCAGCAGGAACGCGCGACGCACGTCCCGCAGGTTACTGCTTCTTCGCCTTGGTGAAGTCGTCCACGCGGGTGTCGTCCGGCACGTCCAGCTTGAAGCTGTCCGCGTCGATGCCCACGTTCGTCTTCAGGTTGAGGAAGGAGATGGCGTTCTCACTGCCGTCCGGATCCACCACCGTGCTCTTGAGCACCTGGGCCGTGGACGGATCCACCTCCAGGCGGACCTGACGGAAGCGCGGCTCGTTCTTCAGCGGATCCAACACCAGCAGCGTGCCCTTGCAGTCCTTGCAGGTGCCCTTGGTGATGTTGAACTCGTCCGCCAGCTTCCCCTGGCCGAAGAGGAACGTCACCGACGCGGAGAGCTGGCTGGTGTCCACGCTGCCCACGGTGAGGCTCTGCGCCGCCGGGTCATACGCGTACACCTTGTTGCCCGCGAGCACGAAGGTGCGCGCCGAGGGCTTCTCGTACTCCCAGCGCATCAGGCCGGGCTTCTTGTACGTGACGGTGCCCTCGGACGTCTGCGTGCGGCGGAAGGTCTTGTACTTGTAGTCCTGGCGGAAGCCCGCGCGGAAGTCGCCGGTCTTCTCGTAGAAGGCCTGCATCCGGTCCACCAGGGACTTCACTTCCGGCGTCATGGGCTTCGGCTTCGCGGCGGCAGGGGCCGCGGGGGCGCTGGCCGCGGGCGCCATGGGCGCGGGTGCCGTCTGCGCCGCCGGGGCGGGCTTCACCGGCGCGGCGGCGGGGGTGGCGGGAGCGGACAGGAGCGTGGCGAGCAGGGCTTCGAGGAACATGGCGTGCATCTCCAGACGGGCCTGGGGGCCCGCAGCGTCCATCTAAACCATCCCGACGGGGCCTGGGCTCCGGCATTCACGGGGCCTTCTTGAACAGGCGCTTCCTCTGTTTGATGGCCAGCACGTAGAAGCGCTCGCGCAGGGCCTGGGCATCCTCGGGTGAGAGGTCTCCCGACTGGCCCAGGTGCTCGTCCCGCCAGGCAATCGCCCGGCTGATGCAGGCGGACGCGGCGGCGGAGATGTTCAGGCTCTGGCTGAAGCCCTTCATGGGGACCCAGAACGTGCCGTCCACGCCGGCCAGCACCTCTTCGCTCACGCCGTAGCGCTCGTTGCCGAAAACGAGCGCCATCTTCCCGTCGAAGCGCAGCGTGTAGAGGCTGGTGGCGCCGTCCTGGATGGCGGAGGCGTACAGCGAGAAGCCGCGGGACTTCAGATGCTCGCGGCACTCGGCGAACGTCTTGTACAGCTTCACGTCCAGCCACTTGTCGCAGCCCTGGGCCACCCTCGAGTTGGGAACGAAGGGGGCCTCCGGGTTGATGACGATGTGGACTTCCTGCACGCCCATGGACTCGCAGGTGCGCAGCACCGCGGCCATGTTGAAGCTGTCCTCCAACCGGTCGAGGACCACCGTGAAGTTGCGCGTCCGGTGACTGACGACGCGATCAATCTTCTCCTTGCGCACGTCGAGCAGGAACTGCTCCGGCTCGAACTGCTCCCGCTCGTAGCGCTCGTAGCGCGCACCGCCACCGGACATGGACTCAGCGCCTCCCGCCGGCCGACTTGCGCGCCGGCGCCTTCTTCGCCGCGGCCTTGCTCACGGATGACTTCTTCGCCGCCGAAGCGCCTGCCTTGCGCGCCGGCGCCTTCTTCGCCGCCGCAGCGCTCACCTTGCGCCGCCGAGGACGACTTCGCGGCAGCGGTGCCGCCTTGCGGGCCGAGCGCCTTCTTCGTGGCCGAAGCGCCCGCCTTGCGCGCAGGAGCCTTCTTCGCGGCAGCGGTGAC
>JBKGHI010000052.1:0-40718 GCA_046520405.1 Myxococcus sp. 1LA
TGCGCTGCGTGCGCCAGACCTCCGCCGCGCGGCCGTCCGCGGAGCTGCGCCTGGAGCGCGCGGGCGCGGGGGGGCCGCTCACCGGCACGGGCTGGAATTTTTCCGTCGAGTCCGCACCTCCACCTGAGGGCGTGCTCGGGCTGGCGCTCGGGGATGAGACGCGCTGGCCGCTGACCGTGCGGACGCGCCGGCCGGGGGACCGGGTGCGCACCTCCGGGGGAGAACGCAGGCTTCAAGACGTGTTGGTTGATCTTCGGGTGCCCGTGGAAGCGCGGGCCACGCGGCCGGTGGTGGCGGACGCAGCGGGGCAGGTGTTGTGGCTCCCGGGCCTCTGGCCACCAGCGGTTCCGCGTGCGGCCGTCAGGGAGTACCTCTGGGCGGTTCCCCCCGGTTCGAGCATTCAGCGGACCGCGGCGTTATAGAGTGGCAGAGTCGCAGTTCGGGGGATGGGCGCGGCCCCCTAAATAGTTGAGGGCTTTTTGCTGTTGCTGATACGGTCCGCCGCTGGGTAGCTCGCCTGGTGTCGGCCAAGTGATGGATAAAGCTGGGGATATTCCCAGCGCGGCCCTCATCCCGCCGAGTTCCGAAAGGGCAGCTGACACGTGCGTTCGACTTACAAGACCATCGGGCTCTGGGTCATCCTGATCGTCCTCTTCGTCGCCTTCTACAATTTCTTCTCCCAGGGCAACGACCAGGTCCAGGAACCGTCCTTCACCCAGTTGCTGACGAAGGTGGAGGAGAAGAAGGTCAAGGAGGTTGCCGTCAAGGGCAACACCTATTCCGGCAAGTTCACCGACACGTCCGAGAAGTTCCGGACGACGGGGCCGGCGCCGGATGCGGCCATGCTGAACCAGCTCCGCATCAACGGCGTGGACGTGAAGTACGAGCGGGAGGAGCAGAACAGCCTCTGGCTGACCATCCTCGGTCAGTGGATGCCGGTCGTCTTCCTGTTCCTGTTCTTCATCTTCTTCATGCGCCAACTGCAGGGGGGCAGCGGCAAGGCCATGACCTTCGGCAAGTCGAAGGCCAAGCTCCTCAGCGAGAGCCACAACAAGGTCACCTTCGCGGACGTGGCCGGCGCCGACGAGTGCAAGGAAGAGCTGGAGGAGATCGTCGCCTTCCTGAAGGACCCGAAGAAGTTCACCAAGCTGGGCGGCCGCATTCCCAAGGGCGTGCTGATGATGGGCTCGCCGGGAACGGGCAAGACGCTGCTCGCCCGCGCGGTGGCCGGCGAGGCCGGCGTGCCGTTCTTCTCCATCTCCGGCTCGGACTTCGTGGAGATGTTCGTGGGCGTTGGCGCCAGCCGCGTCCGTGACCTGTTCGAGCAGGGCAAGAAGAACGCCCCCTGCATCATCTTCATCGACGAAATCGACGCCGTGGGCCGCCACCGTGGCGCGGGCCTGGGCGGTGGACACGACGAGCGCGAGCAGACGCTCAACCAGCTCCTCGTGGAGATGGACGGCTTCGAGTCCAACGACGGCGTCATCCTGATTGCCGCCACCAACCGTCCGGACGTGCTGGACCCCGCGCTGCAGCGTCCCGGCCGCTTCGACCGCCGCATCGTGGTGCCGCGTCCCGACCTGAAGGGCCGCCTGGGCGTGCTGAAGGTGCACACCCGCCGCGTGCCGCTGGCGCCGGAAGTGGACCTGGAAGTCATCGCTCGCGGTACGCCGGGCATGACGGGCGCGGACCTGGAGAACCTCGTCAACGAGTCGGCGCTGATGGCCGCGCGGCAGAACAAGGAGCGCGTGGACCTGAGCGACTTCGAGGCCGCCAAGGACAAGGTGTTCATGGGCCCCGAGCGGCGCTCCATGATCATGACCGAGAAGGAGAAGCGGAACACCGCCACCCACGAGGCGGGCCATGCGCTGCTGGCCAAGCTGCTGCCGGGCTGCGACCCCCTCCACAAGGTCACCATCATCCCGCGCGGTCAGGCCCTGGGCGTCACCTGGAGCCTGCCCACCGAGGACAAGGTCAACGGCTACAAGAAGCAGATGCTCGACCAGATCTCCATGGCCATGGGCGGCCGCATCGCCGAAGAGCTCATGTTCAACGAGATGAGCAGCGGCGCCGCCAACGACATCGAGCGCGCCACCGAGACGGCCCGCGCCATGGTGTGCCGCTGGGGCATGAGCGAGAAGATGGGCCCGCTGGCGTTCGGCAAGAGCGACGGTGAGGTGTTCCTGGGCCGCGACTTCAACTCGTCCAAGGACTACTCCGAGGACACCGCGCGCCAGATTGACGCCGAGGTCCGCAGCATCGTCGTGGGTTGCTACGAGCGCGGCAAGACGCTGCTGACGGAGAACATCGAGGCCCTGCGCCGCGTGACTGACGCGCTGGTGGAGTACGAGACGCTGGACGCAGAGGACGTGAACATCCTCCTCCAGGGTGGCCAGCTCACCCGCGAGCGTCCGCCCCCGCGTGTGAATGCGCCCCCGAAGGCGACGGAGAAGAAGGACAAGCGGAAGATCCTCGACGCGCTCGAGGGCCTGCCGGCGATGGAGCCGAAGAAGGCCTGAGCCGCACCGTCTTCAAGCGGTTGAACTGAAATGAAGAAGGCCCTTCCCACGCTGCTGGGAAGGGCCTTCTGCTTTGCGGGCTTCGGGAGAAGCCGGCGTGACTACGGGTAGCGCACCGGGAGGGGCGCCTCGGGCAGGGGGATGAACTCCGTCTCCTCCGGGACGGCGGCGAAGCGCTGGGCCTTCCAGTCTTCCTTCGCCTGCTCCAGCCGCTCCTTCGAACTGGAGACGAAGTTCCAGAAGATGTAGCGCGGCCCGTCCATGCTCTCTCCGCCGAGCACCAGCAGCCGCGCCGCCGCGGTGGCGTGGAGCGTGACGGCCTTGCCGGGCTTGAAGACGAGCAGCTCGCCCGGCTGGAAGGCCATGCCGTCCACCTCCACGGCGCCCTGGACCAGGTACATGGCCCGCTCCTCGTGCTCGGCTGGCACCACGAAGCGCGCGCCGGCCGCCAGCTCCACGTCCGCGTAGAACATGTCCGACAGCGTCTGCACCGGCGAGCGCTGGCCGTGCACGGTGCCGGTGATGACGCGCATCCGCGCGCCCTCACCCTCGTGGAAGGGCATGGTGTCCTCGGGGTGGTGGACGAAGGCCGGGGCCGTCTCCTCGTGACGCTTGGGCAGCGCCACCCACGCCTGCATGCCAAAGAGCTTGCTGCCCGCGGCGCGAGGGCCGGGGCCGGTGCGCTCCGAGTGGACGATGCCGTTGCCCGCCGTCATCCAGTTCACCGCGCCGGGGCGGATGGGCTGCACGGTGCCCAGGCTGTCCCGGTGCATGACCTCGCCGTCGAAGAGGTAGGTGACGGTGGCCAGCCCGATGTGCGGATGGGGCCGCACATCCAGGCCATGGCCCGGCTGGAAGCCGGCGGGGCCCATCTGGTCCAGAAAGATGAAGGGCCCCACCATCCGGCGGCGGGCCGAGGGCAGCGCACGCCGCACCTCGAACCCGTCGCCCAGGTCGCGAGAGGGCGCGACGATGAGTGTTTCCATCGAAGGGGGAAGCTGCTCCGCGTTCAAGTCGTCCCGGCTCATGTCGTGCTCTCTCTTTCGTTCAGCGAAGTGGCCTCAGGCCAGGTCGAACAGCAGCGCTTCCATCGGCTCCGTGGCGGAGAGGACGAGCTGCGACTCGTCCGCCACCGCGACGCCGTCTCCGGCCTTCAGCTCCACGCCGTTGAGCGTGCCCTTGCCGCGCGCCACCTGCAGCCAGGCGTGGCGGCCCGGAGCCAGCGTGTACGTCGCCTGCTCGCCCTTGCCCAGCAGCGTGGCGTGAAGCACCACGTCCTGGTGCACCGTGAGGCTGCCGTCGCGGGCGTCCGGGCTGGCCACCACCCGCCAGCGGCCCTGGCGCTCGGACTCCGGGAAGGTCTTCTGCTCGTAGCCAGGCGTCAGACCCTTGCGGTCCGGGATGATCCAGATCTGCAGGAAGTGGAGGTTCTCATCCGCGCCGTTCATCTCGCTGTGCAGCACCCCGGTGCCAGCCGTCATCCGCTGGATTTCACCGGCGCGCAGCAGGCCCTCGCCGCCCGTGCTGTCCCGGTGGGCAATGGCGCCGCTGAGCGGGTAGGTGATGATTTCCATGTCCCGGTGCGGGTGGGTGCCAAAGCCCTCGTTCGGCGCGACGCGGTCCTCGTTGATGACGCGCAGGGCACGGAAGCCCATGAAGTCCGGGTCGTAGTAACCGGCGAAGGAGAAGGTGTGGTGGGAGTCCAGCCAGCCGTGGTTGGCGTGACCGCGAGCTTCCGAAGGACGAATGGCAATCATGACGTTCCTTTCCGCGGCAGCGCCTGGATGGCGGCCGCTGTTTCGAGAGTCATGATGTGCGTGAGGGCCCTCCAGAACTAGGCGTGGACAATGGGAAGCATCGTTCCACAGGTGGAACAACCGCTCTGTCAGCCGAGCTTGGGCCAGTGCTCGCGCAGGCACTCCACGAAGGCCATCACCTTGGGGGAGTGGTGGCGCGTGCTCGGGTAGACGGCGTGCACGGGCGTCTCCGTCGAGTGCCAGTCCGGCAGGATGCGTTGCAGGCGCCCGGCGGTCAGCTCCGAGGAGAAGTGGAGGTTGGGCAGCAGGGCGATGCCGGCGCCCGCCCGCGCCACCGCGAAGACCATGTCGGGCTCATTCACCACCAGCCGCGCGGACACCTTGATGTCCACGGAGCGGTTGCCGGACATGAGCGTCCAGACGTTGCTCTCCAGCCCGGTGCCGAAGAGGAGGCAGTCGTGCTTCTCCAGGTCCTTGGGGGTCTTGGGCGTCCCCCGCGCCTTGAGGTAGCTGGGGGAGGCGATGACGACGCGCTCCACGCTGCCCAGCCGCCGGGCCATGAGGGAGGAGTCCGCCAACCGCCCGGCGCGCACCGCCACGTCGAAGCCCTCCGCCATCAGGTCCACGTTGCGGTCGCTGCACACCAGCTCGAGCTGCACCTCCGGGTACGCCTGAAGGAACCGGGAGATGAGCGGCCCGATGAAGCTGAAGGTCAGCGGCGTCGTCACGCGCAGCAGGCCGTGGGGCGCCGCCTGCATCCGCGTCACCGCCTGTTCGGCCTGCTCCGCCTCCGAGACGATGCGCGCGCAGTGCTCGTAGTACGTCCGGCCCACTTCGGTGAGGCGCAGCTTGCGGGTGGTGCGCTGAAGGAGCTGCGCGCCCACGCGCGTCTCCAACTCCGACACCTTCCGGCTCACCGTGGACTTGGGCATCCGCAGTCCCTTGGCCGCCGCGGTGAAGCTGCCTGCCTGCACCACGCGCGCGAAGATGAGGAGTTCGTTGAGGTCCATCGCCCTTCCTTCCCGAGGCGTTTGTTCCGTGGGTGGAACAGTTCTTCCAGTCTGGCCCATCTAATCAAGACAGGGGGCCACCGCTACCTTCCTCCTCGTCGAACACACCGCTTCACACCAAAAGGAAGGCACCTCATGGCCACCACGACCTGGAACATCGATACCACCCACTCCGGCATCCACTTCTCCGTCCGCCACATGGTCATCGCGAAGGTTCGCGGCAGCTTCCGCAAGTACAGCGGCGCGGTCTCCCTGGACGAGCAGGACGTCACGAAGTCCTCCGTCGCCGTCACCATCGAGACGGGCAGCATCGACAGCGGCGTCGAGCAGCGTGACAACCACCTGCGCTCGCCGGACTTCTTCGACGTGGAGAAGTTCCCCAGCATCACGTTCAAGAGCACCAAGGTGGAGAAGGGCTCTGGCAATGGGCTGAAGGTGACGGGCAACCTGACCATCCGCGACGTCACCCGCGAGGTGGTGCTGGACGCCGAGCAGCTCGGCGTGGGCAAGGACCCATGGGGCAACGTGAAGGCCGCGTTCGAGGCGAAGACGTCGGTGGACCGCCGCGACTTCGGCCTGACGTGGAACCAGGCCCTGGAGACGGGCGGCGTGCTCGTGGGCGAGAAGATTGAAATCGCCATCGAGGTCCAGGCCGTGAAGGCGCAGGCTGAGCAGGCCGCCTGATTCACCCATTCGGACCGCTCCGGAGGCCCATCACGGGCCTCCGGTCCACCGCATCCTCCCGGAGCCCCCCATGACGACATACAGCCAGACCGAGAAGCCCGGAGCGTTTCGCCAGGTCCTGCAGACCGGCGCCCATACCCTGCACGCGGACGTGGCCCCCGCGCTGGGCGGAGCGGACTCCGCGCCTGGCCCGCACGACTACTTCGACGCCGCGCTGGCGGCCTGCAAGGCGCTGACGGCCAATTGGTACGCGAAGCGGCACGGCCTGGCCCTGGAGCGGGTGGAGACGCACATCGAGCGCGATGACTCGCGGGAGCGGCAGGGCACCTACACGTTGAAGGTGAAGCTGGCCTTCCACGGGGCGCTGTCCCCGGAGGACAAGCAGCGGCTGTACAACGCCGTCGCGCAGTGCCCCATCCACAAGCTGATGACGACGTCCACGGTGGACATCGTGACCGAGCCGCTCGAAGCCTGAGCCCCCGGGCGCTCTCGGGAGCGGTAGGGTAGGGAGGCGCGCCCCGTCCTGGTGGCGGTGCGCGGCCCCCTCCCTGGAGCTTCCCGATGATTCGCGCCCGCCCGCTCACCTCTGAATCTTCCGAGGACCTGGTCCTGGCCTTCCGGCGGATGGGGCTGGCGGCGTCCTCGCAACCGGGCTTGCTGGAGACGGTGCCCTTCACGCGGCTGCTCCTCACGGGGCTGGGCCGCCAGGAGGAGGGCTTCCTCACGGCGCGCTCCAACGCGGATGTGCCCACGTGGCTCCCTGGAGACGCCGGGACGCGGCCGGGGACGGGCCTGCTCACGGGGAATCGCGAGCAATTCCAGCGGCTGGTGACGGCCGCTCGCGCGGAAGGCCCGGGCCTGTCGGCGCTGGCTTTGGCGGTGTCGTCCGCGCTGGCCGCGGGCGTGCCACCACCGGCGCTGACGCTGGGGAATCGGCGCTTCGAGTGGGGCGCCCGCACCTACGTCATGGGCGTGGTGAACGCGACGCCCGACAGCTTCTCGGATGCCGGGCGCTACACCGGCACGGAGGCCACCATCGCCCACGGGCTGGCGCTGGCCGAGGCCGGGGCGGACCTGCTCGACGTGGGCGGTGAATCCACCCGGCCCGGCTCCCTGCCGGTGAGCGCCGACGAGGAGCTGGCGCGGGTGGTTCCCGTCATCGAGGCGCTGCGGGCTCGGACCGAGGTGCCCCTGTCCGTGGACACCACGAAGGCCGTGGTGGCGCGCGAGGCCCTGAAGGCGGGTGCGCACCTCATCAACGACATCACCGGCTTCGGCGCCGATGCCGACCTGCCCCGCGTGGTGGCCGAGGCTGGCGCCGCCTGCTGCCTGATGCACATCCAGGGCACCCCGGCGACGATGCAGCAGGCGCCGCGCTACGACGACGTGGTCGAGGACGTGCTGGGCTTCCTGGAGGCCGCGGTGGCCCGGGCCGGTGCGGCGGGCATTTCCCGGGAGCGCATCCTGCTGGACCCGGGCATTGGCTTCGGCAAGACGTTCGAACACAACCTCTTCCTGCTGCGCCGGCTCCCGGAGCTGCGCGTGCTGGGGCTTCCGCTGCTGGTGGGCACCAGTCGCAAGGGCTTCCTCGGCAGGCTGGCGGGCGGAAAGCCGGCCGCCGAGCGGCTGGCGGCGACGCTGGGCTCGCTGGCCTCCATGGCCGCGCTGGGTGGGGCGGACGTGGTCCGCGTCCATGACGTGGCCGAGGCCCGGGACGCGCTGGCCGTCGCGGACGCCATCCGGAGGTGCGAGGACGGCGGGACGTTCTACGCCCGGTAACAAGGTGTGGCTTACAGCCCTCAGGCCGTGGCTGAAACCTTCACCTTCCGCTGGCCGCTCTTCGAGCCGCCGTGTATGGACGGCGGCGATTCGGTTGGTACTGATTTCGCAACCTCTTTTAGTCTGCGTCGGCCCGCATGCCTGGGTGGTTGCCCAGGGAGCAGTGGGTTCCTAACTTCGAGCCCGCGTGGTGAGCGGGGTATAAGCCCCGACGTCGAGAGGCCGGCGCAGGCCCGGCGTGGGAAAGGCGGAGCGGCACACATGGCGTACAGGATGAACATGCCTCCGAAGGAGGCACAGGCTTCCCAGAAGCTGTTCGGCACGGATGGTGTTCGCGGCAAGGCGAACGTCTATCCCATGACTGCCGAGGTCGCGATGCAGCTCGGGCGGGCCCTCGCGTTCCTCATCCGTAACGGGCCGCACCGCCACCGCGTCATTGTTGGCAAGGACACGCGACTGTCCGGCTACATGCTGGAGCAGGCGCTGGCCGCCGGCCTCACCTCCATGGGCGTGGACGTGGAGCTCGTCGGGCCGCTGCCGACCCCGGGCATCTCCAACATCACCACCTCCATGCGGGCGGACGCGGGCGCCGTCATCTCCGCGTCCCACAACCCCTACGAGGACAACGGCATCAAGTTCTTCTGGCGCGACGGCTTCAAGCTGCCGGACGAGACGGAAGGCAAGATCGAGGAGCTGGTGTCCAGCGGCTCCATCGACTCCATCCGTCCCACCGCCACGAAGATTGGCCGCGCCTTCCGCATGGAGGACGCGCGGGGCCGGTACATCGTCTTCCTGAAGGCCACCTTCCCGCGCGAGCTGACGCTGGAGGGGATGACCATCGTTGTCGACTGCGCCAACGGCGCGGCCTACAAGACGGCCCCCGCCGTGCTGGAGGAGCTGGGCGCCAAGGTGATTGCGCTCGGCGTCTCGCCGGACGGCAAGAACATCAACCACAAGTGCGGCGCGCTCTATCCGGAGAACCTGGCCAAGACGGTGGTGAAGCACGGCGCGCACCTGGGCATCGCCCTGGACGGTGACG
This sequence comes from Myxococcus sp. 1LA, assembly GCA_046520405.1. Lineage (GTDB taxonomy): Bacteria > Myxococcota > Myxococcia > Myxococcales > Myxococcaceae > Myxococcus. The sequence continues at coordinate 8,789 of JBKGHI010000052.1, forward strand.
CCGACCGCCTCATCGTCGTGGACGAGAAGGGCAAGGTCGTTGATGGCGACGCCATCATGGCCATCTGCACGGGCGAGCTGGTGGCCCGCAAGCAGCTCAAGAAGAAGATGCTGGTCTCCACGGTGATGAGCAACATCGGCCTGGAGCGCGCGGTGGCGCGCTGGGGCGTGAAGGTGGCTCGCACTCGCGTGGGTGACCGCTACGTCGTCGATGAGATGCGCCGCAACGGCTACAACCTGGGCGGCGAGCAGAGCGGCCACCTCATCTTCCTGGACCACACCACCACGGGTGACGGCACCCTGGCGGCGCTCCAGCTCCTGGCGGTGATGTGCCGGGCGGGCAAGCCGCTGAGCGAGCTGGCCTCCATCTTCGAGCCCGTGCCCCAGACGTTGGTCAACGTCGTGGTGAAGCAGAAGAAGGAGCTGGGCGAGCTGCCGACGGTGATGAAGGTCATCAAGAGCGTGGAGCAGCGGCTGGGCAACTCCGGCCGGGTGCTGGTGCGCTTCTCCGGCACCGAGCCCAAGGCCCGCGTCCTCATCGAGGGCGAGGACGCCGCCAAGAACCAGGCCTACGCGAAGGAAATCGCGGAGGCGCTGTCCAAGGCCCTCAGCACCTGAGGGCCGTAGCGCTCGGCGGTTGACTTCCGGACGCTGGCGGCGTGATGAAGGGCCAGCGCGCACCGGGGCCCTCGACAATCCCACGGCCGCGCACGAGCGAGGTGCGGTCGATGGGACAGCGACTGGGTGTCAACGTGGACCATGTGGCGACGCTGCGTCAGGCGCGGCGCACCACGTATCCGGATCCGGTGACGGCCGCGGCGCTGGCGGAGCTTGCCGGCGCGCAGCAAATCACCATCCACCTGCGCGAGGACCGGCGTCACATCCAGGACCGGGACCTGCGCATCCTCCGTGAGACGGTGCAGACGCTCCTCAACCTGGAGATGGCCGCCACCGCGGAGATGGTGAAGATCGCCTACGAGCACAAGCCGGACGTGGTGACGCTGGTGCCCGAGCGCCGCGAGGAGCTCACCACGGAGGGCGGCCTGGAGGTCGCCAACCAGCGCGAGCACATCGCGAAGATCATCAAAAACCTGAAGGACGGCGAAATCTCCGTGTCGCTCTTCATCGACCCGGACCTGGACCAGGTGCGGGCGGCGCACAAGGTGAACGCGGACCGCATCGAGCTGCACACCGGCCGCTACTGCGAGGCGCGCAACGAGAAGGAGCGGGCCCGGGAGCTGGCGCGCATCGTCGACGCGGCCAAGGCGGGCACCAAGCTGGGCATGGGCGTGGCCGCGGGCCACGGGCTCAACTACGACAACGTGCAGCCCATTGCTCGCATCAGCGAAATCGACGAGCTGAACATCGGTCACTCCATTGTCGGCCGCGCGGTGCTGGTGGGCTTCGAGCGGGCGGTGCGCGAGATGCTCGAGCTCATGCGCAACCCGGGGTAGGGCGTCATGGGAATCCGCGGCCTGGGCCTGGACATCTGCTCCATCTCCCGCATCCAGCGCATCCTGGACGGGCCTCGCGCGGAGCCCTTCCTGAACCGCGTCTACACCGAGGCGGAGCGGGCGCTGTGCGGCCGGCGGAGTGACTCCGCCAGCGCCTACGCCGCGCGCTTCGCCGCCAAGGAGGCGCTGGTGAAGGCGCTGGGCGCGCCGCCGGGCATCCGATGGAAGGACATGGAGGTCCGGCGGCAGGGCGGAGCGCCTTATTTCGCACTGTCTGGCGTCGCCCAGGAGGTCATGGAGGCGCGAGGGCTGGAGGCCTTCCTCGCGCTGACCCACGATGCGGACGTCGCCGCCGCCACGGTGGTGCTCCAGTCGAAAGGGGATTGAAGCCATGTTGCGCGTCCTCACCGCCGCCCAGATGCGTCAGGCCGAACAGGCCGCCGAAGCCCGCCACGGCATGCCCTCCGCGTTGCTGATGGAGAACGCGGGGCGCGGGCTGGCGGAGGTGGCCCGGGGGCTCCTCGGCTCGGGCGGGCGCTTCGTGGTGGTGTGTGGACCGGGGAACAATGGCGGAGACGGGCTGGTGGCCGCGCGCTTCCTCCGGGAGGGCGGCGCCTGCGTGTCGGTGGTGCTCGTGGGTGACGCCGCGAAGCTGACGCCAGAAGCGCGCCGGAACGTGGAGGCGCTGAAGGGCTTCGGGGTGACGCCGCGCACGCTGGAGGCCGTGGAGCCGGCCCGGCGCGGTGACGTGGTGGTGGACGCGCTCTTCGGCACGGGGTTGAGCCGCGCGCCCGCGGGGGCCTTCGCGGACGCCGTGGCGGCGATTCGCGGCTGGCGGGCCGCCGGGGCCAAGGTGGTGGCGGCGGATGTGCCGTCCGGGCTCCAGAGCGACACGGGGGAACCCTTCTCTCCGTGCGTGGAGGCGGACGCCACCGTGGCCTTCGGCTTCTTGAAGCCGGGGCAGGTGCTGGAGCCCGGGGCGTCGCTGTGTGGGCACGTGCACAGGGTGGACATCGGTATGGGCGGCGAGTCCTCGAAGGAGGTCTCCGGCCCCGAGCTCTTCGTGGTGGAGGAGCCGGACGCGCGGCGCACGCTGCCGGTGCGCAAGGCGGACTCCCACAAGGGGACGTTTGGCCACGTGCTCGTGGTCGCGGGTAGCAGAGGGAAGACGGGGGCGGCGGCGCTGGTGGCGAAGGCGGCGCTGCGCTCCGGGGCGGGGCTCGTCACGGTGGCCGCTCGAGCGGATGCGCTGGACACCATCCAGGCGCACTCGGCGGAAATCATGGGCATCCCGCTGGAGGGGACCGGGCCGCTGAGCATGGGCGACCTGGACGCGCTGGTGGCGGCTGCGGAGGGCAAGGATGCGCTGGTCATCGGGCCGGGGATTCCTCGGGGCGACGAGACTGGCGCGCTGATTGGCGAATTGCTCTCGCGCGTGGAGGTGCCCGCTGTGCTGGACGCGGACGCGCTCAACGCCGTGGCCACGGACCTGTCGGTGCTGCGCCGGGCGAAGGCGCCGGTGGTGATGACGCCGCATCCGGGAGAGATGGCGCGGCTGACGGGCAAGTCCACGAAGGAGGTCCAGGCGCACCGGTTGGACGTGGCGCGGCGGTTCTCCTCGGGGCTGAAGGTGACGCTCGTGCTGAAGGGCGACCGGACACTGACCAGCGACGCGGACGGGCGCGTGTACCTCAACACCACAGGCAACCCGGGCATGGCCACGGGGGGCTCGGGGGATGTGCTGTCCGGGATTTGTGGTGCGTTTCTGGCTCAGTCGCTTCCGGTGCCCGCGGCCATCTGGACGGCGGTGTATGCGCACGGGCTCGCGGGCAACCTGGCGGCACAGAAGCGCGGACAACTGGGCCTGGTCGCGGGAGACATCGTGGAGCAGGGGCTGTGCGAGGTATGGCTGCGGTGGGAACGATGAGCGCGGAAGCGTCGGCGGCGCGGATGCGAACGGTGCGGTTGGAGTCCCCCGAGGAGACACACCGGCTGGGCGTCCGGTTGGGCGAATTGCTTCAGCCCGGTGACTTCGTGGGGCTGATTGGCGACCTGGGCGCGGGCAAGACGCACCTGGTGCGCGGGGTGGCGGATGGGGCGCAGGTGCCTCGCTCCGAGGTGGCGAGCCCCACGTTCGCCATCGTGTATCCGTATTCCGGGCGCATCCCGCTGTACCACGCGGACCTGTACCGCCTGACGGACTACGACGACCTGTACGCCACGGGCTTCCTGGACCTGGAAGGCACCGAGAGCGCGATGCTGGTGGAGTGGCTGGACAAGATTCCGCAGGCCGCGCCCCGTGACTACCTGCGCGTCACGCTGAAGCACGCGGGCGGCGAGGCCCGGGAACTGACGGCGGAGGCGTTCGGCACACGGCCGGCTGCGCTGCTCGACGCGTGGATGCCCTGACGCCTGGAGCTCCCAGGCGCAGCGAATGTCACGCCACGCTGCGCGACGTGTCCGGCTTCACCGCAGGGAACAAGTCCGAGCCCGCGAGCTCCGGCACGCGCCAGCGGTGGAACACGAGGTTCGCGTCCACGCCGATGACGTCCTCTTCGGCCACCGGTGCCCAGTACGGCCCGCCGCACAGCGACTCACTGGCGACGACAATCTGCTCCAGCTTCGTCCCTGGCGCCGGCAGCGTGGAGACCTCGTTCCCCGCGCGTCCGGTGGACACGAACAGCGTGCGGTTCCTCCGCGAGGCCACCATCAGCTCGCCGTCGGATACGAGGAAGTTCATCGCCGAGCGGCCTTCCTGGCTCGCGGCATCGGTGATGGCAGCCACCAGCGTCATCGTCTCCGCCAGCGCGCGCGCCACGGCCTCCACGGGGACCTTCCGGTCAATCGGATGCCGGGCCGCCAGGCGGGTGAGGAAGAGGTAGAAGCACCGCTCGCTGTCCGTGGTGCCCTTGATGTTCGTGCGCAGGCTCGGGCAGATGAGCGCCTCCACGGCCGCTCGGTGCTGGGCGAACTCCCGCACCGTGCCGTTGTGCACGAACGACCAGCGGCCGTGCAGGAAGGGGTGCGAGTTGCGCAGCTCCACCGCGCCCACGGACGCCAGGCGGATGTGCGCCACCACCGTGTGGGAAGAGACGCGGCTGCTCACCCGCTCGAAGTCCGGGTCGCTGTGCGCGGGACCCACTCCGTGCGCCACCACGGGGGCTGGCTCAGCCCCGTAGGCGGCGATTCCCCATCCGTCCTTGTGCTCGCGCGACTGGATGAGGAGCGAGTTCTTCTCCGTCACCAACGAAGGGTGAACGGCCGCGGGAATCGCTGATCGAAATCCAAATAGTCGGCACATGGCTAGCAGCGAATACTTTTAACGTCCGGCCCTGACGGATGTCGTCCCGTCTTTACCCAGTCGGAGCCGCCGTGTCTCTGCGACGCCGGTTCACACGCAGCCATCCATTGGCTGCCGGACAGCGATGCGTCCGGCCTTCACCACCACTCGCGCGTGCGCTACCCCTAGATGGTAGGGCAGGTGCCGGTAAGAAGCACAGCTGAAGACCACCAGGTCGCCCGGGTCGCCCACGGACAGCCTTCCGTGCTGTTGCAGTCCCAAGGAGATGGCCGCGCCACGGGTGGCTCCCCAATACGCTTCCGCGGCAGTAAGCCCGTTTTCCAGACATGCAAGGCCTAGCGCCAGCGCCGTGTTTTCACTCATGGCGGAACCGGGATTCACATTGGTGCCCAAAGCGACGTTGAGCCCCGCATCGCGGATGCGGCGCCCTGGCGCGTAGGGGCGCATGCGCAGGAACAGCGTGGAGGTAGGCACCAGCACCGCCGTGACGTTGGCGTCCGCCAGGGCCTTGAGCCCCGCGTCCGTCACCTGTTCCAAATGGTCGGCGGTGGCGGCATCCAGCTCCGCCGCGAGCTCGGAGGCGCCGCACGCGGTGAGCTGGTCCGCGTGCAGCCGCGGCGTCATCCCCAACGACTTGCCCGCGCTCAGGATGCGGCGCGCCTCGTCCACGGTGAAGGCGCTGTCCTCCACGAAGACGTCGCAGAAGCGCGCCAGGTCCTCGCGCGCGACGGCGGGGAGAATCTCCTCGATGCACAGCCGGACGTACTCCTCGCGCCTGCCGCGGTACTCCTCGGGCACGGCGTGCGCGCACAGCAGCGTGGGCACCAGCTCCAGCGGCGTCAGCTCTCCGAGCCGCCGCACCGCGCGCAGCATCTTCAGCTCCGACTCCACATTGAGGCCGTAGCCGCTCTTCACCTCCGCCGTCGTCACGCCCTGCGCCAGCAGGCGCTTCGCGCGGGGCAGGGCGAGCTGCACCAGCTCGTCCTCGCTCGCGGCCCGCGTGGCCCGCACCGTGCCGGCGATGCCTCCACCCGCCTTGGCAATCTCCAGGTAGGTGGCGCCCTGGTTGCGCAGGTCGAACTCCGCCGACCGCTCACCCGCGAAGACGAGGTGCGTGTGCGGGTCCACGAAGCCTGGACCCACGAAGCCGCCCTGGGCATCCACCACCTCGGTGCCAGGTCCCACCGCGCCCGGGGGCAGTCCCGCCTCGGGCCCCACGTAGGCGATGCGGCCTCCTCGCACGCCCACCACGGCGCCCGGCCGAGGGGTGAGGGCGTCCTCCGCGCGCTCGCGGTGCGTGCCTTCCACCGTGAGCACTTCGGAGGTGTTTCGCACCAGCAGGTCCAGTCCGTCCATGTCTCACCGTCCTCCGCGTGCGCCCATGATGGGCACGTTCCAGCTCACGCCTTTGCCAACCTTCGCCCGGCCGAAACCGCCCGACAGCTCCAGGTCATTCAACCCGCCCCAGGAGATGCGCGCCGCCACCACGCCACCGTAATAGACCGCCTGCTCATTCCGGCCCGCGGATGCCACCGTGTGCCACGACGCGAAGGGCACCAGGCCAATGGACACGTTCTTCTCCGGCTGCATCGTGAACGCGCAGGATGCCTCCGCGCCGAAGATGCTGCCCGGCCCGCCGCGCGAGGAGACGAGGCCGAAGTCCGTGGCCCCTCGCAGCGACAGCGCGGGGGCCAGGCCCAACTGCTGCGAACCCACGTAGTACGAGGCCCCGGCATACAACCCGTACGCGGGCAGCGGCACGGGCAGGAACATCTCGCCCTGGACGCCCGTGTGCAAGTGCAGCCGCTCCGACAGCGGCACCGTCAGGGCGCCGTCGAACGCCATGCCCCACTGCTGCGTGGAGAAGCTCGACTCGTTCCCCCGGAACCGGTCGCCCGTGCCAAGGCCGGGCTGCGTCCCCGCGATGGGCGCGCTCAGCCGGGGGCCGGAGCGCATGCCCAACTGCAGGATGTTGCGGTCCGGGGCCCCGGGCCCCAGGCGCATCACCATGGGGCCCATCGCCGTGGGGGCGCACCCCGCCAGTCCGATGACGGCGGCGCCCCACAGCCCGACCACTGCCGTGCCCAAGCGCTTCACGGCGACCTCCTGCTTCAGGTGGTGATGCCCGGAATCTTCACGCCGCGCTCTTTCGCCACCTCGATGGCCTCCGGGTAGCCCGCGTCCGCGTGGCGCAGCACGCCCATGCCGGGGTCGCTGGTGAGCACGCGCTCGATGCGGCGCGCGGCCTCCGGCGTCCCGTCCGCGACGATGACCTGGCCCGCGTGCAGCGAGTAGCCCATGCCCACGCCGCCGCCGTGGTGGAAGGACACCCACGAGGCGCCGTTCACCGCGTTCACCAGCGCGTTGAGGATGGGCCAGTCCGCCACCGCGTCCGTGCCGTCCTTCATCGCCTCCGTCTCGCGGTTGGGCGACGCCACCGAGCCGCAGTCCAGGTGGTCCCGGCCGATGACGATGGGCGCCTTCACCGCGCCCGCGCGCACCAGCTCGTTGAAGGCGAGGCCGGCCTTGGCGCGCTCGCCGTAGCCCAGCCAGCAGATGCGCGAGGGCAGGCCCTGGAAGGCCACGCGCTCCTCCGCCATGTTCAGCCAGCGCTGGAGCGAGGCCTTCTGGGGGAACAGCTCGCGCACCACGCGGTCCGTGACGCGGATGTCCTCCGGGTCGCCGGAGAGCGCCACCCAGCGGAAGGGCCCCATGCCCTCGCAGAAGAGGGGACGGATGTAGGCGGGGACGAAGCCGGGGAACTCGAAGGCGTTCTCCATGCCGCCCAGCTCCGCCTGGCCACGCAGGTTGTTGCCGTAGTCGAAAACGTGGCTGCCGGCGGCCTGGAAGTCGTTCATGGCCTGCACGTGCATCATCATCGACTCGCGCGCGCGGCGGACGTACGTCTCCGGGTCGCGCTGGCGCAGCTCGGCGGCGGCCTCCAGCGACAAGTCGGTGGGGATGTAGCCGTTGAGCGGGTCATGCGCGCTCGTCTGGTCCGTGACGAGGTCCGGCTTGATGCCGCGGCGGTACAGTTCGCGGAACACCGAGGCCGCGTTGCCGATGACGGCGATGGAGCGGCCCACGCGCTTCTCCTGTGCCTCCTTCACCATCGCCAGGGCCTCGTCCAGGTCCTTGGCGACGACGTCCAGGTAGCGCGTCTCCACGCGGCGGCGGGCGCGGGTGGGGTCAATCTCCACGCCGAGGAACACCGCGTTGTTCATGGTGGCGGCCAGCGGCTGCGCGCCGCCCATGCCACCCAGACCGCCGGAGAGGATGAGACGGCCCGCCAGGTCGTCGGTGCCGAAGTGGAAGCGGCCGGCGGCGGCGAACGTCTCGTAGGTGCCCTGGAGGATGCCCTGCGTGCCGATGTAGATCCACGAGCCCGCGGTCATCTGGCCGTACATCATCAGGCCCTTCTTCTCCAGCTCGTGGAAGTGCTCCCAGTTGGCCCAGCGGCCCACGAGGTTGGAGTTGGCGATGAGCACGCGCGGCGCGTCCGGGTGGGTGCGGAAGATGCCCACGGGCTTGCCGGACTGGACGAGCAGCGTCTCGTCATCGCCCAGGCTCTGGAGGCTCGACACGATGCGGTCGAAGGAGGGCCAGTCGCGGGCCGCCTTGCCGGTGCCGCCGTAGACGACGAGGTCCTCGGGGCGCTCGGCGACGTCCGGGTCGAGGTTGTTCATCAACATCCGGAGCGCGGCCTCCTGGACCCAGCCCTTGCAGGACAGGGTGGAACCGTGGGGGGCGCGGATGACGCGGGACATGAACGGACTCCTAGGGTGTGGCGGACGGAAAGGCCCGGCACACTACCCACCGGCGTGCTTCCGGGCCACCGCGATGTCCGCGTCGCGCCGCGTCGCGTCCGCCGCCTCACGAATGGAGCGTGTCGTCGTCGGAGGCATCCACGCCGGGAACCTGGACCGGCCTGCGGAGGGTGGGGCGGTCCAGGACACCCTCGTCTCGATAGACGCGAATGTCGTTGATGACCTCCTTCACGCCCAGCACGTCCCGGGCAATCGCTTCCGTCGCGTGCCGTTCGTCGTGGCTGCGCACCACGCCGGCCAGCAGCACCACGCCGTCGCGCACGCGGATGTCCACGTCCTCGGCGTCCACCCAGCTCCGCATCAGTTGGTCGCAGAGGTCGGCCAGGATGCGCTCACTGGAGCGCTGGTAGCCTCGCGGCGCGCGGCCCCGGGGCGGGGCTCTCATGGGGCCTTCGGGGCGAGAACGTCCACCCGCGTAGCCGCCGTTCCCCAGGCCATGGTCGTCCGGCCGCGAGGGGCTGGTGCCGTAGCCATCCCACGGCGGCGCCATGTTCTCCACACCGGGCCCATGGCCTGCGGGCTGGGTGCCGCCGTAGCGGACGTCCGTCTCCGCCATCCGTCCCGCGGCGCGCCAGGGCCGGCCCCGGTCCATGCCACCGCCGCCCCGGTGACGGCGCTCGGGGCCCTCGTCGCCCCCCCGGTGTCCAGGGGGCCTCCCATCGTGCCGCTGGCGCTCTGGCCGGTCATGTCCCCCTGGCCGCCCGGACCTTCCTGGCCCCGGTCCCTCGTCCTCCAGGACGCCGAGGTAGGGCGGCTCCAGGCGCCAGTCCTCCTCGACTTCACGGAAGGTGCCGCTCGGGCTGTAGCCGGGGCGTCTGGCGATGCGCTCCGGGTCGAAATCCCGGGCACGGCGGTCCAGCTCCCGGTCCAGGTGGAAGTCACGGCCGTACTCGTGGGCCCGGTCCAGGGCTCGCGCGGCCCGTCCAAAGTCCACGTCTTGCTGGTAGTCGCGGGTGTCCCGGTCCCTTGCGGCGTCGCGGAAGTGCCGCTCGCTGTCGAAGGTGCGTGGGAAGGCATCCTCCTCGGAGGCCCACCCGCCGCGCCGGTGGTGGCCGCGGTGCGGGCCGCCCCGCCGCTCGGCGCTGGTGTCTCGGTCGAAGTCGCCCCGTCGCTCGTGGCCACGCGCCTCCCAGTCGGGGTCCTGGGCCCAGGCATCCCTCGGACGGGGGTGTTCGACCTCCCAGTCCTCGTGGGGCCGCTCCCGGGCCCTGTCTCCCCATCGCCGGTCGTCATCGCGCCTGCCGTTCATCGGATGGCCTCCTCGCGTCGTGCCTTCAGCCGGGACGCGTCCCCTGACGTTCTGGACCGCGAGCGCTCCCGGCAACGCGGTCAGGCCCCGTCCGGGGCACGGCCAGGCTTGGGGTCCCCGGTATGGCCGCCGCATCCCGGGTGGGGGACCAGGCGTTCCATGAGCATTCCCGCGCGGTCAGAGCGCGGTAGAGTCCACCTCGACGCAGCCGGCCAGCCAGCCGGCGACGGGATGCCTGGAGGGCGCGCCATGGACGACGGGAGCCGGAACGCACAGGGACCTGCCGAGGAGAACGCGTCCGCGCTCGCCAGGACGCCTCCCTGCGCCCAGCCGCCCGAGGAAGCCCGAGGCCCCTCGGTGGGCCCCATCGCGACGGTGGCGGGCGGCATCCCCGCGGTCATCTCCGCGATGCGCCACGTCTACGGCGAGATGGACGTGGTGCGCGGCACGAAGCTGCTGCTCAAGGTGAACCAGAAGGAGGGCTTCGACTGCCCGGGCTGTGCGTGGCCCGACCCCGGGCACCGCTCCATCGCGGAGTTCTGTGAGAACGGCGCCAAGGCGGTGGCGGAAGAGGCCATGTCCGCGCGGGTGACGCCGGAGTTCTTCCGTCAGTGGAGCGTGGCGGACCTGTCCCTCCAGACGGACCACTGGCTGGGCAAGCAGGGCCGGCTCACGCACCCGATGGTGCTCCGCGAGGGCTCCACCCACTACGAGCCCCTGTCCTGGGACGAGGCCTTCGCGCTGGTGGCGGAGGAGCTGAACGCGCTCGACACGCCGAACGCCGCGAGCTTCTACACGTCCGGCCGCACCAGCAACGAGGCGGCGTTCCTGTACCAGCTCTTCGTGCGGCAGTTCGGCACCAACAACCTGCCGGACTGCTCGAACATGTGTCACGAGTCGAGCGGCTCGGCGCTCAACGAGACGGTGGGCATTGGCAAGGGCACCGTTACGCTGGAGGACTTCGACAAGGCGGACGCCATCTTCGTCATCGGGCAGAACCCCGGGACGAACCATCCGCGCATGTTGTCGTCGCTGGAGGCCGCCGCGCGCCGGGGCTGCCAGATTGTCAGCATCAACCCGCTGCCGGAGACGGGGCTCAACCGCTTCAAGCATCCGCAGGACGTGCTGCACCTCATCGGCCCCGGGACGGCGCTCAACACGCTGTTCCTCCAGGTGCGCATCAACGGCGACGCCGCGCTGCTCCAGGGCCTGGCCAAGGCGCTGTTCGAGATGGAGGACGCGAACCCTGGCTCGGTGGTCGCCAGGTCCTTCATCGACGACAAGACGCTGGGCTTCGACGCCTACGCGGCCCACATGCGCGCGGTGAAGTGGGAGGACGTGGAGGAGGGCAGCGGCGTGCCCCGCGCGCAGGTCATCGCGGCGGCGGAGATTCTGGCCCGCTCCGAGCGCACCATCTACTGCTGGGCCATGGGACTGACGCAGCACCGCAACGGCGTGGCGTGCATCCAGGAAATCGTCAACCTGGCGCTGATGCGGGGCGGTATCGGCAAGCCGGGCGCGGGCCTGTGCCCGGTGCGCGGCCACAGCAACGTGCAGGGCGACCGCACCATGGGCATCTGGGAGAAGCCGCCCGAATGGCTCCTGACGGCGCTGTCGCGCGAGTTCGGCTTCGAGCCGCCCCGGCACCACGGCATGGACGTGGTGGACACGCTGCTCGCGATGCACGACGGCCGGGTGAAGGTGTTCTTCGCGCTGGGTGGCAACTTCCTGTCCGCCACGCCGGACACGGAGTTCACCGCCGAGGCGCTGCGCCGCACGCGCCTCACCGTGCACGTGTCCACCAAGCTGAACCGCGCGCACCTGGTCCATGGCCGGCGAGCGCTCATCCTCCCGTGCCTGGGCCGCACCGAACGCGACGTGCAGGCCCGAGGGGCCCAGTTCGTCACGGTGGAGAACTCCATGGGCGTGGTGTCCGCGTCGCGGGGCTCGGTGGTGCCCGCGTCGGAGCATCTGCTCAGCGAGCCCGTCATCGTCGCCCGGCTGGCGGCGGCGGTGCTGGGAGCGCGCTCCAGCGTGCCCTGGCTGTCGCTGGTGGAGGACTACGACGGCATCCGGGCGCTGATTGCCCGCGTCATCCCGGGCTTCGACGACTTCAACCGCCGCGTGCGCGAGCCGGGTGGCTTCACCCTGCCGAACGGCCCTCGCGAAGGGCGCTTCACCACGAAGAGTGGCAAGGCGCACTTCACGGTGCACACGCTGCCGAAAATCACGCTGGAGCCGGGGCAGCTCCTGATGATGACGATTCGCACGCACGACCAGTTCAACACCACCGTGTACGGACTGGACGACCGGTACCGCGGTATCCGCAATGGCCGGCGCGTGGTGCTGCTGCACCCGGGCGACATGAAGGTGCTGGGGCTCTCCGCGGACCAGCTCGTGGACCTGCGCAGCCACTTTGAAGGCGAGACGCGGCTGGCGCGGAGCTTCCGCGTGGTGCCGTACAACATCCCGCGCGGGTGCGCGGCCGCCTACTTCCCGGAGGCCAACGTGCTGGTCCCCGTGAACAGCTTCGCGGAGAAGAGCCGCACGCCCACGTCGAAGTCGGTGGTCATCAGCCTCACGCCGTCGGGTGAGGCGCGGGCCCTGTCCGCGGGCGCGGTGGCATGAGGCGCGTGAGAGAGCATGCAGCCGGTCGGTGACGCCGGGTGGCCGGATTCGCTCCGGTCCCTCTACGAGTCGGTGACGGGGACGCCCGTGGCGGACGCCGTGGCCGCGTCCAGCCAGTGGCGTGAGGACTTCGCGCGTTGGGTGCGCGGCGCCACGCTGGACGAGCGCACCCGGGCGCAGGCCGCGGCGTGGAGCCACTTGGACACAGGGGAGCGGTCCCCCGCTGAGTTGCTGTTCCTGCTCTCTTCGTGCAGCGAGCTGCTGTGGCCCTACGCCGCGCCGCCTCGGGGCCTGCTCCCGCGCTTGATGGCGCGGCAGGAGGCGATGCTGGCCGCGCTGAACGAAGCCGGTGACGCGGACACGGCCGCGCGCGTGCGGCGCGAGACGGAGGCCAGCGTCACCACGGTGCTGACGCGCATCCTGAAGCGGCATCCGGACGCGCTCCAGTCGCTGGTCGGCGACGCGCCGTGCACCTTCGATGGCCGGGCCCTGCGCTTCCACGGCGCGGTGGAGGTGGACCTGCGGCAGGTGCTGGGCACGGGCGCGAAGTCCGTCGCGCTGCTGGAGCAGCTTCGCGCGCTGATGCCCGCGACGGCGGCGGACGGGCGGGACCGGCTGGCGGAGTTCATCCGGACGCGGGCCGCGCGGTTGCCGTGGCGGGAGGCGTCGGAGGTGCTGGCCGAGCGACTCTTCGCCCTGGCGACCTCGCCGGAGGGTCGTAGCGGCATGAGCGGCTTCCTGGCGTGCTACCCCGGCGGGCGCAAGGAGCCGGACTGGTGCGCGCGGGCGGGGCTGCTGCTGTCCCGGACGCTGGAGGTGGGGGGCCGCCCGAGGTGGTGGAGAACCTGTGCGAGCTGCTGGCGCGCTTCGATGCGCCGCCGGTGGATGGCCTGCGCGGGGCGCTGGGCGCGCTGGTGAATGGCGACTTCGACGCCGCCGCGGACCTGGGCCCCGTGCGCTTCGTGCTGGACCACTGTCAGGCCACGCTGCGCAAGGGCGAGCCGGGTCTGGTGCTCACGCTGCTGTGGCTGGAGGAGCGGCTGTTCCGCGCGGCCGTGCGAAAGGGCGTGCCGGACGCCTTCGAGCGGCGCAAGCGCGTGCTGTCGAAGCTCCGGCCGGGCGCGCCGGGCTTCGACCAGCTCCACTGGCTGGCGGAGGAATGCGCCGAGCTGTGGCCGCGCTTCCTGCCCGGCGGCGTGCGGCCCGGGCTGGATGAGCTGGCGGCGTGGCGGCAGGAAGTCGCCGAGCGGGTGGGGCGCAAGCCCGTGCTTCGCAAGGCGGCCATCGAGTTCTTCCTCTGGTGCGCGCCGGATGCCGCCTCGTCCGAGGCCGAGCTCACGGTGCTGGCGCTGGTCCGCACCGCGACCGACCGGCGGCAGGTGAAGCGGTTGAAGGAGCACCCGTCGGCGCGGGTCCGCCTGCGCGTCCGGACGCTTCAGTCCTGGTTCCAGGGGCCCCCTGGCAAGTCCAAACCGGGCGCCCCCGTGGAGCCCCCGCAGACGTCGGGGCCCGCGACGCTGACCGAGGCGCTCCGGCATCTGCACGCGACGCGCGCGGTGCCGCTCGGTGGCCGGACGTGGCTGCGCGACAGGGATTTGGAGGAGCTGTTGCTGGGCGCCTTCGGCCGCGTGGAGGCGGCGTTCTGCTCGCGGTATCCGGAGCGCTTCCGCGACGACACCGAGGCCCTGGTGGCGGACCTGCTCGAAGCACTGCGCGCCGAACTGGAGCGGGTAAGGGCGGACATGGCCGCGCTGCTGGCCCAGGGGCAGACGGCGCCCTTGGAGCTGGCGATGACCGTCCAGCGTCGCGAGCCAGCGCCCGTGCCTGTATTGGCTGAAGGTGAGGCGGCGCCGGAGGTAGTCCCCCAGGCCCCAGTGGCCCGCACCGGCGTGGAGGTGGCCTTCGTCCTCGACGTGGCGGTGGGAGAGTTCCTGCGCACGCGGCGCGTGGTGTCCGTGCAGGTGGTGAAGCTCGAACAGTGGGGGGAGGGCCAGTGGCTGCCCGCGTTCCGGCTGGGACGCGAACACCTGGACGCGCAGTTGCTTCGGACCGATGCCGCGTTCTGCCTGTTCCTGGCGCCTCCGTTCCCTCGGGCCGAGTGCTGGGTGGTCCCGTCGCGCACGGTGCGCGCGTTGATGGAGTCCCAGCGCTCGCTGTCCGGCGTGCTCGCGAGGGTGTGCAGCGCGTGGCGCGTTCGCTGTCCCACTGGTTGCTGGGGGATGTCGTCGGCCTCTGGACAGGGGATGAGCGGCCTGGCTCGCTTGCCTGGCTGGCCAGCGCGGAGGCCGGCCCGGACTTCGTCGTCGAGTGGGGCCTCCGGTCGTCGTAGGTCAAGTGGCCACGGCCCCTCTGGCGCGCCGTCCACGGTGATAGCGTTGGGGCGATATGCGTGACACCGAGCGACCCCTGGGGGCGGGCCGTCCATCCGAGAACCCTGATTCCATTCAGCAGACGCGCCCCACGGGGACAGGGCGGCCTGGGACGCCTGGCGCCGTCCGCCGCTTCCGGTTCACCGTCCTGGAGGGGCCGCAGCCTGGACAGTCCAAGGAGTCCAACGCGGACACGTTCTCCATCGGTTCGCACGGGCTCAATGACTTCGTCATCGAGGAGCCCACCGTCTCGCGCTTTCATTGCGAGGTGAAGGTGGACCACGACGGTGCCCGTCTCCGGGACCTGGACAGCCGCAACGGCACCGTGCTCGATGGCGTGCACGTGCGCGACGCGTACCTGCGCGGCGGCAGCATCCTCCGCCTGGGCCGGGTGAGCGTTCGATTCGACTTCAGCCCGGAGACGAACCGGCTGCTCATCTCGGACCGCACCACTTTCGGCGACCTGGTGGGCTCATCCCCGGTGACGCGCGCCAGCTTCGCCCTCATGGAGCGCGCCGCCGCCAGCGACGCGACGGTGCTGCTGGAGGGCGAGACGGGGACGGGAAAGAGCCGCGCGGCCTACGCCATCCACAAGGCGAGCGCACGGGCCTCGGGGCCCTTCCTCACCGTGGACTGCGGCGCCATCCCCGGCAACCTGCTGGAGAGCGAGCTGTTCGGCCACGAGAAGGGCTCCTTCACCGGCGCCATCCAGCGCCGCGTCGGTGCCTTCGAGGAGGCCGACGGCGGCACCATCTTCCTGGACGAGATTGGCGAGCTGCCCGCGGAGCTGCAACCGAAGCTCTTGCGCGTCCTGGAGAACAAGGAGATTCGCCGGCTGGGCGCCAACGGGTACCAGCCCGTCAACGTGCGCGTCATCGCCGCCACGCACCGCGACTTGCGCGCCGAGGTGAATGCGGCCCGGTTCCGCTCCGACCTGTTCTTCCGCCTCGCGGTGGTGCGCATCCTCATCCCCGCGCTGCGGGAGCGGCCCGAGGACCTGCCCCTCATCGCCGAGCGCATCCTCACGGCCTTCGGGGCGAAGCCCGAGCAGCTCGCCGCGCTGAGCACGCCGGAGTTCATCGCGCAGCTCCAGCACGCCGCGTGGCCGGGGAACGTGCGCGAGCTGCGCAACCACCTGGAGCGCTGCCTCGTCTTCCAGGACGCCATGCCGCCGGATGCGGATGAAGTCAGTTCGCAGGCGGTGCTGCGCAGCCTGGTGGACCCGAAGCAGCCCTACGCGGAGGCCCGGCGCCGCGCGCTGGAGGTCTTCGAGCGCGAGTACCTGGACGCGCTCCTCAAGCTGCACGGGGGCAAGGTGTCCCAGGCCGCCACCGCCGCGGACATGGACCGCGTGTACCTGTACCGCCTGCTGCGCCGTCACCGGCTGCGGACGTAGTCAGCGGCGCGCGAAGGCGTCCGACAGGCGAACCGTGCCCGCCTCGCCGCCGGACGCCCAGGACTCCAGGCGCAGCAGCGGGCCGCCCGACAGCCTCGGCCGGCCCTGGGCGTCTGTCTCCAGCGTGCACGGGGCCGCGTGGGCGTAGATGCGGACCTCCACGTCCGTGCCAACGGTTCCTGCACACGCGTCCCGCAGCAGCGAGTCCGCGAGAAGGCGCGCGTCCTCCAGGGCGGGACTCCGGGCCTCGGGCGTTGGAGGAAGTGGCCGCCACGCGAGCACGGCGTTGCCGCTTTCCACGGCCAGCGTCCACCCCTGGGACTCCAGTTCGGTGAGGGCCGCGTCCATCGCGGCGTCCCTGGCATCGAGCGCCGCGTCGGAGGGCTCGTCCAGCGAGTCCGGGAAGCGGAGGTCCACGTAGACGGCCGCGGCCCACGTGTCTGCCGGCGCGGAGGCCAACGCTGACCGCAGGGCGTCGAGGAAGGTGGGCACGTCCGGCCAGCGGTCCTCGGGCGCCTTCGCGAGGCATCGCTGGACCACGGCGTCCAGCGCGGGCGGCGCCTGCACCCGCTCACCCAGGTGGGGCGGCGGCGCGTGCAGGTGCTGCTCTTCAACCTCCACCGCGCTCGTGCCCTCGAAGGGCAGTTGGCCCGTGAGCAACTGGTAGAGGAGCACTCCCAGCGCATACAGGTCGGTGCGTGCGTCCACGGCCTGGCCGCGAATCTGTTCGGGGGCCATCGACACGGGCGTGCCCAGCACCGCGCCACCTGTCGTCAAGCCGGTGAGCCCCTCCGGTGGCTCCACCCGGGCGATGCCGAAGTCCACCAGCTTCACCGTGAAGCCGTCCCCTCGGGGGAGGACCATCACATTCTGGGCCTTGAGGTCCCGGTGCAGGATGCCGTGGCCATGGGCGAAGTGCAGCGCGGCGCCCAGCTCCTGCATCACCGTGAGGGCCTCCGCGAGGGAGAAGGGCCCTCGGCGCGCGAGCCACCGGTCGACGCTTTCGCCCTCCAGCCACTCCATGGCCAGCCAGGGACGCCCGTCGCGGAGGTCGCCCTGGTCGAGCACCTCCACGATGTGGGGATGGCGCAGGGCTCGTAACGTGTCTGCTTCCTGCTGGAACCGGCGAAGCACACGGGTGACGTAGTTGAACTCGCTTCGCACCACCTTGACCGCGGCGGGGGCGCGCGTGCACAGGTGCGACGCGCGATAGAGCCAGGCCGTGACGCCCGCGTGGACGCGCGACTCGATGACCCAGTCGCCCACCAGCGCTCCGGATTCGAGCTCGTCCGCATACAGGGAGACGACGTCAGTGTCTGGGGGCCCACCGGCCATGGGATGTCCCTTCCTGCCCGCAACGTGCGGCGCCTCCTGGCTAGCACGGTTCCTGGACCCGGAACTCCGTGTGGCGCCTTTCCATCACTGGTTGGCGGGCGGGGCCACCAGCGCGCGCACACGGTCCGTCCACAGCGGGGCTTCATGGACGGTCTCCTCGACTTCCGTCACCCGGGCCCGCAGCGTCGCCGTGTCTCCCGCCTTGCGTGCCGCGCGTGCCGCCCAGACGAGAATCTCCAGCCGCTCATCGGGCGTGGCCAACCGCCTTGAGTCGTCCACCAGGTGGGCCCACTCGTCCGCGGCGTAGGGGCGCGCTTCCCGGGCTTCGTCCACGACGCGCCGGACGACGGACAGCATCAGCGCGTCCGGAGGGGACATCCTTGCCCGCGTGTCCGGCTCCTCGAGCCAGGCGAGCTGTCGAGCCACTTCGGGCAGGTCATCGAGCTCGCAGCACAGGCGCGCCACCAGCAGCGCGTCCTGGGCCATGGACCTGGGGAAGAAGCGCTGGCTGAGCACACCGGCCCGCCGCGCCAGGGGGAGCGCCTCCGCCGCACGCCCCTGATAGCCGAGCAGCAGCGCGAGGTTGAACGCGGACGTTCGTTCAATCTGCACGTTGCCCAGCTCGCGGCCCAGGGACACCGCGCGCTCCAGGTCCGCGCGAGCGCCCGTCACGTCCCGCCGCTGGACGTGCAACACCATCCGGTTGTTGAGGGCCACGCCCAGGTGAAGGGTGTCGCCGGTGGCCTCGCACAGGGCGATGGCTTCGTCGAAGCGGCTCGAGGCTTCGTCGAGCCGGTCGGTCCACGCCAGCATCGCGCCCAGCATGGCCAGGGCAATGGCCTCGGTCTCCGAGTCCTCTCCGGTCCTCGCGGCCGCCACGGCCCGCTCCAGCGCGGGCACGGCGCCGGTGATGTCCTCCCGCCGCACGTAGACGCGCGCCTGGGCCAGGGCATGGCGCGCGGCCAGCTCCGGGGGGACCGCGTCCTTCAAGCCGTGCAGGGCTTGCTCCAGCAGCGCGGTGGAGCCCGTCGCGTCGTCCTGCCAGTCCAGCGCGGTGGCTTCCTCCAGCAGCAGGTCCGCTTCGCGCACCACGTCCCGGTGCGCCGCCGCGAGCATCCGAGCGGCGCGCAGGTCCTCCACGGCGTCGTCAATGCGCTGGAGGCGGTAGCGCACCCGGCCTCGGCCCGACAGGAGCTCCAGCCGGACGGCTTCGTCCTCTCGGGACAGCAAGGACAAGGCGGCCGAATAGTGCCGCTCCGCCTCCAGGAGCCGGTGCGCGCGGCGCGCGGACTCGGCCAGACTCCAATGGAGGGAGGTGGCCTGGAGGATGTCCCCGGCGGCTTCGGCCAGGCGCGCCCGACGCGCGGTGGGCGTGTCGGGCAGGGCTCGCAGGGCCGCCGCGCAGATTCTCCTCTTCAGAGGCGGAGACAGCAGCGCGCTGAAGGCTTCGCGCAGGGTGGTGTGCTCGAAGCGCCAGCGCCGGGGCCCTCGGGGCTCCAGCATGCCCACACGTGCCAGCCGCTCCATCGCCACGCCCGGGTCCAGCGACAGGTCCAGGGCCGCGTCCGAATCCAGGTGCGCCACGGTGGCGGACAGCTCCTCCAGGCGCACGTCGTCCCCCAGGAGCGCCGCCACCTGGAGCAGGTCGCGCAGCCCCGGCGGCAGCGTCGCGAGGCTCCGCTCCGCGAGCCGTTCATCCGCGCCCGGCCGATCTGTCGCCAGTCCGTTCAGCGCATCCGCCGCGAGGTAGCCGCCTCCGTCCGGACGAGGGCGGATGGCGCCCGCGCCTCGGAGGGCTCGCACCGTCTCCTGCATCCGCAACGGCGAGCCACCACACCGCTCCACCAGCTCTCGCAGCACGCCTTCGGCAATCAGGTCCACCGGACGCAGGAGCTGCCGAAGCAGCTCGCGCGCGTCCTGTTCCCCCAGGGGAGCCAGCTCTCGTTGGTCGAAGTCCCGCGCGCGTTCGCCCAGGTAGGGCCGCAGGCCCAGCAGCCGGTGCCGGCCCGCGAGCACCACGCACAGCGGGGCGCCGTCGCCGGAGAGGGTGGCCAGCTCCAGGGCGTCGAGCGCCGTGGGGTCCAGCGTGTGCGCGTCATCGACGAGCAGGACCAGTGGCTGTGAAGCCGCCAGCCGCCACAGGTGCGAAGCAATCGCACGGGCCACGAGTTGCCGGCGCGCCGCCGGATGCACGGTGGTGACATCCACCGACGGGCGTGCGCCCGCGAGCAGCCGCCGCAGCGCCTCGTCCGAGGGCGTGGTCGCGGGCAGTTCGAGCAGGGTGTTGATGAGGCTGCGGAGGCCGCTCTCGCTCGCGCTGCCTTCGTCCGGAAGCGCTTCGACGAAGCGCACGGAGATGCCGGGCGCGTCCTCCTCCAGCTCCCTTCGCCATGCCGTCAGCAGGCGCGTCTTGCCCAGACCTTCCTCCGCCAGGAGGGTGCGGAGGACGGGCGAGTGCTGTGATTGCGCGCGCGTCAGCGCTTCGCGCAACCAAGACGACTCGCCATCCCGGCCGAGGAGGACGTCGGGAAGCGTTGGCGCGGAGGCGGGCAGGGGGCTCGCGGGGGGCGCCCCAGGTGGGCCAGGGCACTGTCCGTCAGGGCGAGGGACTCAGCGGTGTGGGCGGAGGCAGGGGCGGGCCACCAGCGCTCGGGGCGCTCCACCGCGATGCCCCCCAGGGTGAGCCGCCCCGCGCGCTCGCGGATGCGCACGGGTGCGCAGTGGAGCGCCAGCGCCGCATCCGACGGGAGGATGCCTTTCAACAGCTCCGCGGCGCGGTGCGCGGTGCGCAGGCCCGCTTCCACGGAGGGCTCGTGGGGGAAGGCGAACAGGGCCAGCCCCGGCTCCACGCGTGCGAGCATGGCGCCGCTTCCCGCGACGTGCCCCAGCAAGGACGGCGCATCGTGCGATGACTTCACGCCGAGCAGCGCCACCTCCTGTGTGGCGCGGCTCGCGTCCGCCGGGTTCGTGGAACGTCGCGCGTCGTCAACCGAGGCGGCGGGTGGCGGCGGCCCGCCCATGCGCAGGCCCGCGCCCTGAATCCCTCTCAGCTCATCCGCCAGCGCCTGGGCACTGTCTCCCCGGTCCTCGGGCGCTTGGCCAACAGCCGCAGGACCAGCGCCTCCAGCGCCTCCGGCACCGGCCATGGCGCGAGCGCCCTCAGCGCGGGAGGCCGCCGTGAAACATGCGCCTGGAGCACCGCGGACGCCTCGCCCACGAAGGGGGGCCGTGCACACAGCAGCTCGAAGAACATGACGCCAAGCGCATACAGGTCCGCCCTCGCGTCGATGTACCGCGCGTCCCGGCACTGCTCGGGGGCCATGTACTCGTGGGTCCCCAGCCGCTGGCCCGTGCGCGTGACGCCGGGTGGGGGCGCGTCCCGGTCATCCCGCGCGGTCAGCCTCGCGAGCCCGAAATCCAGCAGCACGAGCCGCCCCTCGGCCAGGACGACGTTCTCCGGCTTGAGGTCCCGGTGCACCACGCCCGCGGCATGGACCCGGGCCAGCGCATCCGCCAGCGCGCCCATCAGCGGGACGCTTTCGGCCCACGGCAGGGCACCGGCTCCGGGCAGCCCCGCGAGCTTCCGGGCCAGGGTGGGCCCGTCGATGCGCTCCATGATGACCACCCGCTCACCGGCGCGGGTCGAAGCCTCGCCCAGCAGCTGGGGCACGGCGGGGGGACCGATGCGGCGCAGGGCTTCCAGCTCCCGCTCCAGCCGCTCTCCGGCGAGGGGCTCCAGCACCTTCAGCGCTACGTCCTGGCCATCCGCCTCGCGCCGTGCGGAGAACACGCGCCCGAAACCGCCCCGGCCCAGAGGCTCGCCCAGGACGTACGCGGGCACGTCTGGAGGCTCCGGCGGGGGAGCGGGGGCGCGCGCGTCGACCGCGGAGTGGACGGGACAGCGCTCAGCCACGCGGCGATGGCAGGTGGGGCATCGCATGGGCGTGAAAGCTCGGGGCCGGGAGCTTGGACGGCCACGCCCGGACGTCAGTCACTCATCTCCGGAAGCTCGGGCAGCACATCCGGGTCCAGCTTCAGAATCACACACAGGCGCGTCAGGGTGGGAATGGTCGGCACCATCACCCCCCGTTCAACCCGGGCGAGCACTTCCACGGGGATTTCCAGTTGCTCGGCGACCTCCTCCATGCCGAGCCCCGCCTGCTGGCGGGCGGCTTTCAGTGCCGCTCCGAGCACCTCGGCCCTTTCCCTACGACTCGTCGTCATGGCCGGAGCATGACGCCTTCTCGCGTTCCCGTCATCCAATTCACCACATGCCCGTGTCCTGTCGCACGGACTCGAACACTGGGCAGGGGGCGGGCGGCCAGGGCAAGCCCCCCGGGCGTGCGCGGCGACTGTGCGGCCCAGGGGGAGGGTGGTCAGGGCCTCTCGACGTGCGCAGGCTGGGCGCCAGGGGTTGCGGCATTGGCGCCGGGCGAGGGCTGTGTTAGTTCGCCCCTCCCCCCCGGTGTCCCGCCAGAAAGAGGAGAAGCGAATGGCCCGCCGTCAGGTCCGTGTCGTCGGTGCGATGCTCCAGAATGAGCAGGGGCGCTATCTCATCACCCAGCGCCCCCCCACCGCGTCACTGCCCCTGCTGTGGGAGTTCCCCGGCGGGCGCGTGGAGGAGGGGGAAGAGGACGCCGAGGCCCTCGCCCGGGAAATCCTGGAAGAGATGGGCGTGGACGTGGACGTGCTGGGTCAGGCCATGCACACCCACCACGAGTACCCCAATTACGACATCGACTTCCGCGTCTTCCACTGCCGTCTCGCGCGGCCCTCGGATGAAATCCAGCACCTGCGCGTGCACGACCACCGCTGGGTGACGCTGGAGGAGATGTCCGCCTACCGCTTCCCGGACGCGGACGCGAAGACGCTGGCGAAGCTGCTCGACCTGGACAGCTGACGTGCCGCGCCGCCTCCTCCTGGCGCTGCTGGCCGGAGTGCTGGGCGCGTGCTCCCGCTCCAAGCCGCCGCCCGCGCCGCCTCCGCCCGAGCCGACGAACCAGGTCCCCGCCCAGGGGGTGCCGGGGTGCACCCTCTACAGCGAGCCTCAGCAGTCCGGCACCGTCCCCGACGTGCTGCCCGAGCTGTCCGGCCTGGCCGCCAGCCAGCGGCACCCGGGCGCCTTCTGGGCGCACAACGACTCCGGCAACGGCTTCGAGCTGTTCGCGATGGACGCGAAGGGCGCCATCCTCGCCCGGCTGAAGCTCACCGGCGCCGAGCCCCGCGACATCGAGGACGTCACCGTGGGGCCCTGCACGCCGGGCGAGGAGCGCACCTGTGTCTTCCTGGGGGACATTGGCGACAACTTCGCGCGCCGTGAACAGGTGCGGCTCTACCGGCTGCCCGAGCCGGAGGCGCTGGCGGACGCCACGGCGGCGGTGGAGGCGCTGCCCTTCCTCTATCCAGACGGCCCCCGGGACGCGGAGTCGCTCATCATCGATGCCCGCTCCGGGCGGCTGGCGGTCATCACCAAGTCGCTGGACTCCCTGGGTGACGTCTTCGCGTTGGATGGCTTGAGCGTCGGCACGTCCATCCAGGCGAAGAAGCTGGGCACGCTGACGGCGCCGCTCGGGATGGACCGCGCCACCACCGCGGCCTCCCTGCATCCCTCGGGTGAGCGGCTGTTGCTGCGCACCTACTCGCGCGCCTACGAGCTGCGCCGCCCCGACGCCGCGCGGCTGGAGGACCTGCTGCAAGGACAGCTCGTCGAGGTTCCGAGCGGGAGCCAGGCCCAGGCAGAGGCCATCGCCTACGTGCAAGACGGCAACGGCTATTTGTTGGGGACGGAGTTCACCGGTCAACCTTTGTGGTTGATGGGATGTCGGTGATCGGGCGCAAGGCCACGCACATGCCGTGAAGCCCGCCTGGCGGGTTGACGGTATGGCAACGGTGAACATCTTTGGCCCGCCAGGGAAGACGCCTCGCGGTCACGGTGTCCGCGTGTGCGGGGGAGGGGGAGGGTCGAGCGTGCCGACGATGAAGCCACAGGATTTGCCGCCAGGGATGGGCCCACGCGGAAAGAAGACAGACAAGCCAACGCCAACGGGGAAGGGTTTCAAGTTCGGCTCACCGTTGGGCTACATCCTGTTGCTCGTCCTGGGCTTCCTGCTGTTCCGCAACGTCTTCCAGGACGCGGGCGTGCGTCGCGTCAGCTACAGCCAGTTCCGCGACGCGGTGGAGGCCGGGAACTTCAGCCGGGTCCAGATTTCGAATGAGTGGGTGAAGGGCTTCCTCAAGGACACGGCGCAGCCGCCGCCTCCGGGAGAAGGGGAGCGCCCGCTGCGCGGTGAGCCCAGCGCCCTGCCGTGGATGGCCTACCGCGTCGCGGGTGACGAGGGGCTGGTGCCGCTGCTGGAGCAGAAGGGCGTCCAGTTCGAAGCCGTGCCCCAGTCCGGATTGGGCGAGGCGCTGTGGATATGGCTGTTGCCCCTGGGCCTCTTCTTCCTCTTCTGGAGCTTCATGATGAGGCGGGTGGCCGGTGGCATGGGCCAGGGTCCGCAGAGCGTCATGAGCTTCGGGAAGACGCGAGCCAAGGTGCAGGCCGAGGCCGACACCGGCGTGGGCTTCAATGACGTGGCCGGCGTGGACGAGGCGGTCGACGAGCTGCGTGAAATCGTCGAGTTCCTCAAGACGCCCGAGAAGTTCCGCCGCCTGGGCGGGCGCATCCCCAAGGGTGTGCTGCTGGTGGGCCCTCCGGGAACGGGCAAGACGCTGCTGGCGCGGGCCGTGGCCGGTGAAGCGGGCGTGCCCTTCTTCAGCCTGTCGGGCTCCGAGTTCGTGGAGATGTTCGTCGGCGTGGGCGCGGCGCGAGTCCGTGACTTGTTCGCCCAGGCCACGTCGAAGGCGCCGTGCATCATCTTCATCGACGAGCTGGATGCCATTGGCAAGAGCCGCAACTCGGGCGTGGCCGGCGGCCATGACGAGCGCGAGCAGACGCTCAACCAGTTGCTCGCGGAGATGGACGGCTTCGACAGCCGCGCGGGTCTCATCATCCTGGCGGCGACCAACCGTCCGGAGATTCTGGACAGCGCGCTGTTGCGTCCGGGCCGCTTCGACCGGCAGGTGCTGGTGGACCGGCCGGACAAGCGGGGCCGCGAGCGGGTGCTGGAGATTCACGCGAAGGGCGTGAAGCTGGGCCCGGACGTGGACCTCAAGGCCATTGCCTCGCGCACCCCGGGCTTCGCGGGCGCGGACCTGGCCAACGTGGTGAACGAGGCCGCGCTGCTGGCCGCGCGCCGCAACCGCGACGCGGTGATGCGGGCGGACTTCGAGGAGGCCATCGAGCGCGTCGTCGCCGGCCTGGAGAAGAAGAACCGCCGGATGAACGAGCGCGAGAAGGAGATTGTCGCGCACCACGAGGCGGGCCACGCGGTGGTGGGGTGGATGCTGCCTCACGCGGAGCGGGTGACGAAGGTGTCCATCATCCCGCGCGGCCTGGCGGCCCTGGGCTACACCATGTCGCTGCCGCTGGAGGACCGCTACCTCATGTCGCTGGACGAGCTGCGCGACAAGATGGCGGGGATGATGGGCGGCCGCGCCGCGGAGGAGATATTCATCGGGGAAATCTCCACGGGGGCGTCCAACGACATCCGCCAGGCCACGGAGATGGCCCGGATGATGGTGCGGGACTACGGCATGAGCACGCTGGGGCCGGTGGCGCTGAGCGCGGACCATGGCCCGGGGTTCTTGCGCTCGGCGGGCGTTCCGGAGACGCGCAGCTACTCCGAACAGACAGCGCGCATGATTGACGAGGAGGTGCGCAAGCTCGTCAGTGAAGCGCTCGACAGGGCCCGTGAGGTGCTGACCACGAACAAGGACAGGGTGCAGGCGCTGGCGGCCCGGCTCCTGGCCGTGGAGGTGGTGGAGGAGGACACCATGGTGACGATTCTGGGACCCAAGGTGCTGGCGCAGCGCGGCCTGCTCCACCCGGAGGCCCGCCAGGTCATCTCCGCGCACCCGGTGGACGTCGGTAGCAGTGAGGACCAGACGCCGCCCACGCAGCACTCGGACGCGCTCGACTCCTGAGACGCCGGCTGGTCGGGTGCCTGCCCTCCAGCCGTCCCGAAGCCCACCGCCACCGCGACGTCCTGCGGTGGCCGGTGGGCGAAATTATCTTCAGAAGAAAGGAGGCGTCGCCGTGGAGAACAGGATCGGCAAGAGCTACGTGGCCCGCAAGGCCCTCTTCGCGAAGGGGCTCAAGGAGGGGCGGCTCACGGTTCAGGAGATTGAGGAGGCCCTGCCCGCGGGAACGCTGACCGCGGCGGAGCGGTGGCTGCTCTACTACTCCCTGCGGGCCGCCCAGGTGGAAATCATCGACGAGGTGACGGGGCAGGTGGACCACGGCTTCATGTCCGAGTCACCCGCCGCGCCGCAGGAGCACTAGCTCGCTCCCGCGTTGACAGGGGCCGTCTCGCGGTTAGGTTCCGGGCAGCAGTGACTGCCTCTCTCTCGCGCGAGATTGCGCTCCCACCATCGCCTCAGGTTCGACATGGCCGGTAACACCCGCACTGACGCAGCCCCCGAAGCCCCCCAGCAGCCGCCTTCCGCCAACGGCGAGGGCCCTGTCTCCGCCGCCGAGGCGCCGGGGGCGCAGGTTTCAGAGGAGCAAGCGGCGCCCGTTCAGGACTCGGAGCGGGAGCGGTTGGTGGCGGAGCTGGAGACGCTTCGCAAGAAGTTCGACACCGCCGTCCGCGCGGTGCAGGCCGCCGAAAAGGACCGCGAGGAGTTCAAGCAGCGCGTGACGCGTGAGCGCGAGCGGATGCTGGACGTGGAGCGCGGCAACGTGGCCGTCACGCTCCTGGAGGCCATCGACGAGCTGGACCGGTGCCTGTCCGTCAGCGCCCAGGACACCTCACCCCTGGCCGAGGGCGTGCGGATGATCCGCGACGGGCTCTTGCGCAAGGTGCAGGCCACCGGCATCGAGCGCCTCAGCGTCGTGGGGCAGCCCTTCGACCCCAACCTGGCCGAGGCGGCGGACATGGAAATCACCGCCTCCCCGGACGAGGACCAGCGCATCGTCGCGGAGATGCGTGCGGGCTACCGTCTGAAGGACCGCATCATCCGCCCGGCCCGGGTGAAGGTGGCGAAGTACATCGCCCCCGCCCAGGCCTGACGCGCCGCCGTCCCAGGGCGCCCCCGCTTCGGGAAGGGGGCGCCGGGCCCACGTGTTGAGTCCGCTCGACCATGGCCCGCCGTGTAAGCTGCCACTCCGTGCTCTCCCGATTCTTCTCCGCCGGTCTGATGTTGGCGCTCGTCCCCTTCGTGGCGGCCGCCAAGAGTCCTCTCGACGCGTGGCTTCCGGCGCGGGCCCGGGAGCACGCCGCCTGGTTCGCGGCGCAGGCCGCGGGCACGGAGGGGCAGAGCGCGGGGCCAGGCCTGTGGCGCGAGCGCGCCGAGGGAGACCCCGGCATCCCCGACTTCGTGCCCCCGTCCTCGCTGGCGCCGCTCATCCGCGCGGTGGAGGCGGGCGTCGTCAACATCACCACCGTGGGCCCGCGGGGCAGCGGCCTGGAGGGGATGAAGAAGTCCACCGGCTCTGGCTTCGTGCTGACGCCGGACGGGCTCGTCGTCACCAACAACCACGTGGTGGCCAGCGCGCAGCAGATCGCCGTGCGCCTGGCGGATGGCCGCGAGTTCGCCGCCTCCGTGGTGGGCCGTGACGCCTCCACGGACGTGGCGCTGCTGCGGCTGAGCGGCGTGGATTTGGGGAAGCTGCCCGCGCTCTACCTGGGGGACTCGGACCGGATGGCGGTGGGGGACTGGGTGGTGGCCATTGGCAACCCCTTCGGCCTGGACCACTCGGTGTCGCACGGCATGATTTCCGCCAAGGAGCGCGTGCTCGGCGTGGGCCAGTTCGACGACTTCATCCAGACGGACGCCCTCATCAACCCCGGCAACTCCGGCGGACCGCTCTTCAACATGAAGGGTGAAGTCGTCGGGGTGAACACCGCCATCATCAGCCAGGGGCAGGGCATTGGCTTCGCGGTGCCCAGCAACCTGGTGAAGGAGCTGCTGCCCAACCTCCGGGAGAACGGGAAGCTGGAGCGCGGGTGGCTGGGCGTCGTCATCAACGACGACGGGGGCAACGGCGGCGGCGAGCGCCGGGCGCCGCTGGTGAAGGACGTCTACAAGGGCAGCCCCGCCGCGGCCGCGGGCATCCGCCCGGGAGACAGGCTGGTGGCGGTGAATGGCCGGCCCATCGGCTCCTACCTGCAACTGCTGCGCAAGGTGGCGCTGCTGGCCCCGGGCACGGAGGCGCGGCTGTCGCTGACGCGCGGCACCGACACGCAGGAGGTGGCGGTGCGGCTGGTGGCGCGTCCGGCGCAGGAGGCCACCGAGGGCCTCATCCAGCGCACGGCCACCGAGGAGGAGGTGGGGCTGGTGCTCCGCGACCTCACGCCCGAGGTGGCCGCGCCCCTGGGCGAGACGGCCTGGGGCGGGGTGCTGGTGTCGGGCGTCACGCCGCGCAGTCCGGCGGACTCGGCCGGCCTGCGGGCGGGAGACGTGGTGACGGAGGTGAACCGCCGCCGGGTGAAGGACGCGGCCGGAGTGCGCGCGGCGCTGGGGAAGGGCAGCGCCGGGGCCAGCATCCTCCTGCGGGTGAAGCGGGGCGAGGCGCTCCAGTACATCGCCATCGCCCGGTGAGGCGCGGCTAGCGCTTGTTGGCGTCCTTGCCGTTGAGCCACAGGCCCATGGGCTGACCGCTGCGGCCCTCGGTGATGAGGATGGCCTCGATGCGGGCCGTCACGCCGTGGTTCTTCCCACCGCCCTTCTTCGGGAGGCTCCACACGCTCTGCGGCGTGAAGACGACCTGCGCCCGCACCGCGCGCATGGAGAAGAGGCGGGTGAACATCTGCAGGTTCCACCCCTCTGGCATGTCTCCGGTGACGGTGA
This sequence comes from Myxococcus sp. 1LA, assembly GCA_046520405.1. Taxonomy (GTDB): domain Bacteria; phylum Myxococcota; class Myxococcia; order Myxococcales; family Myxococcaceae; genus Myxococcus. The sequence goes on from JBKGHI010000052.1 coordinate 37,240, forward strand.
GGTAGGGGAGGATGGGGTTGCCGCTGGCGTCCGTCTTCTTGGGCGCGCCGTGGGTGAGCGCCGAGCTGCCGCCCGGGAAGAACGGGGTGATGTTGATGGTGTACTCCCCCGTGCCCGGCGAATAGGGGCCCGCGCTCAGCATGCTGGCGTCGTCCTCGGTGACGATCATGTACAGCCGCTTGCCCTGGTACTTCTTCCGGAACGCCTCCGCGTTGGATTTGCACTGCGCGTCCACGAAGGCCCCGTCACAGGCGCCGATGTACTTCTCCAGGAAGGTCCCCAGTCCGCCCAGGGGCTCGGCTTCGTCGCGCAGCTTGGCGAAGCGGGGGTCCGCGTCCGCCAGGGCGAGCGCGGGCAGGAGGAGGGCGGCGGCGAGCAGGATGCGATTCACGAGCAGGGTCTCCGGGGAACAGGGGTTCAGCCCGGAATCGTGCCATTTCGCCAAGCGCCCGGCACTTGTTACATGGGTGTGTAGGGGTGGATGTAGGTGAAGAACTTGCCTACATGTGGCTACCGTGTAGGTTGCGCCTGTCACCACCTGTTCCGGGAGCAACCCCCATGTTCGAGCGTCCCCACGAGCGCCGGTCCCACCTCCGTTTCGACAAGGTCTTCACCGTCTACCTCACCACCCAGGATGGGATGCTGCGTGGAGTGGGCCGCAACATCAGCGCGCGGGGCATGTTCGTGGAGGTCCGGGACCAGGTGGGCCTGGGCGAGAAGCTGAAGGTCACCTTCGCGGGTGAGGACGGGACGGAGATGACCTGCCTGTGCGAGGTCCGCTACCAGGTGGCCCTGGCCTTCGGGCGCAAGGACGGGCGCGAGGGCAGCAGCCGCGGCGTGGGGCTGCGCATCGTGGCCTACGAGACGCAGGACGACGCGCCCCTCCTCCTGGTGGACCGCGAGCGGGTGATGCACTGACCTTCGCCCGGGGCCCGTGAGGGGCTTCGCGGCCTGGCGCTTCCCGGAACGGCGGTCCGGGCCGCCCAAGCCATCATCCGGGCCCGGCGAAAACGAAAGGGCACGGCCTTCCCAAGAGGAGGACCGTGCCCTTCGTGTTTCCAGCGGCGGGCGGGTGCCCGCCCGGTGGGATTACTGCGAGAAGCCCTCGAGGAGGTAGTGGGCCTCGATGCGCTTGAGCGCCAGGATCATGGCGGCGCAGCGGGTGTCCACGTTCTCACCGATGCAGTACTGGCGGCTGTCGTGCATCTCCGTCTTGCGCGGCTGGTTGCGCGAGATGTCGCGGATGATGCGGTAGTTGCGCTTCATGGCGCGCTCGAGCCGCTGGTCGACCTCGGCCTCGCTCCAGCGCTCCATGCGCTTGTTCTGGATCCACTCGTAGTAGCTCACCGTCACGCCGCCGGCGTTGGCGATGATGTCCGGGATGAGCTCGATGCCGCGCTTCTCCAGGATGCGGTCGGCTTCCGGGGTGGTGGGGCCGTTGGCGCCCTCGGCCACCAGCTTGACGCGGAGCCGCTCGGCCACTTCGGCGGTGATTTCGCCGCCCAGGGCCGCCGGGATGAGGATGTCCGCCTGGACTTCCCAGAGGTCCTTCTTCTCGATGCGCTGGGCGCCCGGGAAGCCGAGCACGCTGTGCTTGAGATTCTTCGGGTCCTGGACGTAGGCGGAGAGCGCCGTCACGTCGATGCCGTCGCCGTTGAAGATGGTGCCGTCGGCGTCGTTCACCGCCAGGAGGCGGGCGCCCATCTGCCCCAGGATGATGGCGGCGTGGCTGCCCACGTTGCCGAAGCCCTGGAGGATGAACGTCTTGCCCTTCACGGACTCGCCGCGGTCGGCGTAGTAGTCCTCGATGCAGAAGGCGACGCCCTGACCGGTGGCCTTGTTGCGGCCCTCGGAGCCACCGATGCGCACGTCCTTGCCGGTGACGATGCCGCGCAGGTTGTGGCGCTCGCGCTCACCGTCCGAGTACTGGCGGTAGAGCAGGGCCATGATGCCGGGGTTGGTGCCCACGTCCGGCGCCGGGATGTCGATGTCCGGGCCAATCATGCTCTTGAGCCGGTACATGAAGCGCAGGGTGATGGCCTCGATCTCCTCGCGGCCGTACTCGCGCGGGTCAATCTGGATGCCGCCCTTGCCGCCGCCGAAGGGAACTTCCGCGATGGCCGTCTTCCACGTCATCTCCGCGGCCAGGGCCTTGAAGAGGTCCAGGGACACCTCTCGGTGGTAGCGCAGGCCGCCCTTGTAGGGGCCGCGCGCCTGGTTGTGCTGCACGCGGTAGGCCTTGAAGCGCTGCGACTCACCCGGCACGAGCTGGTACACCTTGCCGTCGGGCAGGCGCAGGTGGCCCTGGCGGATGTCCACGTCCGAGCCCAGCAGGGCGCGGCCGTTGAGGATGATGTTGCCGTTGGCCAGCAGCTCCAGGCCTTCCTTGTTGCGCACCTGCGTCTCGGGGAGGTTGGCGAAGGAGCGCGCCTTGTCCTCGGAGAGCGGGACGAGGCGGTCCTTCAGCTTCGCCGTGACGTAGAAGATGTGCTCGTAGTCCGGCTCCTCCAGCTCGAGGCGGACGCGCTTGTCCAGCGCGATGAGGTCCGCGGCACGATGGAAGATCTCCATCGCCTCGGTGTAGACGGTGCGCTTGGGCGTAGGGGCCGGGGCGCGCATGAAATTCTCTTCGCTGGCCATGACGGAAGATGCTCCTTGTCGCGTCGCCGCTCATGGGCGAGGCACGTGGGGGTAGCGGCGCCCTTATGTGCATATGCGGTACGAGGGGTCAACCGCGCGAAGAGCCCGGCTCCTCCCAAGAATCTGGAAAGATAACGGGCACTTATGACAACGCGACGTGTCAGCGGCGACAGACGCGGTGTGTCATCCGTGTCAGGGTGGTCATCCGTGGGGATGGTTGGAAAACCAACGATGCGGGCGCGCGGAAAGCGGGGCGAACCCGGGGCGGATCAGCGGCTCACACCGTTTCTGCTTGCCGGACATGAACCGCCATGGTACTCCCCGCGCACCGCTCGCGCCGACATAGCTCAGCGGTAGAGCAACTGATTCGTAATCAGTAGGTCCCCAGTTCAAGCCTGGGTGTCGGCTCCAAGAAGAAAGAAGGGCTGGTTGCTTCAAGCAACCAGCCCTTTCTCTTTTGGCCTCTTCGGTCTGGCTGCTCGGCGCCCCGCGCCCTTCGCAAGGTGGCGCTCGCCGGCCCCGGATGGGGGCTCACCCGGTTTCAGTCAGCCGGTGTCGGTCCAGATGATTCGCCGATGCAGGTCGTCGTTCGAGACGGCGTAGACCCTGCCCTCGAAGTTCGACGGGACGCTGGCCTCGGTGCGCAGGTGGAGTTGGTAGGCGGCCAGGGCCCTGGCTGATCTCAGCGTGTAATGCACCCAGTCATGGCCGCGACAGGTCTCCACCTGATGGGGGCCCTGAGGACCACCCCTTTCAAGGTGATGGAAGAGGCGCCCTGGCGGGCGGGGTAGCGGTCGCAGAGGGCAGCGGCGCGAGGAGACGACAGCGAGAGCATCTTT
>JBKGHI010000530.1:0-1907 GCA_046520405.1 Myxococcus sp. 1LA
CGGCGCAGCAGCCCCGCGGCCCAGCCCGCCACGGCCACCGCGCACACCGCGTACAGCGCCCACCGGTCCGAGCCATCCCGGAAGGTGTTGGCGAGCACCTGGAAGAACTCGGCGCGGTTCTGCTCGAAGCCCTTCCACGCCAGGTTCTGCGGGGAGAAGGTGGGCCCCACGCCTTCCAGGGCACACCGGGCTGGATGTCCGCGGGCTCGCCGAAGCGCAGCACCACCCAGCCGAGGAACAGCGCGACCCCCGGCACCACGCCCAGCAGCGCGGGCGACGCGGGCCGCAGCCGCGCGACGAGTCCCTGGGCCCCGGCGTCCTCGGGCACGCGCGTGGTGAGCAGCAGCCAGGGCAGTCCGAAGGCGAGGAACCCGAAGGCCTGCACGTGGAACAGGAGCACCGCCACCAGACACACCGCCAGCCCCACGCCCCAGGCGCGCCGGCGGGGCGTGTCCTCCAGCGCCCGCACGAAGAGGCCGCAGCACAGCAGCGTCAGCGGCAACGCGGCGCAGTAGTTGATGAAGCCCCAGTTGAAGCTGTCGCCGTAGGCGAAGGGCAGCGCCAGCAGGGCGGGCCAGGTGGGCCGGCCCAGGCTGCGCAGCAGGAAGCCGAGGCTGAGCGGCAGCCCCACCACGTATGCGGAGAGGAAGACGCGGTTGGCCATCTCCAGCGGCAGCAGCCAGTTGAGGCCGCTGACCAGGTAGTAGTAGCCCAGGTACGGCGTCAGCGCGTGGCGCGCGGCGAAGAGCTGCGGGTACAGCGTGGTGGGGTCGTCCAGCCGGTGCAGGACGGAGATGAGGTACAGGTGCTGCGGCAGGTCCACCAGGGGCAGGTGGCGCGACACCCACAAGGGGAGCGTCCCCAGGACGAGCGCGGCGGCATGGACGAGGCGGGAGTGTCGGGGCGTCACGGAAGGCGCGGACTGTACGCGGCGCCTCCCTGGCGGGCGAGCCGTCCGTGCTACCTGGCCAGCGCCTGTTTTCCAGGTAGACAAAGGTATGGCCACCGGCCTTGGCAGTGGGGAAGGGCTGCGGTATAGGCGCCGGCTGAGCCGAGCAGGGGCGCCGGAGGGTGCCCCGAGGAGAGCACCATGACGCGCATCGGAATGTGGGTGGCCGGAGGGCTGATGGCGAGCGGCCTGCTCCTGACACCGGGCGCGGCGGAGGCCTGTGAGGCCCACCGGCGTCCCGCTTCGGAGGCGAAGGCCGCGGAGGCCGCGCCGTCGGATGCCAGGCCTTCCACCGGGGACGTGGAGCGCCCGCTGGATGTCCTGGACTCGCTGATGAGCGCCAAGTGCCAGTGCGGCAGCAAGGCGGACTGCACGTGCAAGAAGGGCTCGTGCGAGTGCGGCAAGTGCAAGAAGCCGAAGCGCCAGGTGATGGATGCGCTGCGCGGTCAGCCCGCGGAGCTGAAGCTCGACGAGGCGCGCAACGACGCGTCCGCGGGCGTCTTCATCTAGGCGTCTGGGCGGAGCCCTTCTCCGCCTTCACCACCAGCAGCGACGGCAGGGCCACGCGCTCGAAGCGCACGAAGCCCACCGCCGCGGCCTCCCGGCGCAGCTCCGCCTCGCCGCGCGGATGCAGGCCCATGCCTCGGTGGAGCAGCGCCCGGGGCGCTCCCGGCGAGGCGTAGGTGCTGGCCACCCAGCGGCCACCCGGACGCAGCACGCGGTGGACCTCCATCAGCAGCCGGGGCAGGTCGGCGACGAAGGGCAGCGCGTCGCTCATCATCACCGCGCCCAGCACGCCGTCCTGGAAGGGGAGGTAGGGCGCCTCGGCGCGCAGGAAGTCCACGGCGACGCCGGCCTCTCGCACCTGGGCCACGCCTTCCTCCAGCATGGCGCGTGACACGTCGAGCGCGGCCACGGGCGGCGCGTCGGGCTCGCGCGCCAGCCTCCGCGCGAGCAG
>JBKGHI010000531.1:0-1863 GCA_046520405.1 Myxococcus sp. 1LA
CCCGGCGGCGCCACCAGGGCCAGGACCTTCTCGGAAGAGCCGCTCGGCGAAGCGGGAGAAGGGCTCCTGGGCTCCACGGAAGAGCCGGCGGGCCTCGGCCCGGGCGATGTCCGCCTCCCGGGGGCGGCCGCTCCGCGCGAAGTAGTCCGCCATCCGCCACAGCCGCAGCGCGTAACGCTGGCGAACCTCGGGGGTGAAGAAGCCCTGGGCCACGCTGAGCACGGCGGCCTGGAGCTGCTCCTGGCACTGCACGTCGCTCAGCGACAGGGGGCTGTGCACCACCTCGTCCATCTTCTGCACCAGCGTCCGGACGTCGCTTTCCGGCGGCAGCCACGAGGCCAGCTCCACGGTGTCGTGGAGGACGTCGGCCTCCTGCGCGAGGCGGATGTCCTCGGGCTCGGGCGGGGGCAGCTCGGTGGGCGCCTGCTGGGGCTGGACGCCGAAGTGGCGCAGCACCACGTCCAACCCGTCCGGGAAGGGCGTGCGGGTGCGCAGGTTGGTGCCAGCGGCCTCCGCCAGCAGGGCCGCGGCCTCCTCGGGCGGCAGCTCGACGATGCCCCCGTGGGCCAGCCCGTCCTTCACCAGCTTCCGCCAGGTGGAGCGGCTCCGGTCGCCCAACTGGAGCGCCACCACGCCGTGCTCATCGGACAACTGCATCTGCACCACCTCGACGCCCGCGCCCCTCAGCGGCCGGGCCAGCACGAGCGCCCGCTCGCCGTCGCTGGTGATGGCGCTGGCGAGCGCGTTGAGGGCCTCGGACGAGGCTGCGGCTGCGGCGCGGGGAGGTTAGGCGGCGCGCGCGGGCCCGGCCATGGCAACGCCTCGCGAGCGGAGCTGGTACAGCGCCTTCTTCGCGGCCTTGGCCAGGGGCTTCACCGCCGACGCGGACAGGGACTCCGGCAGCCCCGTGTGGCCTTCCGCCACGGCGGCCTCGAGCACGGCCAGGGCCAGGGGCTCGGGAAGGGCCTCCACGCTGGCGGGCGCGGCCTGGGAGACGTCGCGCACCAGGGCGCGGGTGGACTCCACTGCTTCGGTGGGGAAGGCGGGCAGCGGCGCGCCGGAGCGGAGGGCGTCCAGCAGGGAGCGAGGGTCTGTTGGAGTGGAGCTCATGCCGGACCTTCTACTGCACGGCGCCCGTCCAAGGGCACGTCACACGAGTGCCGTGCGCCCACCAGGCCACAGTGCCGCGGGGCCCGGAGGCTTCAGCGCCGGCGGACCAGCGCGCTCTTCCCCGGCTCCGCCATCACGGCCAGCTCGGACTGGAGCCTTGGCCCGAACACTCGCGACGGGGACGCGCCGCGGACGAGGAAGTGGTCGTACCAGATGCCCTGCCGCTCGTAGTCCATCTGCTGCGGACGCCATTCAGAGGGGAATGTGGGGGGCTCCTCGCCGGTGTAGCGCAGCGGGGAGTGGGGCGTGGACGCGAAGGTGAAGTTGGGCACGCCGCCGCGCGCCCGGGCCACCACCGCCGCGCTGTGGATGAAGACGGGCTGTCGCACCACCCGGGAGCCGGGGTCGAACATCAACCCCATGACACGCGGGCGGGGCGCGGTGGCGGCCACCAGCGGGCCCCACTCGGCCTGCGCCTCCCGGGAGAAGGCGCGGTAGCCGCGCGCCATCACGAAGGCCAGCACCACCGCGCACGCCAGGGCGGCGACGCGCAGGGGCCGCCGCCACGCCGGAATCGCCACGGGGACGGTGGCCACCAGGAGGGCGGCGGCCAGGTGCGCGTAGCGCGTATTGAGGTAGTAGACGTAGCCCCGGATGTCGAAGGGCAGCAGGAAGTAGAGCGCGAGCGCCAGCAGCCCCAGCCCCATCAGCCGCGAGCGCGCCACCACGCCCTGCGCGGCGGGACGCTCCGGG
>JBKGHI010000532.1:0-1822 GCA_046520405.1 Myxococcus sp. 1LA
GCCGCGCGGCGTCCCCCTCGCCGCGCCGGCCGTCCTGCCAGCGCGGCGCCTTGGAGCGTGCTACCGCCGGGCGGGTGCCCTGGCGGGAACCATGTCCGCCCTGGGGCTCTGGCTGTAGGCGTCGCACAGCTCCAGGTACTCGTCGCTGTCGATGTCGAGCGCCGCCGCCCGCATCTTCTTCATCTTGGGCTTGTCCAGCGTGGTCTTGACTTGAATCAGCTTGAGGGTGGGGATGCCCATGTAGGACTGGCTGTAATAGACATTCTCGGTGATGTCGGCCCACTCAATCAGCTGGCCGTCCTCGAAGCGGAGGCCATCCCGGCCGATGACGAGCGCGGGCTTGTCCAGCCTGCCCAGCCCGCGGATGCAGCCGTAGAGCATCCAGACCATGCAGAGGTTGACCGCCCCGCAGAGGAGCATCGCGCCCGGGCTGTTGGCCAGCCGGAAGGTGAGTACGCCACAGCCCGCCGAGGCCACCGTCCAGATGATGGTCCCGATGATGAGCTTCGTGCGCGAGTAATACACCTCGCGCGGCTTCTGCGTCCGCTGCTTGTTCTGGGATGAGCTGTAGATTTCCATGATGTGTGACCTGTGAGGGAATGGGAATGTCAGCGGGCCAGCCGTTGCGACAGGTAGGCCAGGAGGACGGGCGCGTTGTCGATGCGGGCCTCGTCAATCCTGAGCGGACGGCCCTGGGCGGCGATGACCAGCTCGCGTGTGGAGACACCGCTGTCGAACTCGTCCTGGAAGCGGATGCTCTCGATGTCGTCCCAGCGCATCAGCTTCTTCTTGTGCGTCAGTCCGGCGCCGCTGAGCGTGAGCGGCCCGAACTTCACGGCCTTGCCGGCATTGACCTGCCGGTGCACGCCTGGAAGCAGCACTTGGACGGTGTGGCCCGTCACGTGCTCGTACAACTCCTCCGCGTCGCTCCAGAGGTTCAGCCTCAGGCGGTAGGTCCCACCGCGGTGCCGCAGGACGAGCCGGTCGTCATTCTGCACCGAGGTGATGGCGCTCACGTTCCGCCAGGCGATTCGCGTGTCGCCCGCGCGCAGCCCTTCCGCGTCCACCTCCAGCCGGGGCGGTGAGCGCAGCCAGACGAAGACATCGCTGGCCCGCCAGAAGATGAAGTAGAGCCCGCAAGGGATGCCCGCCAGCAGGACGATGGGCGCGGACTGGTAGCGGAAGAGCCCTTTGATGAAGTCCCGTGGGAGCAGGTAAATCGAGCCGAACGAGAGAAACGCCGCTGCCACCACGTAAATCAGGAGGAAGCCAGCGGCGAGCCAGTACAGGTCGTGCGTGGGAAATACCCGGATGTGCGCGCGCTTCAGGCGGAGCCTCCGTCATCGTATTGAAGAGTGTGTGCTCCTATAAACAATCGCGTGTGTCTTTTCGATGAGATTCGCCCTCACGCTCCGAGTGGGGCCGGGGCGTTGAAAATGGCTCGTGTTTCATACGCGGCGTGTTGTTTTGAGGATGCTCGGGTGTGGCGAATTCGAGAAACGCTCGCGGTTCTCATGTCGTGAGAAGGTTTTGTTTGAGACTGCGTGAAACACAGCCTTTCCGTGGCTGGCTCGGCTGCGGGGAGGCGCGGCGCCGGCAGTCACGGGACGTTCATCGGACCCGCGCTGCGGTATCCGCGAGCTTCTTGTGTTCCGGGGGCGAGGACGGCTCCGTGGGGCGTTCACGCGGCCGAGGACGTGGGTGCGGCCCGCACCTGTGTCAGGGAGGCGGGCTTCAGGGACCGCATCCGGCCGGCGACGCCGCGCGCCGCTTCCTCCGGGCGCTGAAGGCGCGGCCCGCTCCCCCACACGGCATGGCCGGC
>JBKGHI010000533.1:0-1806 GCA_046520405.1 Myxococcus sp. 1LA
CGCCGTCCGCTCCACTCCTCAACCACCCGCCGACGCTCCTCCGCTGTCATCAACGACAGCTCGGACAAGGTGCGGTGCTCGGACCCGTACAGCTCGCGCAGAAGCTGACGAACCTGCGCCACCATCCGCTTCGCCACGGATGCATCGAAGCGCTTGGCGTCATAGGTGAGGCGCAGCTGCCACTCGCGTCCCGGAACGGCGAGGATCGTCAGCGGATGGGAATCCACCTCGACGATGTACGGGCTGCGCACCACCAGTTCGTCCGACATCGTCGTGAGGCCCGCATCGCGCGGGTAGTTCTCGAAGACGACGAGGCTCTCGAACAGCGCGGGGCCCGGTGGCACGTCGCTCCAGCGGCGGACCTCCACAAGGGGTGACGACTCATACTGCCGCGCGTTCTGGAGCCACGCTTGGAACTCTCTCAGCCACGACACCACGGGGATGGCCCCGGGCAGCTTCACGCGAACAGGAATGGCGTTGATGAACAGGCCCACCATCTGCTCGACGCCCGCCAGTTCCGGAGGCCGGCCTGAAACCGTCAGTCCGAACAGGACGTCGTCTTCGCCCGAGTAGCGGCCCAGCAGCAGCGCCCAGGCTGCCTGCAGCAGCGTGCCTCCCGTGACGCCGTTCCGGCGCGAGAACGCTCCGAGCGCCGACGTCTCCTCCGCGCTCATGCGCAGCTGAACTTCCCCCAGGAGCGTCGACCCCCGAGGCGCCCCACCCCAATCCAGCCGCGTGGGCTCCGTGAAGCCCGCGAGCGCTCCACGCCAGAAATCCCGAGCCGCGCCGAAATCCTGCCGCCCCAACCACGCGATGAAATCCCGGTACGGACGCACCGCGCGCCGAGGCAGCATCAGGCCACGCCGGAGGGCCTCGTAGCGAGTGAACACCTCGCGCAACACCAGTTGCGTGGACCAGCCGTCCAGCAACAGGTGCGTCAGGCTGAACACCGCGCGCCACACACGTTCCCCCGTGCGCAGCAGCGTCAACCTGAAGCCTGGCGCACGGGAGAGCACCAGCCCTCGACGGCGGTCCTCTTCGAAGAACGCAGCCAGCCGAGCCTCGCGCTCCGCCGGAGCCAGCGCGCGCAGGTCCTCGGTCCCAAAGGGCAGCGACACCTCACGCATCACCGCCTGGAGCGGCGCATCCAACCCCTCCCAGAAGAACGCGGTCCGGAGGATGTCGTACTGACCAGCCGTCTGCCGCCATGCCTCCGTGAAGGCAGCTTCGTCCAAGGGGCCTTCGAGCTCGAAGGAGATCTGATTGAAGTACGGCTGAGTTTCGCGCTCCTGAAGATGGGAGATGAGGATGCCGTGCTGAAGCGGTGACAGCGGATAGAGGTCTTCGACGTCATCCAGCGCGAATCCGTGCTCCGCCAATCGGACGGAGAACGCGGCCAACCGCTCCTCGGACAGGCCCGCCAAGGGGAAGCCAGAAGCGGGACCGGATGAGATTTCGGCGGCGGGTTCGGAGTCGACGGAGGGAGCATCACCCGCCACCACGGCCAGGGTCGCTACGGTCGGATGATCGAAGAGGTGCTTCACCCGGAAGTACAGGCCCGCTTGCTCGGCACGCGAGACGACCTGAATGGCGATGATGGAGTCGCCGCCCAGCTCGAAGAAGTTCTCGTGGATGTCCACCTGGGATCGGCCGAGCACCTGTCCCCAGATCGCAGCCAGGGCCTCTTCCTTCCCGTCGCGAGGCCCTTCGAATGGCCGTGACACATCCGCCGAACGCTCGGGCACTGGCAACGCGCGCCAGTCCACCTTGCCGTTGGGTGTCAGCGGCAAGGCGTCCAGCACCACC
>JBKGHI010000534.1:0-1792 GCA_046520405.1 Myxococcus sp. 1LA
GGGTGCGTCTTCTCCACCCACTCCCCCAGCGTGTAGCCCTCCACGTAGTCCAGGACAACGTAGAGCCACCCCTGGGTCGGGTGCTGCCAGCGTCCGTGGGCGTGGACCTTCACGACGTTGGCGTGTCCTCTCACCTGGGACAGACAGACCATCTCCCGCAGCAGCCGCGCGTCGGCCTGTTCAGCGTCCCCGCTACTGGCCCGGTGCATGGCCATCTTCATCGCGAAGCAGTGGCCCTCCTTCTCCACGAGGTAGACGGCGCCGAAGCTCCCAGCGCCCAGCGGCTTCACGACGCGCCAGCCGTCCACCGTCTGCCCAGGTTGCAGGTGTGCCGGAATCAACCCGATCAACATGGAAGGCGGTTCTAGAACGCAAAGCGTGGAATGAGAAGGCGCCGAGTGCCATCACCGTCGCGCAGTTCCAACCGGAGAGCCGCGCCTTCTGGCCAAGTGGGCGCTCCAGTCTCCACCACTACGAGGGCCGCGCCACCCGGTTCAATCCGGGGTTCCCTCATGTGGACAGCGAGCACGTTGACACGTTCGCCCCTCGCAACCATGGAGAGCCGCGCCTCAACAGGCGTCCAGGGCTCCGTACCAACATTGTGGACCCGAAGAGTCATCGTCGCCCAGGAGCTTGTTCGATGCGTCCACCCTTCCCTGAACTCAAGCCCACTTTCCCCTCTCTGGCCGATTCCTGGTTCGACTCTTCCGCTCTGTAAACCACCTCTATCGAGCAGACCTGCGAAGATCATCCCTGCCGGGCCGCTCGCCACGCTACGGGCCCGGAGCGCATCCAACTCGGCATCCTTGGCCGCACAGGTGGCACGCACCTCGTCCAGCTCGGCCTGAATCGCTTCCGCCGAGCGTGGGAGGCGCGACACCATCACCTGCGCGTCCACCTCGGCAGGGTGCGTGACCAGTGAGAGCACGACGCGGGCGGGCGCGGCCCCATCCGCGAACGGAATGGTCAGCTCCACGCCTCGCCCGGGGCCCAGTTCCATCGCGGGCTTGAGCACAATGGTTCGTGGCGTGACCTCGAACAGCGCGAGTCGCCCCCCTGGGTCCCCGAGCACCACCGCGTTCCGGTCCACAGGGGAGTCGAACTCCAAGGTCGTGAGGTAGCCCGGCGCGACGTGAAGCACCACGGGATTGCCAGACGTGGCCGCCGAGAGCGCCACCCGCCGCCGCTTCAGTTCGCGCCCACGGAGGGCGTCCTGGGGCTGTGCCGCAGCCGTCAGGCCCACCAGGAACACGAGGGGCAGGGCAAGCCGGGCAAGTGACGAGAACACGCGCGGGCAACCTCCATGGGGCATGGCAGGACCGTACCAGGATGCGCGCGGCTTCCAGACCTTCTCCGTTTGTCCTGGCACGAAGGAGGCGGCGGTTTTTCTCTGAACCTGTGCCCCGCGCCCCTCAAAACTCCCCGCCACTCGGAGCGCTCGGCCTCACGCGGCATGTGTTCAGGAAGTTCCGGAACCACGGCATCACGCTGAACAAATCACTCCCGGGCCCGGCGATTTTCCATGGGGTTTTCTCAGCGTGTACCACCTCCAAGCACGGTCCTGAGTGGCCACCCATCGGAAATCCGAGGCGGGGGGCCTTCCGCAGGTCACCCGAGCCGCCCACGGAATCCACACGCATTTAGCTGGGGCCACCCCCAGTCAGTCGTGGCCGAGAAATGGCCCGGAAATGGTCGCGTGAGCCACCCGCAAAAACCGCACGCATTTACCGGGGGCAGGTGGGCTTGCCCCGATTTCGTGGACAGTTTCGTTAAGCTGCCGCACTTCGGGTTG
>JBKGHI010000535.1:0-1788 GCA_046520405.1 Myxococcus sp. 1LA
CCTCCGTGGGCGGAGTGTTCGCCGGAGGCGTCGTGGGATTCCCGGGCGTCGGGGCCGCCGCCACGGGGGCCGTGTTCGCAGGAGGCGTCGGAGGCGCTGCGGGAGGCGGCGTCGGCGTGGCCACGGGCGCCGCCGCGACAACCGGAGGATTCGCCGGTGCCACGTCCGCGCTCGACCCGCCCTTCATGAAGAACGCCGCGGCGCCACCGCCGACCAGGAGCACCCCCGCGGCGATGCCAGCGAAAAGCCCTGTCTTGCCCTTGCCCCCACCCTGCCCCGCTCCCGGCGGGTACGGTGCGGGGTAACTCGCCTGCGGCGGATACGGCGCGGGCATGGGCTGCGCGTACTGCTGCGGCATCGGCTGCTGCCCATACGGCATGGGCGCCGGCTGCGCGTACTGCTGCGGCACCGGCTGCTGCCCATACGCCATGGGCTGCGCCATGGCCACTCCCGCGCCAGGAAGGGACGGCGAGGACACCGGCTCCGGCGGAGGCATGGGCACGTCCAGCAGCCGCGACTGCGACACCGGCTCCCGGCCCAGCGCGGGCGCAGGCGTCGGAGGCGGCTTGGACAGCGCGTCGTTCTCTTCCTTCACCAGCGAGGCCAGCACACTGGCCGCGGACGGCTTCCAGCCCGCGGGCTCCTCGGAGGCCCCCGAGGGCCCCGCCTCGCCACGCGCCCCCTTGCCCGCGCTGAACGCGGACTGCACGGGGCCAGAGGACACGGTGGGCGTCGAACCCGACACGGGCTCCGGCGCGACGATGACCGGCTTGGAGGGCCGCGGCGCCAGCACCGACGCCAGCTCCGCCGTCTCCGACAGCGGAATCCAATCGCTGAAGCCCGAGCGCCAGCAGAGGCTGTCCGGGCCCACTTCGCCGCGGTCCCACAGGTCCTTGACCTTCTCGACGTTGAAGGGGCCCACCTGCTTCTCGTCGATGGCCACGTACCACTCGTGCGCCGCCGCGTTGGACCTGGCCTCTTCCTTGTCCGGCTCGGCCTCGGCTTCGGCCAGCTTGCGCACGTTCTCCGCGGAGGCCTCGCGGGCCGCGGCCTCGTTCGCGGCCTCCGTGGGAATCTTCTGCGTGCCGGAGCTCAGCACCTGGTCGAAGACGGCGCCAATCTCGTCCTCTTCCACGTCCGTGAAGAGGCCGCCTTCGGGCGGTGTCCCCAGCGTCGCCGGCATTGAGGAGGACGCGTCACTCCCCTTGCCCGCATTCGCCGTGGCGGCAGCATCAGAGGTCGAAGACTCAGGCGCGGAGTCCTTCGCGGCCGTCGCGCCAGCGGGACGCACGGTGATGGTGTGGCCGCACTTCTTGCAACGAACCTTGACCCCCTTGGAGCCAATCTTGTCGTCGCTGATCATGTACTGCGCGCGGCAACTGTCGCAGACGAAACGCATCGTTCCCGTAAGCCTCGGAAATGACGGGAGAAATCCCGCCTGAATCGTAGAAGTGGCAGCCGGAGGGGTCAAGGTTCGGAGCCAAGTCCGCCCGCCTGCCTTTTAACGCACGAACCCCACGTCAGGGTCTGTCCCTACCTGCGCACCTGTACCTCCACGTGCGTACCCACGGCGACGCGCAGCTCGTGCAGGTCCTCGGAGGTGGCAAACACCAGCAGTTCCCGCAGCTTGTTGCGCACCGGGACGCGGAAGGCGGAGCCCGTCTCGCCCTGGACCATGCGGCGCACCGGCTCCATCTCGCCCGCCGCGAGCAGGCCCGCGCGCGCCGCGGTGAGCTCCGCGCCCTCCAGGTACTGGCGCACGGCCTGCGGGGTGGCGGTGGGCAGCCA
>JBKGHI010000536.1:0-1762 GCA_046520405.1 Myxococcus sp. 1LA
CCCCGAAGTAGCCGATGCGCAGGGCGCTGGTGCGAGGCGCGCGCCGCAGCCAGCGCGCCACGCCCGCCAGGCGCCCACCGAAGAGGCCCAGGTTGAAGCGCAGGTCGCGCTCGCGGCAGGCCTCCTCCTCGGCCGCCGTCAGCAGGTCCACCGCGAGGGTGCCCAGCCCCTCGTTCTGCAACAGCCGCGCGACCTCCAGGTCCGTGGCGCCGCGGCGGCTGCTGCCGTGGCCACGCACGAGCACCACCACGCCGGTGGCTCCGGGAGGCACCTGGAGCAGGCCCCTCAACTCCACGCCTTCTTCAACGGGGATGCGGACCTCTCCGTCCGCGGCGGGCGGCGTCCAGGCCGCCGCGCCTTGCGCCGGCGTCACCAGCCCGCGAACCACCTTCTCCGAGCCTTCATCCGACCTGCGTGAACCCTGCTTCTTCATGCGGAGTCCTCCCTCTTCGTCGGACTGCGTCGCTGCCGTGCTACACCCGATACAACCCTTGGATTTGCAGAAGCCGTGCCAGGGGTTCGTCCTCCTTGGGAATGCCTGGCTGGCCTCCTTCGCGCCCAGGGATGGGCCCATTCTACCAGCGCTTCCATGGCGCGACGCGGTGACGATTGGGGGCCAAACGGATGGCCCCACCCATCAGGTCCTGTCGTTTTTACCGGTGGGCGACGATGAGCTCGAAGGGGCCGGGCAGCACCTCGGCGTCCTTGAAGCCCGTCTCGTCCAGCACGCGCAGGTAGTGCTCCACCTCGCGCAGGCGGCTCACGCAGGTGTCCACGCCCATGAGGAAGTAGGACCAGAAGAACTGGGCCGCGAGCCGCTCCGGGGTGCGGAACTCCTCGCAGATGAGGACGCGGCCCCCGGGAGGGAGCGCGTCACGCGCGGCCACGAGCAGCGCGCGCGCCGTGTCCGCGGGCCAGTCGTGCAGCACGCGCACGAAGCTGAGCGTGTCGTAGCCGCCGGGCAGCGGCTCGCGGAGGAAGTCGCCACCCTGGAAGCCCAGGCGCTCGGGGGACAGGCCGAAGCGCTCGCGGGTTCGGGCCACCAGCGGCGCGGTGGCGGGCAGGTTGAAGACGTCCACGCGGAGGCCGGGGTGCTCGCTCGCCAGGTGGGCCGCCAGCGTGCCGTCTCCGCCGCCCACGTCCAGCACCCGGCCGCCGCACTGCCACAGCCGTTCGCCGTGGGCGCGGAACGTCTCCAGGATGGGCGGCAGGCCCGCGGCCATGCTGGCCTCGAAGCCCGCCACCTGTTCGGCGGTGCGTGGAGGCCAGTCGAAGGCGGCGGGAGGCATGGAGCGCTCCCCGCGCAGCACCTGGGGCAGTTGCCCGTGCAGCTCATGCCACGCGTAGCGCTCCCGGTCCTTCTCCAGCGACTGCGGACCCAGCACGGCCTGGGCGGCCGCGCGCAGCCCCGGGACGGCCTGGTAGCGCGCGGACTCCAGGGCGTCGGTGGGCTGCTCGCGCCGCACCAGGCCCAGGCTCTCCAGGCAGTCGAGCAGCTTGTAGAGCCGCACGGGCACCAGCCGGTGCCGCGCGGCCAGCTCTCCCAGGGAGACGGGCCCTGGCTCCAGGGCGTCCAGGAGCCCCATGGCCAGGGCGGCCTCCAACACATCCACGGCGCGGGCGCCGTTGAACAGCAGGTGGAGCAGTGCGCGAGGGGAGGCGGCCAGGGCCGTGGCCTCCTCCCTCATGGCTGTTCCACCTGTTGCGTCCGGGCCGCGTGCGCCATGGGGCAGCCGCCGCCTTGGGGAGCCCGGCTGGCGCC
>JBKGHI010000537.1:0-1751 GCA_046520405.1 Myxococcus sp. 1LA
CGGGCCGGGGTGCCGGTGACGGGCACGGGGGCCGTCACCGCCGCGGTACCGGGGCGCGTGGTGGGTGGCGCCGCCGGGACGGGCATGCGGAACCACAGGAGCAGCACGGCCGCGATGGCCAGGCACGAGGCAATCAGGAAGGGGATTCGATGACGCACGAGCGCGGCCTCCCCGCGTCCGGCCGGCGCCGACGCGGCGGCCTACAGTGTAGGCCAGCCTCGCAGTGAATCGAAACTTCAGGAGGGTGCGGGGGCGTAGACGCGCAGGGCCGCGGGGGCCACCTCGAAGCGCATGGGCGTCTTGCCCACCAGCTCCCCATCCGCGTTCACCTCCTGGATGGGCTCCGATTCCACGTAGAGTCGCGCGGCGCGCAGGGAGGTGACGGCGGGGTGCTCCACGTGCTCGCCGGTGCGCAGGGACAGGGCCACCCGCATCAGCGTGGCGATGTCCTGGAGCTGCCCCAGGCCGGTGCCCTCGTTCCCGGACGCCGTGGAGGGCGCGGAGATGGCGTAGATGTTGAGCCGCCGGTCATCCAGCCGGGCGTCGGGCGCCACCATGTTTCCGGCGCCGTGGTAGAGGCCGTTGCCCACCACCAGTTGGAGCACGTCCAGCGCCAGCTCCTGGTCATCCGCCTTCAGCCGGATGTGGAAGGGCCGCAGGTCCTTCACCTCCGCGGCGGCCGCCACGGGATAGGCCAGCTTCCCGGCGCGCTGCTTCAACCGCTTCGTCAGCCGCTTGGCGATGCCGGTGGCCAGGCCCAGGCTGGCCGCGTTGAGGAAGGGGCGGCCATTGGCCAGGCCCACGTCCACGCGGGCCGTGTAGCCCTCGGCGATGACGTCGCACGCGGCCTCGATGTCCGGCGGAATTCCCAGCGAGCGCGCGAAGTCGTTGCCGGTGCCCAGCGGCAGCACGCCCAGCGTCACGTCGCGGCCCAGCAGCCGGGCCACCGCGCGGCTCAGGGTGCCGTCGCCTCCTCCCACGATGATGCGGCGGGTGCCCGTGCGCACCATCCGCTCCACCACCGCGTCCAGCCGCTCCGCCCGGGACAGGGCATGGCATTCGGCGATGGGGACGCCTCGCGCCGCGAGTGTCTCCCTGGCGGCCTCGAAAGCCTCTCGACCCGAACGCGAGCGCGTATTCACCACCAACACCGCGGGGCCATCTTCCAGGATGGGCCGGCGCGGCGGCTTGATGAGGGCGGGTTCCAGGGTGCCTCCTCTTTCGTGTCGCACGCCAATTTGTGCACGCACTCCGCGTCCGGCCAGCGGCACGGAGGAAACTGTCACATCGTGCCCCAGTGCATTCCCGATGTCGGGTGCCATGTCGGCGTGCATGCGTGCGTTGCAGGGTGAACAGGTCCATCCGGCCAGACGCTTCCGGATGGGTGGGTGACTGCCCACCTCTGCGCTGGAGCTGGCCCCATGCAGGTGTCAGCCATGCCTGGAGAGCAAGTCGCATGGCACGAGGAAGCAAGGCGAAGTACACGGCGAAGCAGAAGCGGATGGCCGAGCACATCGAAGAGGGCTACGAGAAGCGCGGCGCGTCCGATGAAACCGCCGAGGCTCGAGCCTGGGCCACCGTGAACAAGCTCACGGGCGGTGGGATGAAGAAGGGCGGCTCGGGCAGCAAGGCCAAGGTCGCGCGCAGCCGTCCCGCGGCGCGGAAGAACGCGCGCAAGGCGGGCCGCAAGGGAGGCAAGGCCACCGCCGCGAAGCGCGCTGGAACCCGCCGCGCCACCACCGCGACGGGCC
>JBKGHI010000538.1:0-1725 GCA_046520405.1 Myxococcus sp. 1LA
CGCCGTCCGCTCCACTCCTCAACCACCCGCCGACGCTCCTCCGCTGTCATCAACGGCAGCTCGCTTAGGACTGTCTCCGGACGCGCGACTGCCGCTTCCAGCAACACTCGCATCTGCCGCAACATCCGCTCCGCCGTCTTCGCCTCGAACAAATCGCTGTTGTAGTTGACCGATGCGGAGACACCTTCCGGCATCTCGGCGACGAACATCGACAGATCGAACTTCGACGTCTGGATCTGCGCATCCACCACCGACAACGAGAGCCCCTGCTCTAGCCGCGCCTCGGGAACGGGCGTGTTCTGAAGTGACAGCGTCACCTGGAACAGCGGGCTGCGGCTCAGGTCTCGCTCCGGCTGGAGCGCCTCCACCAGCTTTTCAAAAGGCACATGCTGATGCGCGTAGGCTCCCAGAGTGACCTCTCGCACTTGTGCGAGCAGGTCACGGAAGGCGTGCTCGGAATGGACGCGAGCCCTCAACACCAGCGTGTTCGCGAAGAGGCCAATGAGCCCCTCCGTCTCCGCGTGCGTACGGCCCGCGATGGGGAAGCCCACGCTGATGTCGCCCTGCCCCGAATAGCGCCACAGCACGGTCTGATACGCAGCGAGCAACACCATGAACGGCGTGGCGCCTTCTCGCCGCGCGAGGGCCTCGACCCGATGCCACAGCGACTTCGGCCACGATTGCCGCTGGACGCCGCCTCGGAAGGTCTGCGCGGCCGGACGCGGCCTGTCCGTTGGGAGGTCCAGATAGCGTGGTGAATCCGCGAGCGCATCGCGCCAGTAACGAACCTGCGCGTCCAACGCCTCGTCCCGCAGCCAGCCCCGCTGCCACAGCGCGTAGTCCGCGTACTGCACGGGCAGCTCGGGCAACGGCGACGGAAGCCCTTGTGCGAACGCAGCGTAGAGCGCGGCCAACTCCCGCAGCAGCACGCTCGCGGACCACCCGTCCGAGACAATGTGATGCAGCATCACCACCAGGACATGGGCCCGGGCGTCCTGCTTCAACAGCCGCGGGCGCAGCAAGGGCCCATGCGACAGGTCGAAGGAGCGGTCGACTTCCGCGCGCACGTGTCGCTGGACTTCGGACGCGCCCTGAGAGCCCACCTCCACGATGGGAATCCGCACCGGCGCTGGCGGTGCGATGCGCTGGACCGGTGCACCGCCCTCTTCTGGAAACGCGGTGCGCAAGACCTCATGACGGCGGACCAACTCCGAGAAGGCCCGTTCGAGGACGGAGACATCCAGCGGCCCATCCAGCCGCAGCACGTAGGGCACATTGTATTCAGTGCCTCCAGGCTGCAGTCGATCCAGGAACCACAAGCGCTGCTGTGCGAATGACAGCGGCAACCTGTCCCCACGGGGCAACGGCCGCAGCGCGGGAAGCGATTGGATCCGCGTCGCGTGCTCTACCTGCTGAGCAAGCGCCCTCAACGAGGATGCTTCGAAGAGCGTCCGCAGCGGGACCTCCACCCCTAGGGCCGAGCGAAGCCGCGCCACCACCTGCGTGGCCAGCAGCGAATGTCCACCCAAAGCGAAGAA
This sequence comes from Myxococcus sp. 1LA, assembly GCA_046520405.1. Lineage (GTDB taxonomy): Bacteria > Myxococcota > Myxococcia > Myxococcales > Myxococcaceae > Myxococcus. The sequence continues at coordinate 1,539 of JBKGHI010000538.1, forward strand.
GTCATCCTCCCGCCCAACGCGTTCGAGCCGCAGGACCTGGGCCCAGACGGCGGCGACCGTCTCCTCCATCGGAGTCGCCGGTGCCTCATGAACCGGAGCCGAGTCACGCGCCGAGAGCTCCGGTACGGGCAGCGCGCGCCAGTCCACCTTGCCGTTGGGTGTCAGCGGCAAGGCGTCCAGCACCACC
>JBKGHI010000539.1:0-1717 GCA_046520405.1 Myxococcus sp. 1LA
GTCCCGCAGCCCCACGTGGGACGCCAGCGTCAGCGTGCCCACGGGCGGTGTCGAAAGGTGCAGCGCCGCGGCGTCCGCCTGGAGCAGCGCCGCGACGCGCTCCAGGAAGTCCTCCTGCGTGGGCGGAGACGGCTGCGCGACGAAGCGCGCCACCTGCGCCACGGCCTCCATCTCCCAGCGGCTGCGCGCGCTCTCCGCCTGCACACGCGCGTCCGTCAGCGCGGCGCCCACCACCTTGGCGAACAGCATCAACACCGAGCCATGGTGCGGCGCCACCCAGTGGCCTTCCACCCAGAGCACTTCCGCCTGGGGGCCGCCCACGGGCAGGTAGACGTGGCTGGGCGCGGCCTGGTCCGCGCCGCCGAAGACGGGGCGCCCATCCGCGAGCGACTCCAGCCCCAGGCGCGCGTCCTCCGGCAGCGGCTCGCCGTCTCGCGCCAGCAGGCCCTCGCCTTCCCAGCGCAGCAGCCGGGCCCGGAAGCCCGCGGCCTCCAGGCCCTTCAGGGCGACGCGGCGGACGGCGTTCTCCGAGTGCGCGGCCACCAGGCCCGCGGAGGTCTCCACCAGCCGCTCGGCCACCGACATCTCCGGGGGCCGGTTCTCCATGGGCACGCAGTTGAGGAGCAGTCCGCCAACGCCGCTCTCCAGCGCGAAGCGGGTCGCCGTCACGGCCACCTCGCGCGAAACACCGTCCGCGCACGGCACCTGGAAGAGTTGGGAGCCCTCATGCAGCGGCGCGCCCGCGTCCACCCGCCGGTAGCGCTCCGACACGCGGCTGCGGTCCTCCGGCTGGACGAAGTCCATGACGGAGCGGCCTTCCACCTGCGCGCGCGCCAGCCCGAGCAGCGCGACGTAGGCGTCATTGGCCACGAGCACCCGGCCCTCCACCACCGCCAGCATGGGGTTGCGGAAGACATCGACCAGGGCGCGAAGGTCCGCCTCGCTGTAGCGCTTCGTACTCATCCGCGACGCAGCACCCGCTTCTCTCCTACCCGGAGCGTGACCTTCTCCCGGTCGAAGTATTCGGACAGGGGGATGACGAACTTGCGGCTTTGCCCCACCATCTCCTTGAAATCCTGGGTGGTAATCTCCTTCTTCTCGCGCAGGTGGGCAACCAGACGCTCGCGCAAGGCGGCCAGGGCCCCGGAAGCGAACCACAGGCCCTCCGCGACGCGGACCGCGGCTCCCTCCGCCACCATGACACCCAGCAGCTCCCGAAGCCGGGGCGCGGGAAGCTGAAGCTTCTGCTCCAGTTCGGAAAGCGAGGGAGGCGCCAGGCCCGCGGCGGACAGCTCCGCCGCCAGTCGCGCCCGCGCGGCGGTGTCCCCCAGCGTCAGCGTCCGGCCTCGTCCCTTGAGGCGCACCACGTCCCGCTCCAGCTCCACCCGGCCTCCTTCCACCAGGGCCTGCAACACCCGCTGGAAAGCCCGCGCATCCAGCGTCGCGGACAGCCGCTGCCGCAGCTCCTCGCGGGACAGGCCCTCGCGCAACGGCTCGCGCTCGTGGAAGGTGGCCAGCAGCGCCAGGGCGCGCGCCTGCAACGCCTCGAAGACGTCGCCGGAGAGATACAGCCGCCGCTCGCGGTCGATGAGGAGCGCGCCGCCCCGCGCGCCCAACAACTCCAGCGCGCGGGTGAGGACCCGAGGCCCCAGCGCCGAGCGGCCGAACAGCTCCGGCTGTGTCAGCCCCCGGTAGCCCGCCTGTCGCAGCAGCCAGG
>JBKGHI010000053.1:0-40652 GCA_046520405.1 Myxococcus sp. 1LA
CCCGGTGCAGACCACCACCGCGGAAGGGAAGAAGGCCGGGCTGCTGGAGAAGGACAGCCGCTACTGGCTGGCGCGCGGCGGCGTGTTGGAGGCCGCCTCCCGCCAGGACGAGGCCCTGGGGGCCTATGACAAGGCCCTGGCCGCGCGCGGCGTGGACCTGGCCCGGGCCCAGTACGCCAAGGGCGCGCTGCTGCTGGCGCGCAAGGACTACGAAGGCGCCCGCCCGCTGCTGGCCGCCGTGGCGCCCGACACCGGCGCGGGCACCCTGGCGGAGGCCTACACCGCCATGGGCGATCTGCTCTTCGCCCAGGGAGAGCACGCCGCCGCCTGCCAGCACTACTTCTTCGGCCTCGCGCGGGAGCGGACGCAGGGCACCCCGCGTGAGGCGCTGGCCGCGCGCGTGGAGGACATCCGCAAGCGCCTGGAGTCCGCCGGGCAGGCCAGCATGGCCAAGGCGTGGAAGGCGGAGTCGGGCCCGCTCCTAGAGTAGGTCGGTGGGATCGATGGACTCCGGGCGGCGCGCACCACGCGCCACTCGCCGTCCTCTTCCTTCTCGAAGGCGCCTTCGATGAGGTAGGCGCTCAGCACGCTGCCCGCGGCCAGGTCCTCCACCCGCTCCGCCTGGGAGCGGCCGAAGATGAAGCGCGCCTGGAACTCCCCTTCCGTGGGCGACACCTCGCGCACCTCCAGGTTCGTCACGAAGACGCGCACCCACTGGCCGCGCAGCACCTGCGCGGTGAGGATGCCGCGCACCTCCTTCTTCGACCAGCCGCCCTGCCCGTTGGAGCGGAAGCGCTCGGAGACGTGCTCCATCACCCCGCCCACGTCCTTCGCCTCCGCGGCCCGCGTCATCACCACCACCTGGCGGCGGATGGCCTCCTCCACGGAGATCTGCTGCTCGGGCCAGAAGTACAGCACCGCGCCAGCCGCCAGCAGCGCCAGCACCCCGCCCACCACCTGCGAGCGCGTCACGTTCACCATGGCCGCCTCACGCCGCCTCGGGCTCGAGCACCAGCTCGTCCGCGTCGATGATTTCCGCGGGACGCAGCGCCTCGCCAATCTGCTTCAGCCGCCGGTCCGACAACTGCTCCAGGTACGTGCGGATGTCCGGGACGGACGTCACCAATTCGTGGAAGGCCGAGCGGTCCAGGAAGGCCGCCGCCGTCTTGCGCGCCGCCACCACCGTGGCCGTGGCGCGCAGGCCCGTCAGCAGGGAGATTTCCCCCGCCACCTCGCCCTCGCGCAACATGCCCAGCGTCACCACGCCGCCCGCCGGGTCCTCCTTCTGCACCACCAGCTCACCGGCCAGCACCAGGTACAAGCCCGGCGAGTGCTCGCCTTCCACCAGCACCTTCTCGCGCGCCTGGAGCGCCCGGAACGTGAAGCGCCGCAAGAGCGCGCCCCGCTCCGACTCCGGCATCGTCTGGAACATGGGCGAGGTGGCCATCAGGTTGCGCGCCATGCGCTGCTGCGCGAAGTCCGCCAGCACCTGCGGCACCGCGGGGTGGCTCTTGGCCACCGCGTTGAGGTGCTCACGGCGAATCTCGAAGACCTCGCTGTCCGACACCGCGGACACCGTCGCCGTGGGCGGCGCGCCCGTCAGCAGCGCGATTTCACCGAAGATGGAGCCGCCGCCCAGGAAGCCCAGCGTGCGCGCCTCGCCGTCCTGCTGCCGCGTCACCTCCGCCTTGCCCGCCACCACCACGTAGAGCGACTCCGTCGTCTCGCCCTCGCGGCTGACCACCTCGTCCGGGCGCACGCGGCGCCACGCCATGCGCCGCACCAGGTCCACGAAGGCGTCCCGGTCCAGCTCCGCGAACAGCGGCAGCGGCGGACGGCTGTTGGGGTCCGCCGAGCCGCCCGGGTCCGGCGCGGCGAGGACCTCGATGGCGCGGTTGGACAGCTCCTCGCCCTGCAGCCCCATCAGGTCCGTGTCCACCTTGCCGTCGTACAGCGTCTCCGGCGGCAGCGGCGGCGGCACCACGGCGCGGCCCGGGGCGTTGCGCACCGCGCGCGAGTGGATGCGGATGAGCGTGTCATTCACCCGCCGCTCGTTGGGCGCCACGTCCAGCGCCAGCTTGCACGCGGCCATGGCGGACAACAGGTAGTCGCGGCGCAGCAGGCCCTCCGCGCAGGCGTGGTACGCGGTGACGGCGCGCTCGCGCTCGCCCAGCTCCGCCAGGCAGCGCGCGGCCAGCATCCGCGACCGGTGGTCCGCGGGGACGCGGCGGACCGCCTCGGCGAACACGGCCAGGGCTCGCTCGAACTGGCGCTCCTCGATGAGGTCCATCCCGAGCTCACGCAGCGACGACTCGTTCATCCCTTTTCTCCCCGGCAAATCATGGTCGGCCCGCCGCCACTCACGGCTGAAGCTCGCTCAGATACATCTCCGCCTTGCGCTTCACGTCGGAGCCTTCCGAGGCCGTCTCGATGACGACCTTGAACATCTCCGCCGCGGCCTGCGGATCCCTGTCCCGCTGGATGTAGGCCCGGAGGAACAGCTCCTCCGCCTTCTTCTGTAGGCTCTCCAGTCCTTCACGCGCCCGCCCGTCGCCCGGGTTGAGCCGCAGCGCCTCGCGGAAGTGCGAGCCGGCGGAGCCCAGGTCGCCCTTCTTGAGCGCGCCCTGCCCCGCCGCCACCGACGAGGACGCGAGCTGTTCATCAATCGTGTTGCCCAGCGAGCCCCGGAAGCCAATCTGGCGGTACAGGTCCGCCGCGCGCCGCAGGGGCTTGGCCGCCGCCTCCAGCGAGTTGGCGTCCAGCTTCTTCTGCCCGTCCTCCAGCGCGCGCCGGAACTGGGGAATCAGCCGCTTGAGGGACAGCGCGCGGTCCTTCACGTCCTTGTCTCCCCGGTGCTTGTCCACCACCCGGTCGCACTCCAGGACGGCGCGGTCGTAGTCGCCGCCATTGAAGCGCCGCTCCACGTCGCTGAAGGCCTCGGCGATGAACGCCTTGCGCTTCTCCTTGGCCACCTCCGCCGCGCGCGCCGCGGCGTTGCGGTTGCGGCGCGACTCGTCCTGGGCCTCCTTCGACAGCTCGGCCTCCAGGTCCGTCAGCTTGACCTCATAGGCCGGCCGGTTCAGCGGCGGCAGCTGCGCGATGAGCGGGCGAATCGTCTCCGGGTCGCGCGAGGCGAACGCCTCCTCCACCTGCTGGAGCCGCCAGGCGATGTCCTTCTCCTCCAGCTCCGTCTGGAGCTTGCGGCGCACGTCATCCGTCTTCGCGGTGCCCTGCGGCGTCTCCTCCAGCTTCGTGCGCGCCTCGTCGAAGCGCTTCTCCTCGATGAGCGTGCGCACCGCCTCCAGCGACGTCAGCACTTCCAGTTGGGTGCGCGCGCCCCGGGCCAGGTTGTCCGCGTCGATGCCCGGCACCAGCTTCTCCGCCTCCTCCACCAGCCGGACGGCGTTGGCGAAGTCGTCCGCGCGCACGGACTCGCGCGCCTGCTGCATCAGGACCTTCGCCCGCTCCACGTTCGGGTCCGGCGGGGGCGGCGGCGGAGGTCCGGACGGAATCATCATCAGCCCGATGACGAGCAGCACCGCCAGCGCCGCCACCGCCGCCGATGAGCGCCTTCTGCTTGCCCGTCAGCGCGCCGCCGCTCGAACGGGTCGGCGTGCTCCGGATGGGCGGACGCGGCCGGGGCACGGCCACCGCGCCCTTGCTCCCCGAGTTCTCCTTGAGCGCGTCGGCAGCTTGTAGTTGGCGTTGGTGGCCTCGTTGAAGCGGGGATCATTCGGATCCGCCTCGCTGCCCCGGGCGGCCGCCTGGTTCTTCCGCTTCTCCTCCGCCTCGCGCGCGGCCGCCTCGCGCTCGCGCTTCTCCTCCGCGTCGCGGGCCTCCGCCTGGGCGCGCAGCTCCTTGATCTGCTCCGCCTCGTCCACGAAGCGCAGGCGCGTCTTGCCCATGGAGATTTCGTCTCCATGCTTGAGCAGACACTCGTCCACGCGCTGGTCGTTGACCTGGGTGCCACTGACGCTGCCCAGGTCGCGCATCACCACGCCGGCCTGGCCGTACACCAGCTCCAGGTGCCGGCGGGACACGGACTGGTCGTCCAGCACGAAGTCGCAGTCCTTGTTGCGGCCCACCACCATCCGCACGCTCTGGAAGCGCTTCTTGCGGCCCTTGTCCGGGCCCTCCAGCACCAGCATCTGCACCGGCGGGCCCGCGCGCGTGGCGTCCGCGTTGTCGTCCTCGTCGTCGTCGCGGGCGCGCCGCTCCTCCTCCACGGACTCCACGGAGGCCACGCGTGTCTCGCCCGTGCGGGAGCGGCCCGAGTCCTCCTCGCCATAGAGGTCCGGGTTGGGCGGCCCGTCGTCGGGGTAACCGTCCTCCCCGGAAGAGGGAGCGGCGAAGTCCTCGTCCTCGGACGCGGGGCGGCGCCGGGCGGGGGACTTCATGGAGTCTGGGTCCTCGCCCGCACGACCGCCGGAACGGCCAGCACCAGCACGGGAAGAGGAAGGAGGACGAGGAGGCATGGGGTGGGTTCCAGTCTCGAAGCGCCGCGCATCTTAAAGCGCCGTCTCCATGGTGGGAATGCGGACAGGCCGCTGATCAGGGAAAGAACGGGGGTCATTGAGCGTTGCTCCCGGCGGCGCCCCCTCCTATGTAGGCTGCCACATACCCCAACGTCTTCACCGCGGGAGTTCCGAAATATGCCCCGAGCGTCTGCGCCCTCGAAGCGCGCCCCCTCCTCGAAGCTCGCACCACCGGTGGCCAGGCGTCCCCAGGCCGCCGCCCTGCTACCCCAGCCGCTGGTCGAGCGCCTGCTCGCCGTGGCCATGGAGCGAGGGGGCGACTTCGCCGAGGTGTACGTCGAGCGCACGCTCACCACCGCGGTGCGGCTGGAGGAGTCCCGCATCAAGAGCGCGCAGACGGGCCTGGTCCAGGGCGTGGGCGTGCGCGTCATCTCCGGCGGAAAGGTGGGCTATGCCTTCTCCGACGACTGGGACGAGTCCGCCCTGCTGCGGGCGGCCTCCACGGCGGCCATGATTGCCCAGGGCGGCGGCGCCGAGCGCAGCTTCCCCGTGCGCCGCGCCGCGGTGCCCAGCCACTACCACGTCACCACCCCGCTGATGGACGTGGAGGTATCACTGAAGACGGGCCTGCTGATGCGCGCCGACAAGGCCGCCAGGGCCTTCGACGCCCGGGTGAAGCAGGTCAACGGCGCCTATGTGGACCAGACGCGCCGCATCGCGGTGGCCAACACCCATGGCCGCTACACCGAGGACACCCAGGACCTGTGCCGCATCTCCGTGATGGTGGTGGCCCAGGGCAAGGGCGGCGAGCGCCGCACCGGCATGTACGGCGGTGGCGGCCGGGTGCCCTTCACGCACTGGGACACCTTCTCCCCGGAGGACGTGGCCCGTGAGGCGGCGCGGCAGGCGGTGGCCACGCTGGGCGCGGTGGACTGCGTGGCGGGTCCGCAGACGGTGGTGCTGGCCCCGGGCTGGAGCGGCATCCTCCTGCACGAGGCGGTGGGCCACGGCCTGGAGGCGGACTTCATCCGCAAGGGCACCTCGCTGTTCGCTGGCAAACTGGGCGAGAAGGTCGCCTCCGACCTGGTCACCGTCATTGACGACGGCACCGTGTCCAGCGGGCGCGGCTCCATCAACATCGACGACGAGGGCAACCCCGGTGAGCGCAAGGTCCTCATCGAAAACGGCGTGCTCAAGGGCTACCTCTACGACAGCCTCAACGCGCAGCTCATGGGCCAGCGCAGCACCGGCAGCGGGCGGCGCGAGTCCTTCAAGCACCTGCCCATGCCGCGCATGACGAACACCTTCCTGGCGCCGGGCGACCACGCCCCCGAGGACATCCTCAAGGAGGTGAAGCGCGGGCTGTACTGCGCCACCTTCGGCGGCGGGCAGGTGGACATCACCAACGGCAACTTCGTCTTCGAGGTCAGCGAGGCCTATCAAATCGAGGACGGCAAGCTGGGCCGCCCGGTGAAGAACGCGACGCTTATCGGCGTGGGGCCGGAGGCGCTGAAGAACGTGTCGCGCGTCGGCACCGACCCGATGCCCGACCCGGGCATGGGCGTGTGCGGGAAGAATGGTCAGTCCATGCCGGTGGGCGTGGGCCTGCCCACCGTGCGCATCGACAACATCACCGTCGGCGGAACCAAGGTCGCCTGAGAGGGAGCGCCAACACCATGGACTACCAGCAGCTCGCGAAGAGAATCGTCCAGCGCGCCAAGCGCAAGGGTGCCCGCCAGGCGGAGGCCTTCCTGGAGGTGGGCCGCCAGAGCAGCGTGCGCGTGCACCAGGGGCAGATTGAGGACCTCACCCAGTCCACCAGCAAGGGCGTGGGCGTCCGCGTGGTCCTCAAGGACCGCCTGGGCTTCGCCTACACGTCCGACTTCGACCCCGCCGCCGTGGACCACATCGTGGACCAGGCCCTGAAGCTGGCCGAGTTCTCCGCCCCCAGCAAGCTCAACGGCCTGCCCTCCGGCAAGGACCTGGGCCGCTTCGCGGACACCGGCCCGCTCTTCGACACGAGGGTGGCCGAACTCCCCGGCGACTGGAAGATCAAGACGGCGCTGGAGGTGGAGAAGGCGGCGCGCGCGGAGGACTCGCGCATCATCGCCTTCAACGGCGTGGGCGCCGGGGACTACGTGTCCGAGGTCTACATGGCCTCCACCGAGGGCGTCACGGGCGCGTACTCCGGCACCTATGTGTACCTGTACGCGGCGCCGGTGGCCTCCGACGGCAACGGGCTCCAGACGGGTTACTGGATGGACTACCGCCGCTTCCTGGACGACCTGGACGGACCGGAGTCCATCGGCCGCGAGGCCACGCGCCGCGCGGTGCGGATGCTGGGCGCCAGGCGCGTGAAGACGCAGCAGGTGCCGGTGCTGTTCGACCCGCAGGTGGCCGCGTCCTTCGTGTCGGATGTGGCGGGCGCGGCGGACGGCAATGCCGTGTACCAGCAGGCCAGCCTCCTGGCGCCGCTCCTGGGCAAGCGCCTGGCCGGCGCGCACGTCACGCTGGTGGATGACGGGCTGATGCCGCGTGGCCTGGCCACCGCGCCCTTCGACGGAGAAGGCGTGCCCACGCGGCGCACGCCCATCATCGAACACGGCGTGCTCAAGTCCTTCCTCTATGACGCCTTCACCGCCCGCAAGGCGAAGGCGCGCACCACCGGCAACGCATCCCGCAGCTACAACGGGCTGCCCGCGATTGGCACCAGCAACCTGTACCTGGAGCCGGGCACGAAGTCGCCCCAGGAACTGCTGCGCGAGGTGGACAGCGGATTCTACGTCACCGCCCTGCTCAGCCATGGCGCCGACCCGGTGACGGGCGAGCTGTCCGCGGGCGCCAACGGCCTGTGGATTGAGAAGGGCGAGCTGACGCACCCCGTGCAAGAAGTGACGGTGGCGGGCAACCTGCTGCAGATGCTCAAGGACCTGGACGGCATCGGCAGCGACCTCCAGTTCCGCGGCGGCGCGGTGGGCGCCCCCACTGTCCGCTTCCGGCAGCTCACCGTTTCGGGCGAGTAGCCCACCCCGCCACGTCCCCCTACCGTGCGGCGGCGGGGGGACGTGTCAGGGCCCCCTCGTAGAACGCATCAAGCAGCTCGAGGAGGGTGCAGCCCATGGCAGCGAAGTCCGCACGCAAGTCCCCCGCCGCGAAGAAGGCGGCCACGCCGCGCAAGCCCCGCCGCAAGAAGGCGGAGGCGAAATCCCGGGGACTGTCCCCCGCGGAGGTGGCCAGCGACTCGGTGGAGTACCCCACGGAGCTGCTGGAGGCGGTGCGTGAGGACGGCGGCGAGGTGCTCGGCGTGTACCGCGACCCGCTGGGCGGCCACCCGGTGGTGTTCTCCGTGCTGCCCATCGACAAGGTGGAGCCCACGCCCTACCAGCGCGACGTGTCCGAGCCCCACGTGAAGCGGCTGGCCAACGCCATGGAGCGGTTGGACCGCTTCCTGGACCCCGTCATCGCCGTGCGCAAGGACGGCCGGTACTGGACGCCCAACGGCAACCACCGCCTCAACGCCAGCCGCCTTCTGGGCGCCAAGGCCATTGTCGCCCTGGTACTGCCCGAGGAGGACGTGGCCTATCAAATCCTGGCCCTCAACACGGAGAAGGCCCACAACCTCAAGGAGCGCTCCCTGGAGGTCATCCGCATGTACCGCGGGCTGGTGGGCGCGGGGCGGCAGGGACCGGAGACGGCCTTCGCCCACCTCTTCGAGGAGCCCGCCTTCGTCACCCTGGGCGCCGCCTACGAGCAGCGCCCTCGCTTCTCCGCGGGCGCCTACCACCCCTTCGTGAAGGTGGTGGAGGACTTCCTCGACACGCCCCTGGAGGACGCCCTGCCCCTGCGCGAGGCCCGGGCGAAGCGGCTGCTGGAGCTGGACGACGCCGTGGTGGCCGTGGTGGACGCCCTCAAGGCGCGAGGGCTCCAGAGCCCCTACCTCAAGAACTTCGTCGTCGCCCGCATCAACTTCCTCCGCTTCCGCAAGGACGGCGGGAAGCCGGACTTCGACGCCACCGTGGACCGGATGGTGGCCAGCGCCCGCAAGTTCAACGTCGACAAGGTGCGGCGCGAGGACATTGGCCGGATGGGCGGCGGGCCCCTGGAGCCGGACGAGGATACCGTTTGAGGGAACACGGATTGCAGGAGGTTCGCCCGACATGACATCCCCCACGGTCCTGGTCGTCGACGACGACCGCGCGAACCTCGACTCGGTCGTCCGCATCTTCCAGCGCGAGGGCATGGCCACGCTGGCCGCCGCCAACGGCACGGAGGCGCTGGAGCTGCTGCGCCGTCCAGAGGTCGCCGCCATGGTGACCGACCTGATGATGCCCAACATGGACGGCCAGGAGCTGCTGCGCGTCGCGCGCGCCATCCGGCCGGACGTGGAAGTGGTGCTGATGACGGCCTACGGCACGGTGGAGACGGCCGTGGCGGCCATGAAGGACGGCGCCTACGACTTCATCACCAAGCCCCTCAAGCGCCACGCGCTGGTGAAGGCCATCCAGAAGGCGCTGGAGAAGCGGGCGCTGGTGGCGGAGAACCAGTCCCTCAAGGCGAAGCTGGCGGAGATGAACGCCGCGGGCGGGCGCTCCATGGTGGGCCAGTCCCCCGCCTTCCGCGCCATGCTGGACACCATCCGCCAGGCGGCGCCCTCCACGGCCACGGTGCTGCTGCTGGGGGAGTCCGGCACGGGCAAGGAGCTGGCCGCGCGCTCCGTGCATGAGTTCTCCCAGCGGGTCCGCGGGCCCTTCATCGCCGTCAACTGCGGCGCGCTGCCGGAGAACATCCTGGAGGCGGAGCTCTTCGGCGTGGAGCGCGGCGCCTTCACCGGCGCGGTGGCCCGGCGCGAGGGCCGCTTCGAGCGCGCCCACGGTGGCACCCTCTTCCTGGACGAAGTCGGTGAGATGCCGCTGCCCGCGCAGGTGAAGCTGCTCCGCGCGCTGGCCGAGGGCGAAATCGAGCGTCTGGGCGGGACGCAGACGGTGAAGGTGGACGTGCGCCTCGTCGCCGCCACCAACAAGGACCTGCAGAAGGAGGTGGCCGAGGGCCGCTTCCGCGAGGACCTCTACTACCGCCTCAACGTGGTGGAGATTCGCGTGCCCGCGCTCGCCTCGCGCCGCGAGGACATCCCGCTGCTGGCGGACGCCTTCCTGCGCCGCTTCGCCGCCAAGAATGGCAAGGTGCTGCGCGGCTTCTCCCAGGAGGCGCTCGGCGTGCTGGAGAACTACGCCTGGCCCGGCAACGTGCGCGAATTGGAGCACGCGGTGGAGCGCGCGGTGGTGCTGGCGCGTGGAGAAGTGCTGGAGGCCAGCGACCTGCCCGAGTCCGTGCGCAAGGGCCCGCTGGGTTCGGCCGCACAGCTCGTCATCCCCATTGGCACTCCCATGGAGGAGATTGAGCGCCGGGTGATCCACGAGACGCTGCGTCACACCCGCGGCGACAAGACGCTGGCCGCCCGGCTGCTGGGCATCGCGGCGCGGACCATCTACCGCAAGCTGGAGCGCGAGCAGTCCACCGGGGATGCCCCCGCCGGCACCCCGCCCGGCTCCGACACCGCCGACTGACAGGGCGTCACACGGCCCCCCGCCTGCTTTTGACAATTTGTCTGGCGGGGTTTCGGCAGGGCCATCACGCGTCAGGGGCGCCTGCTATTCCGGAATAATTCCAAGTGGTTGGCCGTAGGTCCTGTCTTGCCCGCCTGGCCCGCGATGGCACCTGGCTTGCTCAACAAAGGCCCGGCTTTCTCCCGGAAGCGTGATGGAACTCTTCTTTCGAAAATACTTTTGGACGGTGAACCTGGTGTTCATCCTGCTCGTCGGCCTGCTGGCGGCGAGCACGGTGAACCTGTTCGTCGAATCCGCCATCTCCCCGGTGCCTACCGGGGGGTCGTCCGCTCGCGCGCCCACGCAGCCGCGCCGCAACGAGACGGCGCTGGCGATGCTCGACCTGGACCGTCTTGCGCGGCTGACGGGCATCAAGCTGCCAGAGCCGGAGCCCGAGGTGCAGGAGCCCGGCGGCGCCATGGCGGAGGTGGACCCCAACGCCGCGCCCGTGAAGAGCGGCATGCGGGTGAAGCTGCTCGGCACGCTCGTGGCGAGCAACCCCGACTGGTCCTTCGCCTCCATCCAGGACATGGCGACGCAGCGTTCGCAGACCTACATGGTGGGCAACACCCTGCAGGGTGCCACCGTGGAGACCATCGAGCGCGAGCGCGTCATCATCATCAACGCCGGGCGCCGCGAGTTCATCGACGGCAACCCGGGTGACGGCGCCTTCGTGCCGCCCTCGCCCCCGGTCGCCCAGGCCAACACCGCGCCGCCCAGTGACGGCAGCGGCATCCGCGCCACCAGCGAGAACGAGTACGAAGTCCCGCGCGCGGAAATCGACAAGACGCTCAACAACCTCAACCAGATCGCCATGCAGGCGCGCATCGTGCCCGCGTTCAAGGACGGTCAGGCGGTGGGCTTCAAGCTCTTCTCCATCCGTCCGGACTCCATCTACTCCAAGATTGGCGTCCAGAATGGCGACGTCATCCGTCGCATCAACGGATTCGACCTCAACAGCCCGGAGAAGGCGCTGGAGGTCTATTCGAAGATGAAGGACGCACCCCGTATCGAGATCGAGATCGAGCGCAACGGTGCGCCGATCCGCAAGTCGTACAACGTCCGTTAATCACCTCCGCAGCGCCCGCTCCTCCATGAAGACGCTCCCGTCCTGGATGCTCTGCCTGTGCCTCGCGTTCGCCGTTCCCGCGCAGGCCCAGCGTCGCTCACCGCCCTCTGGCTCCGCCGCAGAGCGGACGATTTCCCCGCAGGCCACCGGCGCCAACAATGCCGGTGACGCCAACGGTGGGACCCGCCGCACGCCGACGTGCGAGGAGGCCCGCCGCAATGCCCGTTACGGCATCTACTTCGACAAGGTGGAGATCGAAAAGCTGGTCCAGACGGTGGCGGACGCCACCTGCCGCACCTTCATCCTGCCGGAGAACGTGCGCGGGAAGATTTCCATCATCGGCCCGGAGAATGGCCGCGTGGAGGTCAACGCGGACGCCTTCTACTCCGCCTTCCTCGCCTCGCTCGACGCCAACGGGCTCGCCGTCTACCAGTACGGCCGGTTCATGAAGATCGTCGACAAGCGCTCGGCGAAGCAGAACCCCATCCCGACCATCATCGAGGACGGTGAGCCGTACACGACCAACGAGCAGATGGTGACCAAGCTGTTCCGCGTGCAGAACGTGGAAGTGGAGCCGCTGCGCGGCGTGCTCCAGCAGCTGGTGTCCAAGGACGGCGACACGATTCCGTATCCGCCGGACACCATCATCATCAACGACGTGGGCTCCAACATCCACCGCCTGGAGCGCATCATCCACCAGTTGGATACGCGCGCCGCCAGCGATGAGATGCGCATCATCCAGGTGCAGTACGCCTCCGCGCAGGACGTGGCCAACACGGTGCAGCGCCTCTTCGAGGCCAAGGGCGCCCGCCCCGGCCAGCCCGCCGCCGCCGGCCGCAACGCGCCCCCCCGCGGCGCAGGGCGCGCCCCCAGGCCGGCCAGGAGGGCAGCTCCGGTGGTCCGGTGACGCTGTCGCAGATCATCCCGGACGAGCGCACCAACAAGCTCATCATCGTCGCCAGCCCCGCGGCCTTCGAGCGCATCCAGGACATCGTCGGGCAGATTGACATCCCCACCAGCGGCGGCGGACGCATCAACGTCTACTACCTGGAGAACGCCAACGCGGAGGAGCTGGCCAGCACGCTCCAGTCGCTGGCCCAGGGCACTGGCGGCAACCAGCCGCGTGGCCGCACCCCGGTGCCGGCCCGGCCGCCGGGCGCGCCCGCCCTGCCCTCGTCGACGCAGGCGGCGGAGCTGTTCAGCGGCGAAGTGAAGATTTCGGCCGACAAGGGCAGCAACTCGCTGGTCATCGTCGCCAGCTCCGCGGACTACAAGAACATCGTCCAGGTCATCCAGCAGCTCGACAAGCCGCGCCGCCAGGTGTTCGTGGAGGCCGTCATCATGGAGGTCAACCTGGACCGCAACGCGCGGTTCGGCATGAACCTGCACAGCGGCTTCAGCCTGAGCACGGAGAACGGCCCGGTGCCCGGCCTCATCGGCACCAACACCTCCGGCCAGGGCCTGCCGCCGTCGCTGTCGCTCACCAGCCTGGCCTCCTACGGCGGCTTCCTCGCCGGCATTCAGGGCCCCGCCATCCCCGCCCTGGAGCGGTTGGGCATCCCGGCCTTCGGCGTAGTGCTGCACGCCATGCAGCAGAGCTCGGACGTGAACGTCCTCTCCACGCCGCACATCCTCACCAGCGACAATGAGGAGGCGGAAATCACGGTGGGCCAGAACGTGCCCTTCCAGTCCGGCTTCAACCCGTCCTCGCTGGGCTCGCTCGCTGGCGGTCTGGGCACCGGCGGCGCCGCAGGTGGCCTGGGCGGAGGCCTGCTGGGCGGCCTGGGTGGCCTGGGCTCGCTCTACGCCCCCATCACCCGTCAGAACGTGGAGCTGAAGCTGACGGTGAAGCCGCAGATCAACGAGAGCGACTACATCCGCCTGGTCATCAACCAGCAGACGGAGGAGATCGCCTCCACGGACCCGGTGCTCGGCCCCACGACGTCCCGCCGCAGCGCGAAGACGACGGTCATCGCCCGCGACCAGGAGACGCTGGTGATTGGCGGCATCATGCAGGACCGCACCCTGGAGAGCGTGTCCAAGGTGCCGCTGCTGGGTGACATCCCGCTGGTGGGCCACTTCTTCCGCGACACCACGCGCCGCAAGACGAAGACGAACCTTCTGCTCTTCCTGACGCCCTACATCATCCGGGGACCGGAGGACTTCCGCGTCATCTTCGAGCGCAAGATGAAGGAGCGGCAGCAGTTCGTGGAGCAGTTCTACGGCCAGGTCCCCGGCTACGACGTGGCGGTGGACTTCAGCCGCAAGCCCGGCCCGCTGTCGCGCATGGGCCAGAAGGTCTCGCAGGAGGAGCAGCGCGCTGAGAATGGCGGCCCCGGCGTGTCCGGTGAGCGCGTCATCACCCCGGCCCCTCCCCCGTCGAGCAGCCCGGGAGCCGTGCCCTCCACCCAGCGACAGGTGCCCGTCCCGCAGGTGGATGAGGGTGGACCGGCGGTGCGGGAAGGCATCCCGCCTCCGAACGGTTCGGAGGAATCAGTGCCCGCGCCCGCACCGCAGAACTTCGAGCAGCCCCCGCCCGAGGCCATCCAGGTCCCCGAGGCAGGAGATGCCGAACGCCTGCGCATCCAGCCGGAGGCGGGGGAACAGACGCCATGAACCTGACCGCCGACCCCACCCTCACCAGCGCCGCCTCTGGCAGCCCGGTTTCCCCGCGCAACGACGCCACCCAGCTCGTCGCCCACGGACAGGCCTACCTGTGTGGCCGGCCGCTGGGGGAAATCCTGCGCGCCATCGTTCCCACGCTCACGGAGGAGAAGCTCCAGGAGGCGCTCGCCATCCAGGACGAGAAGGGACAGCGCATTGGCGAGGCCCTGGTGGGGATGAAGGCGGTCTCCGAAGAGGACGTGGCCAAGGCCCTGGGGCACCAGTTGGACCTGCCCTACCTGGCGCGCATCTTCGCCGAGGAAGTGGACGCGGAGCTGGTCAAGCGCATCCCCATCAACTTCGCCAAGCAGGCGCGCATCCTCCCGCTGTCGCTGGAGGGTGACACGGTGGCGGTGGCGGTGGCCGACCCGCTGGACACCGCCGCGCTGGACCACGTGCGCGTGCTGCTGGGCCAGAGCATCAGCCAGCGCATCGCCCTGGGCTCCACCATCACCGACGCCATCAACAGCGTCTACGACCGCTCCGTCAATGAGACCGAGCAGCTCGTGGACGAGATGGAAACGCAGGACCTGGATGCCATCGCCCACGAGCTGGACGAGCCCAAGGACCTGCTGGACGAGGACGACGAGGCCCCCGTCATCCGGCTGGTGAACTCCGTGCTGTTCCGCGCCGCCAAGGAGCGCGCCAGCGATATCCACATCGAGCCGATGGAGCGCGAGCTGCTGGTGCGCTTCCGCGTGGACGGTGTGCTGCAGGAGGTCATCAAGCCGCCCAAGCGCTACCAGAACGCCATCGTCAGCCGCGTGAAGGTGATGGGGCAGCTCAACATCGCGGAGAAGCGCCTGCCGCAGGACGGCCGCATCCGCATCAAGCTGGCCGGCCGCGACATCGACATCCGTCTGTCCACCATCCCCACGTCCTTCGGCGAGCGCATCGTCATGCGTCTGCTGGACAAGACGGCGACGCTGCTGGACCTGGCGGAAATCGGCATGAGCCAGAAGACGCTCGAGTCGATGGAAGCCGTCATCAAGCGCTCGCACGGCATCATCCTGGTGACGGGCCCCACGGGCTCCGGCAAGACGACGACGCTCTACGGCGCCCTGTCGAAAATCAACACGCCCGACCTCAACATCCTCACCGTCGAGGACCCGGTCGAATACCAGCTCAAGGGCATTGGCCAGATGGCCATCAGCCCGAAGATTGGCCTGACGTTCGCGCAGGGGCTGCGCTCCTTCCTCCGCCAGGACCCGGACGTCATCATGGTCGGCGAGATTCGCGACAAGGAGACGGCGGAAATCGCCATCCAGGCGTCGCTGACGGGCCACCTGGTGCTGTCCACCGTGCACACCAACGACGCCGCCGGCGCCGTAACGCGTCTGGTGGACATGGGCGTGGAGCCCTTCCTCGTGGCGTCCTCGCTCACCGGCATCCTGGCCCAGCGCCTGGTGCGCCGCGTGTGCCCGGACTGCCGCGTGCCCTTCGAACCCACCGACGCGGAGCTGAAGGAGCTGGGCCACTCGGTGGCCTCCTTCAAGCAACGCTACGGCGTGGACCGCATCTACAAGGCCTCGGGTTGCCCCTCCTGCAACCGCAACGGCTACCGCGGGCGAACCGGCATCTACGAGTTCCTCCCCGTGGATGACGACGTGCGCCAGCTCGTGCTGAAGAACGTGGACGCATCCACCATCAAGCGCTCCGCCACGTCCAAGGGCATGACGACGCTGCTGGATGACGGCGCGCGGAAGATTGCCTTGGGCGAGACGACCATCGCCGAGGTGCTCAGCATCACTCAGGAGGACATGTAGCCGACAGCCCCTCCCTGGGAGGGGCCTGGGGTTCCTGAACCATGCCGGTCTTCGAGTACAGAGGTCTCAATTCCGCGGGCAAGCAGATCAAGGGCCTGCTCGAGGCGGATTCACCCAAGACGCTGCGGTCCAAGCTGCGCGCCGACGGCATCTTCCTCACGGACGTGCTGGCCCAGGCCGAGGGCAGCCGCGCCGCCGTCGCCAAGGGCAGCAACGCGGCGCTGGTGGCGCGCGACATCGACCTGCGCAAGCTGGGCCGAGGCCGCGTCAACACCGACGACGTGGCCATCTTCACCCGGCAGCTCTCCACGCTGCTGGGCGCGGGCGTCACGCTGGTGGAGTCGCTCAGCGCGCTGGTGGACCAGGTGGAGAAGGAGCGCTTCAAGCGCGCCCTCTCCGACATCAAGCAGCGCGTCAATGAAGGCTCGTCCCTGGCGGAAGCCATGGGCCAGCACCCGAAAATCTTCCCCAGCATCTACGTGAACATGGTGCGCGCGGGCGAGGCCTCCGGCGCGCTGGACGCGGTGCTCACGCGCCTGGCGGACTTCACGGAGAACCAGGCCCGGCTGCAGCAGAAGATTCTCAGCACCATGCTCTACCCCGCCATCATGATGGTGGTGGGCGGCGGCATCCTCGTGGCCCTCATGGTCTTCGTGGTGCCGAAGGTGACGAAGATTTTCGAGACGATGAAGGCCACGCTGCCCTTGAGCACGCGCTTCCTCATCGCCTCCAGCAACTTCTTCCAGAGCTGGTGGTTCATCCTGCTGCCGGCCATGGCGCTGGCGGGCTTCCTCTTCATGCGCTGGACGCAGAGCCCGACGGGCAAGCCCAAGTGGGACCGCATCACGCTCAAGGCCCCCGTGGTGGGCAACCTGGTGCGCCTGCTGTCCATCTCCCGCTTCGCCCGCACGCTGTCCACGCTGCTCAAGAGCGGCGTCCCGCTGCTGGCGGCCATGGACATCGTCAAGGCCATCATGACCAACACCGTGCTGGCGGAGGTCGTGGAGAAGGCCCGGGACTCCATCCGCGAGGGCGAAAGCATCGCCAACCCGCTGAAGCGCTCCGGGGAGTTCCCGCCGCTGGTGTACCACATGGTCGCCATTGGCGAGCGCTCCGGCCAGTTGGAGGAGATGCTCACCAGCGTGGCGGACAACTACGAGACGCAGGTGAACGTGCGCATCAGCGCCCTCACCTCGCTCCTGGAGCCCCTCCTCATCGTGGTGATGGGCGCGGTGATTGCATTCGTCGCGCTCTCCATCCTGATGCCGATTCTGCAGGTGAACTCGGCCATCCGGTGAGGTGGGCGGAATGACGAACGACATCGCGGACCGTTGGATTCAACGCGTCACCCTGGCGGCCATGGTCGCCATGGCGGCGGCGCTGCTGACCGTGGGGGCCCGGCTGTACGGTCCCCAGCAGCCGCGCCCGCCCGCCGGGGCCGCGGACGGCGTCCGGACGCCCTGACAAGAAGACACGAGAACCAGAGGGTGGCCTGCCAGAAAGTCACCCGGGATGGAGAGCACACATGCGCCAGAGCCAGAAGCAGCAGAGGAAGCAGCGCCGCAACCGCGGCATGACGCTCATCGAAATCATGGTGGTCATCACCATCCTCGGCCTCATCGCCGCGGCCGTGGGCGTGGCCGTCATCCCGCAGCTGGAGGCCGCCCGTAGGGACCGCGCCGCGCTGGACATCAAGAACATCCAGGGCGCGATGAAGCTCTACTACACGAAGAAGGGGAAGTACCCGGACACGGCCTCCGGCCTGCAGGCGCTGGTGGAAGCGCAGGCGCTGGAGCAGATGCCCAAGGACCCCTGGAACAACGACTACGTCTACATCAACGAGGGCGGCAAGCCCGTCATCATCTCCTACGGCGCGGACGGCGCCTCCGGCGGTGAAGGCAACGACGCGGACATCTCCTCCGCGGACGCGGCCACCGCGAACAAGTAGCGAACAAGTCACGCACACCACGCGTTGACAGGGCTTGGGCATGAACGAGCACGACGCCATTCCATCCCCCACGCCCTCGCACGAGGGGCAGGACCGCCGCCGTCGCCTGGGGCGGTTCCTCCTCGGCTTTGTCTTCGTGGCCGCCACGGGGCTTGCCTTCACGCTCGTCTACGTGACGGAGGACCGGACGCTGGACGCAAGCCAGCGCCGGGCGCGCACGGACATCCGCCAGCTGGAGGGCATGTTCAAGTCCCACCACCGTCTGATGGGCCGCTTCCCCTCCCAGGAGGAAGGCTTCACGCCGCTCATCCAGGCCCGCCTGCTGGAGCGCGTGCCAGTGGACCCCTGGGGCCACCCGTACGTGTACTGGATGAATGGCTCCAGCGGCGCCGTCATCTCCTATGGCGCGGACGGCAAGCCGGGCGGCACGGGGCTGGACGCGGACCTGAGCAGCGGCGGCGTGCTGGCCGCCGGTTGGGGGGAGCCATGACGAAGCGGAGCCACCGCCACCAGCGCGGCCTGACGCTCATCGAAATCTCCATCGCCATCATCATCGTCGCGATGCTGTTCTCCGCGGCGGTGATGGGCATTGGCTCCATCACCGGCGCCAAGGCCAAGGGCAGCGCGGGCGAGCTGGCGGGCCTCATCCGCTCGCTCTACGACTCGGCGGCGCTGCGCGGGCACACGTGCCGGCTCGTCTTCGAGATTCCCGACCCCAAGACGGAGCAGGGCACCCGCTACCACGCTGAGTGCGCCGAGGGCGCCGTCACCACCGCGAGAGACCGCGACGAGGCGCTGCGCGCGGAGAACACCGAGCGCGAGCGCGCCGCGCGCAACAGCGGCGGTGGCAGCGGTCGTGACGAGCGGCGCAGCTACCTGGGCGGCGGCAGCGGCACCAACGCCCCCAGCGCGCAGGAGCTGCTGGAGGGCGAGAAGCTGCGCGTGGAGAACGCGGCCAAATTCTCCTCGTACACGTCCGAGGAGGTCCCCGCGCGCGAGCTGCCGGCGGACGTCAAGGTCTCCGTCTGGACGCGCAACCAGCGCCAGCCGGTGGAGAGCGGCGTGGCGTACCTCTACTTCTTCCCGCAGGGCTACACGGAGAAGGCCTACGTGTACGTGCAGCAGGGAGACAACGTGTGGACGCTGGACGTGTCACCCCTCACCGGCAAGGTGCAGATTGTCGCCGAGGCGCTGGAGGTGCCGCGATGAAGCGCGCCCAGGGTTTCACGCTGCTGGAAGTGGTGGTGGCGCTCGCCATCCTCGGGATGGCGCTGATGGCCATCTTCGACCTCAACGCGGGCGCGGTGGCCAACCACGTCTACACCAAGCGCCTCACCGTGGCGTCGCTGCTGGCCCGCTCGAAGATGACGGACCTGGAGCAGGACCTCTACGACGACGGCTTCAGCCTGGATGACAAAGAGGAGTCCGGGGACTTCTCCGACGAGGGCTGGACCCAGTTCAAGTGGCGCGCGCGCATCATCGCGCCCAAGACGGACGGCGTGACGCCGGACCAGTTGATTGGCGCCATCTTCAACCTGCCCATTGGCGACAGCGGCGGCGATGACCCGCTGTCCGGACTGGCCGGCCTCTTCGGCGGCGGCGCCGGTGGCAAGGACGGAGCGTCCTCCGGCGGGCCCCAGGCCGCGGGCCTGGGCGGCATGGGCGGCGCGGCCATGGGCATGGCCCAGCCCATGTTCACGCAGATGGTGGAGCAGATCACCCAGACGGTCCGCGAGGTGCACCTCACCGTCTACTGGCAGGAAGGCACCCAGGTGGAGAGCATCGACCTGGTGACGCACATCGTGTCGCTGGGGCCCGGCTCGGACCGCAACGGGGGCGCGGCCGCGGCCCAGGGTGGCGGCTCCGACAACCAGTGGGTGACGCAGGACGGGCGGCCAGTGGCCAACCCCATCCCCGGCCCCAACGGCACCATGCTGGACCCGGCGACGCGGCAGCCCCTGCGCCGGATGGGGGACGCGCAGCAGGACCTGGGCCGCCGGGGCAACATGGGCGGCGGTCTGCTGGGCAACCCACTGGGCGGTGGACTCCGGGGGAACCAATGATGCGCCGCCATACGCGAGGCTTCACGCTGATGGAGGTCATGGTGGCCGTCGCCATCACCGCGCTCATGGGCACGGTGGTCGCCATGGCCTTCCAGACGGGCCTGACGGCGAAGGAGACGGTGGAGGTGGACGCGGACCGCTACCGGCAGGTCCGCGTGTCCATGAACCGCATGGCGCGCGAGATTGGCTCCGCCTACGTCAGCGACCGCTACGACGTCACCCGCTTCCGGGACCAGAACGACCGGCCCACCAACTTCGTGGGCGAGCGCAACAAGCTGCTGTTCACCACGTTCTCGCACCAGCGCCTCTACACGGACGTGAAGGAGTCCGACCAGGCCATCGTCGAGTACTTCGTGGAGGCGTCGGAGGACCGGGAGGCGCGCGGCCGGCAGGACCTCAAGCGGCGCGTCAACCCGAACATCGACGAGCGCATGGAGCAGGGCGGGCACGTGGACGTGCTCTTCGAAGGCGTGAAGGAGCTGGAGTTCGCCTACTGGGATTCGGAGAAGAAGGAGTGGGATGACGAGTGGGACACGCGGCGGACGGAGCGCAAGGCCATCCTGCCCACCCGGGTGCGCATCACCGTGACGGCGGTGGACGAAACCGGCAAGGAGGCCCGTTACGTCACCCAGGCCCGAATCATGCTCAACACGGAGCTGCCGAGGTACTGAGCCATGCCCCTGCCCTTCTTCCAGCAGCCGCCCCGGCGGCGCCGCCGCAAGTCCCTGCCCCCCGCGGCGCGGCGGGAGCGGCGCTCGCGCGGCGTGGCGCTCATCATCGCCATTGTCTCCATCGCCATCCTGACGGTGATTGCCACCGACTTCGCCTACAACAGCCGGGTGGACCTGCAGCTGGCCGCCAACCAGCGGGACGAGGTCCGCGCCTACTACATGGCGCGCTCGGGCATCGCCCTGTCACGGCTGCTGCTGCGCTTCCAGAAGCAGGTGGACCAGACGCCCATCCCCAACCCGGCCGCCATCCTGGGCCAGTTGGGCATCGGCGGCACGCAGCAGCCCGGCCAGGTGCAGCCCTCCTCGCTCAACATCCAGCTCTTCAAGATGGCGCGCGTGGACTGCCACATGCTCCGCGGGCTGGTGAAGAACGACGGCGCGGGCGCGGGCGAGCTGTCCGCGCTGGAGCCCGCCCAGGACGAAAACTTCAAGCTGGATGAGGAAGACGCGGACCCGGCGGCGCGCGAGGTGGCCTCGCAGATGACCATGCGCTCCTTCGGCGGCTTCGAGGGCTGCTTCCTGGCCACCATCACCGACGAGGAAGAGAAGCTCAACGTGCACCGCCTCATCGCGGGCGCGGGCGACGCGCGGCCCACCGCGCTGCGGCTGATGGACATGATGGCGGACCCGCGCTTCGAGTTCCTCTGGGAGCGGGATGACGCCAACAAGGTGCGCAGCACGCCCCAGGACGTCATGCTGGCGCTCAAGGACTGGGCGGACGACGACCGGACCGGCTCGGCCTTCAACCCGGTGGACCCGGTGAATCCGCTGCCGGGTGGGTTCTCGGATGAAGGCGCGGCCTACAGCCGTTACGAACCCAGCTATCAGCCGAAGAATGCGCGCTTCGACAGCGTGGACGAGCTGTACCGGGTCCACGGCGTCAACGACCAGTTCATGGCGGCGTTCAAGGACCGGCTCACCGTCTACCCGGACATGAACCGGCGGCCCAACATCAACACCGACGACCCGGTGATGATGGGGCTGGCCATCATGTCGGTGGCGGACCAGACGCGGCCGGACCCGCGCCTGAGGGACCCGGTGTTCCTCAACGAGCTCATCGAGCGAGTGCGCGCCGCGCGCATGTTCAGCTTCTTCGGAATGTCCGTGCAGGACTTCGTCGCGGTGGTGGAAGCGGCGGGCATCCTGGTGGACCCGGCCGTGAAGTCCAACGTCGCGGGCAACCGGCTCGTGGGCGACAAGAGTCAGACCTTCACCATCAAATCTGTGGGAGAAGCGGGCAGCGTGCAGAAGACGCTGACCGCCGTCATCCGGCTCGACGACACCCTGGGCCGGCTCCTGTACTGGAGAGAGGAATAGCATGGCCCGTATCCTTGGCCTGGACCTCGGCAGTCACGCCATCAAGGGCGTGGTGCTGGAGGCGAAGACGAAGACGCACACCACCCACGGGTTCGCCGAGGTCCGGCGCGCCCAGGAGGGCGAGCGCGCCGACACGCTGCGAGCCGCGGTGCAGGAGCTGCTGGGGCAGCTTCCGCAGGGCAACGTGGACCAGATTGTCATCGCCCTGCCCGGTCCGGCGCTCACCACGCACGCGCTGACCCTGCCCTTCTCCGACGGCAAGCGCATCGAGGCGACGCTGCCCTTCGAGATTGGCAGCCAGCTTCCCTTCGACATCTCCGACGTCGTCTACGACTACCAGGTGGTGGGCCAGAAGGACGGCGAGGGCAAGGAGAAGGCCAGCGACCTGCTGGTGGGCGTGGTGCGCAAGGAGGAGCTGGCGGAGCTGCTGGCCCTCCTGTCCGAGCAGAAGGTGGACCCGCGCGTCATCACGCACCCGGGCCTGGCCTACCAGAACCTGTTCCAGCAGCACCCGGGCCTCTTCGAGGGCGCGGGTGAGGGCGGCGCGGTGGCGGTGCTGGACATCGGCCATGAGCGCACCACCGTGTCGGTGGGCAAGCCCGGCGTGGGCGTGCAGCTCGCCCGCACCTTCTCCGGCGGCGGCAAGGACCTGAGCAAGGCGCTGTCGGTGGAGTTCCAGACGTCGCTGGCGGAGGCGCACCACTGGAAGGAGCAGCACGGCGCGGTGGCCAGCGCGGCCCAGGGCCCGGACGCGGAGCGCGCGGCGGCGGCCTTCGTGCGCGGCCTCCAGCCGATGCTCCGCGAGCTGCGCCCCACCCTCAAGGCCTTCACGGCCCGCACCCGCCAGCAGGTGGGCGCGGTGGTGCTGTGCGGCGGCACGGCGAAGCTGCCGGGCATCGCCGAGCAGCTCTCCCGTGACTTGAACCTGCCGGTGCGGGTGCTGGCGCTACCTCCGGACACGCAGGCCATTCCGGCGGTGGAGCAGCCGGTGGCGGCCCAGGCTTACTCGCTGGCCCTGCGGGGGAACGCGGCGGGCGTGCGCGCGCCGCGCTTCAACCTGCGCCGGGGCGAGTTCGCCTTCAAGGGCGACTTCGACTACATGAAGGACAAGCTGGGTCTCCTGGCCTCCTTCGCCGCCACGCTCATCCTGCTGCTCATCGCGTTCGGCGTGGTGCGCAACTCGGTGCTGGCGCGGCGCGAGGCGCAGGTGGACGCCGTGCTGTGCGACACCACCCAGCGCATCCTCGGCCGCTGTGAGAAGGACTACAACCGCGCGCTCAACATGCTCGCGGGCGTGGAGAGCCCCGCGGCGGCGCTGCCCCGGCTGACGGCGGTCAACCTCCTGGCGGAGGTGACGGGGCGCGTGCCGGACGACATGCCGGTGAAGTTCACCCGCATCCAGATCGACCTGGGCCGCGTCATCCTCGAGGGCGAGACGGACTCCTCGAAGCAGATCGACGCCCTGTCCAACGCCATCAAGAACCACGACTGCTTCAAGGACGTCCGGCAGGGCAAGGTGGACCGGACGCGCGACGGCAGCAAGATGTCGTTCCGCCTGGACGTCCAGGTGCAATGCCCTGGTGAGCAGGGAGGAGAGAGCTGACCATGGCCAACAAGCTTCAGGAAGTCTTCGCCCCCCTTCAGACGTGGTTCGAGCGGCTCAGCGACCGCGAGCGCCGCATGGTGTCCATCGCCGGCGCGGCGGTGCTGGTGTTCGTCCTGTTCGCCGTGGTGATGACGTTCACCAACAGCGCGGCCGGGTACCGCAAGCGCACCGAGGAGAAGCTGGCCAAGCTGCAGGAAGTGAACACGCTGGCCGCCAGCTTCCGCGAGGCGCAGGCCAACCGGCAGTCGGTGGAGCAGCAGCTCACGTCCAGCAACGTGCAGCTCATCAGCTACATCGAGGACAAGGCCACGCTGGCCGGCCTCCAGGTGCCCAACATGACGCCCAAGGGCGAGGTGGGCATTGGCGACGGCAAAATCGTGGAGAGCGCCGTGGAGCTGACCTTCACGGACGTGGACCTGCGCAAGCTGACCGACTTCCTCCAGACGGTGGAGAGCGGTCCGGGCGTGGTGAAGGTGAAGCTGCTGCGCATCGAGCCGAGGCCCGCGTCGGACACGCTGACGGCGTGGACCACTGTCGCCACCTACCGGATGAAGCCCTGACCCATGGCCTCTGATTCCAAAGCCGCCCGCTGGAAGGTCCTCCTCGGCTACGCCGCGTTCGCGGTGGTGGCCTTCGTCGTGGGCCTGCTCGTCACCTTCCCGTATGACGCCATCCGCAAGCGCCTGGTGAGCGAGGCGGCCCAGGCCGGCTTCGCGGTGCGGATTGGCTCGCTGCGTCCCGGTCTGGCGGGCATCACCGCCACCAACGTGCGCGTGAGCAAGCCGCCCCAGCCGCTGAGCGCGGACACCGTGGCGGCCCTCTCGCGCGGCGAGGGCGGCATGCTGGGCGCCGCCGAGCTGGGCGAGGCGCTGGTGCTGGACAGCGTGGCGCTGCGCCCCGCCCTCTTCCCGCTGGGCGTCGCGATGCGCGCCAACCTCATGGACGGCACGCTGAGCGCCTCCGTGGGCCTCCTGGGCAACACGCGCGTCAAGGTGACGGCGGACGGGCTCAAGGCCTCCGGCGGCAACCTGTCGAAGTTCATCGGCATGGACCTGGACGGCGAGCTGAACGCGGCCCTGTCGCTGACGATGCCGAAGAATGGCGCGCAGCCGGACCTGTCCCAGGCCGACGGCGAGCTGACGCTGGACAGCAAGCGCCTGGCCATCAAGGGCGGCAACGTGGCCATCCCCATGGGCGGTGGCCAGGCGGTGCCCATGGACCTGCCGCCCATCGACCTGGGCGCGCTCACCGGGCGCATCCAGTTCGTGAAGGGGCTGGGCACGGTGGAGTCGCTGCGCCTGAAGAGCAACGAGCTGGAGGCCGTGGCCACCGGCACGCTGAAGCTGGGCAAGCGGCTGGAGTACAGCGAGCCCGGCATGGACGTGAATATCAAGCTGGACCCGGAGTTCCAGAAGCGGCTGGGCATCATGGGCGCGGGCGTCACCATCCTGCCGCCGGACAAGAAGGACCCCAGCTTCCGCGCCGCCCGGCTCGGCGGCTTCCTCAACCGGCCCACGTTCCTCCCGCGTCGCTGAGCGCCCGCGCCCCCGCGCCCCCTGTCCGGGCGCGGGGTTGAAAGCTGAACACCAGGGCGTGTAAAGCGCAGGCGAGTCTCACTGCTGAGAGGGCTGGGATGCCGGAGCTGGTGTTCTTTCGTCGTGGCGAGGAGGTGTTGCGGGTGGGCGTGGACCGGGCCCGGCTGGTGCTCGGGCGCGGCGAGCAGAGCGACGTCGCCATTCCAGACCCCGAGGTGAGCCGCCTCCAGGTGGCCCTGCTGTGGGACGGCGAGCGCTGCCGGGTGGAGGACCTGTCCGGCAAGGGCACCACCGTCGCCGGACAGTCGGTGACTCATGGCGAGCTGCCCGACGGCGCGGACCTGGCGCTGGGCCAGTGGCGCGCGGTGTTCCGCATCAGCGGCGGCGGCGAGGGCGCGGACGTCACCACCGAGGTGGGCCACACGACGTCCGTCCAGTCCCGAGACACCCAGGCCCCGCGCTGGCAGCCGGCGCAGGTGCGGGTGAAGCAGGGCGTGAATGAGTCCGTGCACCGCTTCACCGGGGAGGGCTTCACCGCGGGCAAGGACGCCGCTTGCGACCTGGTGCTCCAGGACCGCTTCGCCTCCAGCCGGCACCTGAAGGTGAGCCGGCGAGACGGCGTCTTCCACGTCGTGGACCTGCGCTCCACCAACGGCACGTGGCTGGGCCCGGTGCGCATCTTCGAGGCGGAAGTCACGCTGCCCACCGTGCTGCGCGTGGGCGAGACGGAGCTGGTGCTGGAGCCCGCCGCGCCCGCCACGCGCAAGGAGCCCACGTCCTTCCACGGCATCATCGGGAGCGACCCGTCGGTGCGGCAGCTCTCGGAGCTGATTGAGCGGGTGGCCCCGTCCTCCGCGGCGGTGACGATTCTGGGCGAGTCCGGCACCGGCAAGGAGCTGGTGGCCCGCGCCATCCACGCCTGCTCGCAGCGGGCGAACCGGCCGCTGGTGCCCGTCAACTGCGCGGCCATCTCCAAGGAGCTCATCGAGAGCGAGCTCTTCGGCCACGAAAAGGGCTCGTTCACCGGCGCCATGGGCGCGCGCAAGGGCGCCTTCGAGGAGGCCGACGGCGGCACGCTGTTCCTGGACGAGATTGGCGAGCTGCCGCTGGACTTGCAGGCCAAGCTGCTGCGCGCGCTGGAAGGCGGCGAAATCAAGCGCGTGGGCGCCAGCCGTCCGCAGACGGTGGACGTGCGCGTGGTGGCGGCCACCAACCGGGACTTGATGGCCGCGGCGCGCGAGGGCCGCTTCCGGGAGGATTTGTACTACCGGCTCTGCGTCATCCCCCTGCACCTGCCGCCGCTGCGCAGCCGCAAGGCGGACCTGGGCTCGCTGGCCGAGCACTTCGTGCGCACCTACGCGCCGCGCGGCCAGACGGTGCGTTTCACGCCCGCGGCCCTGGAGCGGCTCCAGCACCACGCGTGGCCGGGCAACATCCGCGAGCTGCGCAACGTGGTGCACCGCGCGCTGCTGCTCCGCAAGGGGCCCCTCATCGACGCGGGGGACATCACCTTCGACCAGGAGATGAACCGCGAGACGGGCATCGCGGTGCCGGAGCTGCCGCCGGGCATGACGCTGGAGCAGATGCTGGAGAAGCTGGAGCGTCAAATCGTCGAGGCGGCGCTGCGGCGGTACAACAACAACCGCGAGCGCGTGGCCCGCGAGCTGGGCGTGGCCCGCTCCACCCTCTTCAAGCGGCTGAAGGACTGGGGCCTCACGAAGCAGGACGAGCAGGAGTAGCGGCTGTCTTCCAGGGAGGTGGGGGTGTCAGCGGATGGACGCCCCCGCCCCGGAGAACTGTGTCCCACGGTGCATGGCCCCGAAGGGCGATAGACCCTTCTGGCGGCTCATTCGTTCCATGTCCTGTACGTCCACCCCGGCGTGTCAGGAGAGCAAACGTCATGCACGCATGCGCGCTTCCGCCGCTATCCGAGTTGTATACCGAGCACCGACCTCGCGCGTTGGCCATTGCCCGACGCATCGTCGGTGACACCGCCGACGCGGAAGACGTGGTGCAAGACGTCTTCGCCCGGCTGGCCCGCCGCGCCCCCGGCTACGGCGGCCGCGCGGCGTGGAGCACCTGGCTGCACCGGGTGATGGTGAACAGCAGCATCAACTGGCTGCGCGCGCGCAAGCGCCGCGACAGGTTGAGCCACGATGCCCAGGAGCCCTTGTCCCCCGAAGCGCTCGCCGTGGGCGCGGAGCTGGAGCGCCACTTCGGCGAGGCCATGGAGGACATCAACGAGCAGCAGCGCCAGGTGCTCTACCTGCGCGAGGTGCGCGGCCTGAGCTACCCGGAAATCGCCCGGCTGCTGCGCATCCCCGAGGGCACGGTGAAGAGCACGCTTCACCGCGCCCGGCAGCGCACGCTGTCGCTCATGGAAGAGCGCGGCCAGCAGCCCTGAGCGGGGACGGGCTCAGTCCTCGCTCTTCGAGCCGACGAACTGGTCCGCCTTCTCCTTGAAGAGGACGTTGAAGCTGGTGAGCGAGCCGTAGACGCGGGTGATGTAGCTCTGCATCTCCACCTTCTCCGCGTCCGACAGCTTCGGGTGCGCGTTGAGCTTCTGCTCCAGCACCCGGAGCCTGTCTCGCACCATGACGACCTTGTGGAACAGGCTGTCGATGGGCAGGTCCTTGGGCTGCAGCTCGGTGTTGGCGGGCACCAGCCGCATCGTGCCGCCTTCCCACTTGTTGGCCAGGGGCGGCGCGTCCAGCAAGCCGGACGCCTCCCGGAAGATGTCCATCAGCTCTTCACGCGTCATGCTCAGCCCTTCCAGGTCCACCACGTCGTTGGGGTCCGCGCGGCGCCGCACCACCACCGGCGCCACGCTGCGCGCGGTCCGTTCGCGCGCGGGTGTCGCCGCCAGGGGGGCCGCGCTCCCCCGAGGCGTGTACTTGTCGCAAATGGGCGCGGACGGGGGAAAGTTGCCCCGCCACGAGTGCAGCCGGCATGCGCCCACCCAGCCCCGTCGCTCATCCACCGACTGAGGGCTGAACAGCTTGCAGTTGCCACACACGCGCTCTTCCGGCTTGAAGACCGGAAAAGGAAGCGAGCCATCCCCCGCGTCCGACATCAGCGCGTCTCCCCCGCCACCGGCGGGCCCTTGCGCACGCCCAGCTCACGCAGCAGCGCGTCCGCGTCCTCCACCTGGTCCAGCATCCAGAGGATGTAGCGCACGTCCACGTTGACGTTGCGGGCCACGTCCGGGTTGTAGCCGAAGTCGTTGGCCACGTTCTCCCAGACGCGGTCGAAGTTGACGCCCACGAGCTGGCCCTTGCCGTTGACGGTGGGGCTGCCGGAGTTGCCGCCGGTGGTGTCCGCGTCCGACAGGAAGTTCACCGGGACGTCCTTCAGCTTCTTGTCCTGCCACGCGCCGAAGCGCTTCGCCTCGGCGACCTTGGAGACCTTCTCCGGGACGTCGAAGGGCTCCTCGCCAGTGTGCTTGGCCAGCATGCCCGACAGCGTCGTCTGCGGCGTGTAGATGGCGCCGTCCCGCGGCGCGTAGCCCTGCACCTTGGCGAAGCTGACGCGCAGCGTGCTGTTGGCGTCGGGGGCCACCGGCTTGCCCGCGTGCGCCAGCACCGCCTTGCGCCACTCCGGCCGCAGCCGCAGCGAGGCGCCCTGGCGCTTGTCCTTCACCTCGTCGAGCGCGGCCTGCTCCTTCGCCAGGTCCAGGCCGAAGGCGAGCAGCGGGTCCCTACGCGCCTCGAGCTGGCCCACGGACTCGGTGGCCATCTTCAGGCGCTCGTCCAGCGTCAGCACCTTGGTGCCCGCGTACATGGCGTCAATCTTCGCCAGGACGTCCTTCTCCGAGAACGTCTTGCCGAAGTGCTTGTCCACCGCGGCGATGCGCTCCTCGGCGCCCAGGGCCTGCGCGCGGCGCACGAAGGCCAGGAGCAGCTGGCGCTCGGCGGGGAGGAACAGGTTCTTCTGGTCGCGCTCCAGCCGGTCCTTGATGCGGACGTGCTCGCGCTCCATGTACTCCGGGCGGCGCTCCAGGTCCGGCTTGGCGCGCTCGGCGGCCAGCCGAGACACCGTCACCGCCAGGGCCGGGCCGCGCGCCAGACGGGAGGACGCGGACAGGAGGAACTCACGCTCGAAGGACTTCGCGATGGCGGACTGCTCCACCAGCAGCGCGGCCCGGGCGTCCAGCGCCGGCTGCCACTTCGCGCCCGCCTTCTTCGCCCACACCGCGACGGCGGCCTCCGACTCGCGCTGCTTCTCCACGATGTGGCCGCGCTTGAGGCCCGCGAGCTGACCGCCCGAGTTCTTGTAGACGTTGTGCAGGCTCTTGAGCTGCGAGGCGACGGCGATCTTGCCCGCGGGGTCCTTCTCACCTTCCGCCTCCAGGATGCGGATGGCCTCGCCGAACACGTCGCGCATGCGCGGGTAGAGGCGGGACTGGCGCTCGGCCATCTCCTCCGCGAGCAGCGCGCGGTACGTCATGCCTGGGTAGCCCAGCACCATGACGAAGTCGTTGGGCTTCACGCCCTGGGTGGCCAGGGGGAAGAAGAACTCCGCCTTGTAGGGGATGTTCTTCTCGCTGTACGGCGCGGAGGTGCCGTCCGGCGCGGTGTAGGCGCGGAGGATGGCGAAGTCGCCGGTGTGGCGGGGCCACATCCAGTTGTCCTCCTCGCCGCCGTACTCGCCCACCGCGCGCGGGGGCGCGTAGACGAGCCGCACGTCGGTGAGCTCCACCGCGTCCACCAGCGTGTAGTTGACGCCGCCGTCGAAGGTGGCCACCTGGCAGCGGGTGGCGGGACGCTTCTCGCACTCGGCGACCAGCTCCTTCTGCTTCCGCTCGATGGCCTTGTAGCGGGTGATGTCGTCCGCGCCGGCGGGGACCGCGTCGAGCACCGTCTTCGTCACGTCGGTGAAGCTGCGCGGGACCTGGACGCGGGAGCCCTTGCCGGGCAGCTCGTCCTCGCGCTTGGAGGCGAGGAAGCCCTGGGTGATGAGGTCACGCTGCGGCGTGCTGTGCTCCTGGATGACGCCGAAGGCACAGTGGTGGTTGGTGATGACCAGGCCGGAGGCGGCGATGAACGCGCCCGAGCACCCGCCGACGTTGACCGCGCCCGCGAGCAGGCCGGTGCCACGCTTGGGGTCCCAGAGCTTCTTGGGAGCGACCTGGAGGCCCTGGGCGCGCAACCACGCCGGGTCCAGCTCCAGGACCTGCTGGGGGGTCCACTTGCCTTCCCCGGCCAGAGCGGGGGCAGCCACGAGCGACAGGAGGAGGAGCGTCTTCTTCATGGTGCCCCCCTCCCTACTCCGTCCGGCGCCCGCAAGCGACTCCCTTTGCCGTGACGCTTCGCGGCCTGCAGGCCGGGCTTTTTCGTGGAAGACGAACCCGGATTAAGTGTTGGGTGTCCCAGGAGGGGAGCAACCGATGCGGACCGCCAGCGGTGCACAGCTTGATTTCGGCCGGTTGGCCCTGCTCGCCCTCATGCTGGGCGTGGGCTGGTATTTCTGGGATTCGCCGGTGCTCTGGCCCATGAAGGTGCTGGTGGTGATGATGCACGAGAGCGGGCACGCGCTGGCGTCGCTGCTGGTGGGGGGCTCCGTGGACCGCATCCACCTGGCGGCCAACGAGTCGGGCTCCTGCCTGTCCCGCCTGCCGCCGGGGCTGTTCGCCAAGGTGGCCGTGTACTCCGGCGGGTACCTGGGCAGCGCGGTGGCGGGGGCCGGGCTGCTGCTGGCCACCTTCCGCTTCCAGCTCCGCCGCTGGGTGCTGGGCACCGCGAGCGTGTGGCTCACCGTCATGGGCGTGCTGTACGCGGGAGACGGCTTCACCCTGCTCTTCTGCCTGGGCACGGCCGTGGTGCTGGCGTTGAGCGCGAAGTTCCTGCCAGACGGCGTGGTGGACGCGCTGAACCTGTTCATCGCGGCCTTCACGGCGCTGTATGCGCTGTTCGATTTGCGCTCGGACTTGTGGAACAGCGCGGTGCGCTCGCAGAGTGACGCGGCGCTCCTGGCGGACCTCACGTATGTGCCCGCGGTGGTGTGGGCGGCGCTGTGGTCCCTGCTCGCCATCGGCTTGCTGGCGGTGGCGGCCTACTCGTCCCTGCACGCCCGGCCCAAGGGGCTCCAGATGCCCTCCGTCACGGCGCGGGCGCGGCGAGTGTAGCGCCCGGGGGCCTGTCGGCGTCGCGCCGGACACAGAGGCCCCAGCGGCAGTCGCCCGGAGGTGCCTCGTGGGTTGTCGCCCGGGCACAGCCGCCGCATATCGAGGCTCCCGGCCCGTCCTGTCCCGTCCACCTCCGAGCCCGCCGGCCATCCAGCCCGCGAGCGGCTCCGGACGCGGCACGAGGAGAGACGATGAGACTTCCTGGCACGTGGCGCGCGTGGCTTCGCGGCGGACTTCTGCTGGCCAGCGTGGGCGCCGTGGGCGGCACGGTCGCCACGCAGGCCGGGTGCGCGTCCACGCCGGACACCGCGGCCGCGCGGGCATGCCCCTGTCGCCCACGCCCCTCTACGGCAAGTTCGTCTGGCACGACCTCGTCACCGACAACCCCGCGGCGGCCAAGCGCTTCTACCGAGACTTGTTCGGCTGGGAGTTCGTGGACGTCCGAGGCGGCCGCCGCCCCTACTCGCTCATCCGCGCCCAGGGACGCTGGATTGGCGGCATCGTCCATCCGGCGAACGCGGCCGAGAAACGCGAAGGCGCGCTGTGGCTGGGCTACCTCTCCGTGCCCGATGTCGACCGCGCCGTCACCGAGGTGAGCGCGCGCGGAGGCAAGGCGCTCGACGGCCCCATCGACGTGCGGAACATCGGCCGGCCGCGGTGGTCGCCGACCCGCAGGGCGCCGCGGTGGGCTTCGTGCGCTCTCTGCCAGGAGACCCGGCGGACACCGGCGTACCCGAAGAGAACCAGTTCCTGTGGATGGAGTACCTGGCCCAGGACCCCGTCGCCGCGACGGGCTTCTACAAGGATCTGCTGGGCTACGAGGTCCGCGAGCGCCCGCTCGGCGGCGGGCCGCACTACGTCCTCGCACAGGGCCAACATCCCCGAGGCGGCGTGCTGGCCAATCCCGTGAAAGGCGCCCGCCCCAACTGGCTCACCTATGTTCGCGTGAAGGACCCTGCGGCGCTCGCCAACCGGGCCCAGGCCCTGGGTGGCCGCGTGCTGATGGCCCCGCGCCAGGACGCGCGAGGCGGCTCACTCGCGCTCATCGCCGACCCGAGCGGCGCCGTGCTCGCGCTCCAGCGATACCCCTTTGATTCATCCCATTCCGCGGCGGCGCCCTGACGCTCCGCCTGCAACGGAGAACCCTGCATGCGCATGCATCGACACACGTCCACCCGGTGGCTGTCCTGGGCCGTCCTGCTGACGGGCACCCTCCTGACGTCCGGCTGCACCGACCAGCCCGCGGGCGTCGGGCTCGGCTTCACCACGCCGTCCCCCTGGAACGCGACACCGCAGATGGAGGTCACCACCACCTGGAACGGCGGGCCCGTGTACTGGTCCCCCTGAACCATGGAGGGCCCGACCATGCCGCTGCCCCCGTACACTGCGCGGCATGCTTGATGACGAGAAGATCATCAAAGAATGCCTTCGAGCAGCGGTCGACGGGCCCTTCTTCCCCGACTGGGAGTTCCCCCTCCTTTTCGGACTCACGCGAGCGGAGGTCGCCGCCATCCTCGCGTCCTGGCCCGAGTGCGACGCCCCGGAAGACCAGTGGCACGCCATCAACAACACTTTGAACAACCTGCTCGGCTACCCGCACAGGGAATGGGCCCACTGGCCCCGGTACATCTCCGCCTCGCCCGAGGAGGTCCACGCCGTCTTCAAGCGCTGGCGAATCGCCAACCCCCGGGAGGGCGGCTGAGTTCCCCCCACGGCGTCGGAGGCGCACGTGAGGCCTCACCGGCCGACGGCGCGAAACCGCCTCCCCGGAGGCGGGCGACGGACCTCACCGCCCCACCTCCGAGGAGACGAAACATCAGGCCTGCGGCGTGTGCACGCCGTTGGACAGCTCGTTGCGGACGACCTCGGACACGCGCTCGCGGACCATCTCGCCCACGCGCTCGCGCACGTCGGCGCTCACGCTCTCACGCACCGCGCTCGCGATGCGCTCGGGGTCGACGGAAGCCCCCGCGTGCTGCATCGGCATCGTGGACGGGCCCGAGCGCATCGCCTCGCCGAGCGCGGAACGAACGGCCTCCGGGAGCTGCGAACGGAGCGCCGCGTCCAGCTCCGAGCGCATGCTGCTCACGAGCCGCTCACGCAGCGAGTCGGCCAGACGCGTGCGGATGGCATCCGCCAGCCGCTCCACGTCGTGCATGCCCTGCCCCATCATGCCCTGCGGCATCATCCCACCCTGGCCCATCATGCCCCGGTGACGAGCCATGGCGCCGCGCAGCACCTCGCCCATGCGCTCGCGGAGCACCTCGCGGACGCGCTCGCGGACCACCGGGTGGATGCGCTCGCGGAGCCCCTCGGACAGACGGTCCTGGAGGGACGCCGCGATGCGCTCCGGGTCGAACCCGCCGGCCGCCATGCCGCCCCACTGGCGCGCCATGGCGCCGCGGAGCCCTTCGCTCAGGCGCTCGCGCAGCGACTCGCGGATGCGCTCACGCAGGCTGTACACCAGGCCCTCATGAAGCGCCTCGGCCAGGCGCCCGCGGATGGCGTCCGCCAGCCGCTCCGCGTCGCTGGAGCTGAAGCCCGGCATGCGCTCCGCCATCACGACCGCAGCGTGTCCGCCAGCCGCTCCCGCAGGGCCTCGCGCACACCGTCGTGCGCGGCGGTGTTGATGCGCTCACGCAGCGCCTCCATCAACCGGGTCCGCACCGTCTCCGCGAGCCGCTCGGCATCCGGCGCGCCGAAGCCGGAGGAGACCATGTGCCACTGTTCAATCATCCCCGCGCGGAGGCACTCGGCCAGCCGCTCGCGGATGCCGTCACGCACGCGCTCGTGCACGACGGCGCTGATGCGCTCGCGCAGCGTCTCCGCCAGGCGGGAACACAGCGCGTCCGCGATGCGCTCCGGGTCCTGCATGCCCGGGCCCTGCCCCATCATCCCGTAGCCCTGCCCATAACCCTGGGGCATCCCACCGCCGCGCTCCGGCATCGCCTGACGAATGGCCTCCGCCACGCGCTCCCGCACCTCCCGGCCGAGCCGGTCCTCAATCGCGGAGGCAATCTGCTCGCGAACGGCCTCGATGACCCGCTCCTTCAGCGACTCACCGAACATCTGCTGCGACTGGGGTGAAAGCTGCTCCTGAAACATGAGAACACTCCTGACTCGACGCCTGGACTGCGAGGACACACGGCAGGCGAAAGCCCCCTCCTGCCGGGTCCGATTCAATAGACAGGCGCGCACTCTGGGTAAACGTGTCCTCGGGGTGAAGCCCCCGTCGGCCGTCAGACACCGGCGACGCGGCGCGAGCGGCTACTTCCGTGGCCGCATGCGGAACGCGACGAAGGCGTCCACGTTGTCGAAGGCGAAGTACGGGTTCTTCTTCCGCACCGTCTCCATGGACGTCACCGGTACGTCCGCGTAGTCGTGGCCCGGATACAGCTTCGCGCTGTCGGGCACCTTCGCCAGCACCTGGGACAGGGAGCGGTACATCTCCTCCGGGTTGCCACCGCTCATGTCACACCGGCCGCAGCCGTTGATGAACACGGTGTCTCCCGACACGAGCGCGTCACCCGCCAGCAGGCAGTGCGAGCCCGGCGTGTGCCCCGGCGTGTGCAACGCCTGGAACGTCTCCGCCCCCACGCGCACGTCATCCCCCGGCCCCAGGGGCCGCAGCGCGCCGCCCAGCTCCCGCAGCTCCGGGGAGAACTGGACCTCTTCACGCTGCGCGAACACCGGCACGTCCCACTTCGACAGCAGGTCCGGCAGGCCGTTGATGTGGTCGAAGTGGCAATGCGAGACGAACGCGCCCACCACGCGCTTGCCGTCCTGCCTCACCGCCTGCTCGATGGCCTCCACGTCCCACGCCGGTCCACCACCACCACTTCATCCGAATGCCGGGGGCCCACCAGGTAGACGAAGTTGTCCATGGGCCCGAGCTTGAGCTGCCGCACGTACGGTTCACGCATCGCGAAATCCTCCTCGTGGGAAGCCCCACTCTAACGCCCGGGACTTGAAGCGGCGGGCCCCTTCCCTCTTGAATAGGTCCTTTTGGCCCCTGGGGAGGTCTCCACGTGAAGCGCCCATTGCTCCTCTGCACCCTGCTCGCCGGCACCGCCTTCGCCGCCAAGGAGCGCGCCACCTTCCGCTACACCGCGCCTCCAGACGGGGAGCGACCTGTCATCGTCAACGCCGTCATTGGCCCCCAAGGCAGTGACTTCGCCATGCGCCTGCGCTTCGACAAGGTGCCGTTTGGCGACGAGTGCAAGAACCGCTGCGCCAACACCACGCTGCTGCTCGACACCGACAACAGCAAGCAGACGGGCCTGCGCCTGGCGGCGAAGAACGCGCCCGGCAACGGCGCGGACGTCGCCGTCGTCATCCAGGGCGTGCGCGACTACGCGAAGCAGGAAGGCGGCCCGCCCGTGAGCTGGCTGCGGGTGAAGGTGCGCCTGCTGGGCAGCGAGGCGTCCTCCGTGGATGACGGCGAGCTGCTGGCCGAGTTCAACCACCGCCAGGACCCCGAGCGCCTCCACGTGGACGGAGAGACCCTCTACATCCTGGTGGACGCCACCAACGCCGCACTGCCCGCCGCGCGCAAGGCCCGCGTCGTCTACCAGCCGCCCGGCGCCAAGCCGCTCCAGGCCACCATCCCCGGGATGATTGGCGGCGGGAGCGGCAAGGGCGTGCGCATCTTCAAGGATGGCTCGTGGGGGAAGGCCCGCGACGCGACACCGTAGGGGGTCCGCCCGCACCCTCCCCCATCCAGGAACCCTCCGACCTCGGAATTCCGCGGGGTTGGAGTGGCGTTCTGCTGGCAGACAGGACTGGACAGGTGTATAGGTGGGCACTGTTGGAGAGTGCGCAACCCCCCGAATTCGTTCCCAATGTCAGGGTGGCATGGTAGTCCCGGCGCCCTGTTACATACCTCTGCTACCCCAACGTGAGGAGTGCGCGGGTCGCGCGCCGCGTTCGGGGTGCGGGGCGTTCTCACCTGTGGATTGACGACCATGCTCGGAGAAGCCGAAACGAAAACGCGGAAGAAGCAGGGGGCCGGGGGAGGCGGCGGCGGTGGTGGCGCCGCCGCGGGTGGCAACGGTGACGGCTCCGTGCCGGCCTCGCTCGCGGACGAGGCGCGCCGCCGGTACATCAACTACGCCCTGTCGGTCATCACCTCGCGCGCCCTGCCGGACGTGCGGGACGGCCTCAAGCCGGTGCAGCGCCGCATCCTCTTCGGCATGTATCACGACCACCGGCTGACGCATGAAGCCAAGTACCAGAAGTCCGCCAAGGTGGTTGGCAGTGTGATGGGCCAGTACCACCCGCACGGTGACGCCTCCATCTACGAGGCGCTGGTGCGCATGGCGCAGGACTTCTCGCTGCGCTACCCGCTGGTGGACGGCCACGGCAACTTCGGTTCGCTGGACGGCGACGGCGCGGCGGCCATGCGCTACACCGAGTGCCGTCTGGCCATGCTGTCCAGCGAGTTGCTGACGGAGCTGGGCAAGAAGACGGTGGCCTTCCGGCCGACCTACGACGGCACGCTCCAGGAGCCGGTGGTCATCCCCGCGCGGGTGCCGCAGCTCTTGATGAACGGCACCACGGGCATCGCCGTGGGCATGGCCACCAACATCCCGCCCCACCACCTGGGCGAGCTGGTGGACGCGCTGGTGGCGCTCATCGAGAACCCGCAGCTGCTGACGAAGGACCTGCTCAAGTGGGTGAAGGGCCCGGACTTTCCCACCGGCGGGCAGATCCTCAACGACAAGAAGGAGCTGCGGGACATCTACGAGTCGGGCCAGGGGAGCATCCGCATCCGCGGTGAGTACAAGCTGGAGGACCTCAAGCGGGGCGGCCAGCAGATTGTCATCACCTCCATCCCCTACACGGTGAACAAGTCCACGCTGGTGGCCAAGTTCGGCGACCTGGTGCGCGAGCGGAAGCTGCCGCTCATCACCGACGTGCGCGACGAATCCACCAAGGACGTGCGCATCGTCCTGGAGCTGAAGAAGGACGCCAACCCCGAGCTGGTGATGGCGTACCTCTACAAGCAGACGCCGCTGCAGACGAACTTCGGCGTCAACCTCACCTGCCTGGTCCCCATCAAGGACAACCCCGAGCTGAGCACGCCGCAGCGGCTCAACCTCAAGGACATCCTCCAGTACTTCCTCGACTTCCGCTTCGACGTGGTGACGAAGCGCTTCGAGCACGAGCTGGGCGAGCTGCTCCGGCGCGTCCACATCCTGGAGGGCTTCGAGAAGGTCTACGACGCGCTCGACGAGATGATCAAAATCATCCGCGCGTCGGAAGGAAAGCAGGACGCGGCCAAGAAGCTCATCGCGCGTTTCAAGCTGGATGAAGTCCAGGTGGACGCCATCCTGGAGATGAAGCTCTACAAGCTGGCCCGCTTGGAGATCCTCGTCGTGGAGAAGGAGCTCAAGGAGAAGCGCGCCGAAATCAAGCGCATCCAGGGCATCCTCAAGGACAAGAAGAAGGTGTGGAGCACCGTCCGGGACGAGCTGGGCGAGATGAAGACGCGCTACAACGACAAGCGCCGCACGCGCATTGGCGGCGCGGGCGCCGAGGAGATGGAGTTCAGCGCCGAGGCGTTCATCGCGGACGAGGACGCGCACGTGGTCATCACCCGCGACGGCTGGGTCAAGCGCGTGCGCGAGGTGAAGGACCCGTCCACCACCCGCCTGCGTGAAGGCGACGCGGTGATGGCGGTGCTGGCCGGCAGCCTGAAGGCCAATCTGGTGCTGTTCAGCAACTTCGGCACCGCGTACGTCACCCGCTTCAACGACGTGCCGGCCTCCACGGGCTACGGCGAGCCGGTGCAGAAGTTCTTCAAGTTCGACGACGGCGAGCGCGTGGTGTCCGCCGTGTCGCTGGACGCGCGGTTGCCGCGCCCGCAGAAGCTGGTGGGCGTGACGAAGCAGGGCCTGGGCATGCGCTTCCTCCTGGAGCCGCACCTGGAGGTCTCCACGCGCGCGGGCCGCCGCTACGCGAAGACGGGCGAAGGCGATGAAATCATCGGCGTGCAGCCGGTGACGGACCGCGACCTGCTGGCGGTGCTGACGGAGAAGACCAGCGCCCTGGTGTGCAAGGTGGCGGAGGTCAACGAGCTGGCCGGCCCGGGCAAGGGCGTCACCGTCATCAAGGTGGACAGCGACGACCGCGTGGTGGACTTCCTCGCCGTGTCGCCCTCGCAGAAGGACGCGAAGCTGGAGTTCGAGACGCGGAAGGGCCGCAAGCTGCACCTGTCCCCGGCGAAGTACGAGGTGACGGGCCGCGGCGGCAAGGGCCACGAGATGTCGAAGCGCGACGCCGTGAAGGAGGTGGCGCGTGCCGTCACCTTCATCCCGTTGCCCGAGAAGAAGGACTAGGCAGAGGACGCCATGGCGACGAAGAAGGAAACCTACACAGGCGCGGACATCCAGGTCCTGGAAGGCCTGGAGCCGGTGCGCAAGCGCCCGGCCATGTACATCGGCGGCACCGACAGCACGGGGTATCACCACCTGCTGTGGGAGATCCTCGACAACTCGGTGGACGAGGTCATCAACGGCTTCGCCACCACGGTGGAGGTGACGCTCCACAAGGACAGCCGCAGCGTCACGGTGGTGGACAACGGGCGAGGCATCCCCGTGGACATCATGCCCAAGCACAAGAAGCCGGCCGTGGAGGTCATCCTCACGACGCTTCACGCGGGCGGCAAGTTCGAGCAGGGCAACTACATCCACTCCGGCGGTCTGCACGGCGTGGGCAGCTCGGTGGTGAACGCGCTGGCGCGCAAGCTCGTCGTGGAGATCAAGCGCGACGGCAAGAAGCACGTGCAGACGTACGCGCGCGGCAAGGCCACCAGCACGCTGAAGGTGGACGGCGCCGCGCGTGGCACGGGCACCGCCGTCACGTTCGAACCGGACCCGGAGATCTTCGGCGAGAAGCTGAAGTTCGACGCGGAGCTGGTGCGCGAGCGGCTGGAGGCCAAGAGCTACCTGCACAAGGGCATGACGGTCGTCTGGAAGGACGAGACGTCCAGCCCGCCCACGTCGGTGACGTACAAGCACGACGGCGGCATCGCGGAGTACCTCACCAAGGTGGTGACGGAGCGGAACAAGCCGCTGGTGCCCGCGGGCAGCGCGGCCTTCTACCACTCGCGTGACAACGGGGTGCGGCTGGAGGCGGCGCTGGCGTGGACGGAGGCCACCGACGAGCACATCCGCTCGTACGTCAACGGCATCCCCACCCCGCTGGGCGGCACGCACGAGGCGGGCCTGCGCAGCGCGGTGGTGAAGGCGGTGCGCAACTACATCGAGACGCACGGCATCGCGCCCAAGGGCGTGACGCTCACCGCGGAGGACATCCGCGAGGGCATCACCGCCATCCTGTCCACCTACGTGGTGGAGCCGCAGTTCCAGGGCCAGACGAAGGGGCGGCTCAACAACCCCGAAGTCTCCGGCCAGGTGGACGGCGTGCTGCGTCCGGCGCTGGAGAAGTGGCTCAACGACAACAAGTCCATCGCGGAGTCCGTGGTGGCGCGCATCGTCCTGGCCGCCCGCGCGCGCGAGGCCAGCCGCGCCGCGTCACTGGCGGTGAGCCGCAAGACGGCGGTCAGCCACCGGCTCAACCTGCCGGGCAAGCTGGCGGACTGCTCGTCCACGGACCCGGGTCTGAGCGAGCTGTTCATCGTGGAGGGTGACTCCGCAGGCGGCTCCGCCAAGCAGGGCCGCGACAGGCGCACCCAGGCCATCCTCCCGCTGCGCGGCAAGGTGCTCAACGCGGAGCAGGCGTCCACCGACAAGGTGACGACGAACAAGGAGCTCCAGGACATCGTGTCCGCGCTGGGCTGCGGCATCGGCTCCGACTTCGACATCAGCAAGCTGCGCTACGGTCGCGTCTTCCTGCTGATGGACGCCGACAGCGACGGGCACCACATCGCCACGCTGCTGCTCACCTTCTTCTACCGGCACCTGCGCCCGCTCATCGAGAGCGGCGCCATCCACATCGCCCAGCCGCCGCTGTACCGCGTGGACATCGGCAAGGAGACGTACTGGGCGCTGGACGAGCCGGACCGCGACCGCATCATCAAGGAGAAGGCGAAGGGGAACGCCAAGCCCAACATCATGCGCTTCAAGGGTCTGGGTGAGATGACGCCCGACGAGCTGAAGGAGACGACGCTCGATCCCAAGCATCGCATGAGCCTGCGCGTCACCATCGACAAGCCCCTGGAGACGGACCGGCTCATCAATGACTTGATGGGCAAGGACGTCAGCGCCCGCTTCCGGTTCATCATGGAGCGCGCCGGCGAGGTCCAGGACCTGGACGTCTAGTCAGGGCGGAATCACCGTCCGCATCGCGGGTCCCTCCCCACCCCGGAGGGGCCCGCTCGCGCAGCAGGGCTTTTGAGACGGGGCCCTGGCTCGGCTAGCATCCGCGACGTGACTACGTTCCGCCGATGCTCCCTGCTCCTCGCGTTCATGCTGGCCACCTCTCCCGCCTACGGCCAGTCCGCGCGGAAGAAGAAGTCCAGCAAGAAGCCCCCCGCCACCACCCAGCCGGTGAAGACGACCAAGGCGCCTCCGGCGGACGCGGCGGGTGGAGAGGAATCCGACGAGCCCCGGATTTTCGGCTCCCCGAACGATGACGAGGAGACGGCCGTCACGCCCCTGAAGACGCCGGATGCGCCGACGGCGGCCAAGCCCGAGGCGGCGCCGGGTGTCTCGGGTGAGTCGGCGGTGGCCGGCACGGCGGTGACGGCCACCGGCCGGTGGCGCTCTTCGCGGTGGCGCGGACGTCG
>JBKGHI010000540.1:0-1708 GCA_046520405.1 Myxococcus sp. 1LA
GGTGACGCTGGGCTGGGGCTGGGGCTGGCCGCGCTCGTCCTGGCGCGAGTCCGGCGGCGTGCACTCCGCGCTGCGGCGCCCCTCCCGCGGGATTAGAGGTCCAGCCGTGGCCGTCGCATTCTTCGACCTGGACAAGACGCTCATCGCCGCCAACTCGGGCTCGCTGTGGATTC
Organism: Myxococcus sp. 1LA; assembly: GCA_046520405.1. Lineage (GTDB taxonomy): Bacteria > Myxococcota > Myxococcia > Myxococcales > Myxococcaceae > Myxococcus. The sequence goes on from JBKGHI010000540.1 coordinate 174, forward strand.
GCCGCGAGCTCGAGCTGGGGCACATCTCCCGCTTCCAGGCGCTGCGCGCCAGCCTCTGGATTGCGCGCTACCACCTGGGCTTCGTGTCCATGCAGGACGCCGTGGCGAAGGCCATCGCGCAGCTCGCGGGGACGCTGGCGAAGCCGCTCCAGGAACGGACCGCCGTCTTCTATGAGGAGCACGTGCGGCCGCTCTACCGGCCTGGGGCGTGGGCCGTGCTGGACTCGCACCGGCGCGCCGGAGAGCGGCTCGTCCTGCTGACGTCGTCCACCGGCTACCTGTCGGAGTTGGTGGCGCGCGAGCTGGGGCTGGACGCGGTGCTGTGCAACCGCTTCGAGGTCGACGCCGAGGGGCGGCACACCGGGCGCGCCCTGGGCACCATCTGCTTTGGCGAGGGCAAACGCGTCTGTGCCGAGGCCTACGTGCGCGAGGCGGGCGTGTCCCTGTCAGCGTGTGCCTTCTACACCGACTCGTATTCGGACCTGTCGGTGATGGAGGTGGTGGGGCGACCCGTGGCGGTCCACCCGGACCACCGGCTGCGACGCCACGCCCGGAAGCGGGGCTGGCCGGTGGTGGACTGGGGCGTGCCGCCGGGCGGTGTGCCCGCGGTTCCACCCGCGCCGCCCGTGGTGCCCTCCACCGGAGCCTGACGCGCGGCGCGCGCCCGGTCCGGTGGGGACGTCACGACGGCCTCCTCAGCGGCGCGGTGCCACCAGGCGCATGCTGAAGGTGTAGTCCACATTCACAGGGTAGCCCTTGTAGACGATGGGCTTGTAGGTGCGGGACGTGAGGGCATCCAGCACCGCGCGCTCCATGTGAGCCACGGACTTGATGGTGCGGCATTTCTCCACGCGGCCCTGCTGGGTGATGGTGCAGCGGGCAATCATCACCCCGCTCGACTTCGCCGCCATCGCCTCGCGCGTGTAGATGATGTCCTTGCCCTGGTCGACCAGCTCCGGGCGGGGCATGTCCTCGTTGTAGGGGAGCACGTCACCTCGCGCGGAGGCCACGGCGGCGGTCGGGAGGACGGGCAGCGCCAGTCCAGCGGTCGCCGAGCCCTTGGCCGGCGTCGGATCAGACGCCGCGGCCGAGGCCGCGCCGACGGCCGCCGCGACGGGCAGCTCGGAGGCGGGGGAGACCGTGGGCGCGAGCATCACCGGCGCGGACATGCCGCCCGGGGTGGCCACCGGCTCGACCTCGTCAACCGTTTCGTCCGTGCTCACGGAAGCCACCTCGACGTGACGGCCGCCGCCCGCGCCGCCCCGGCGCTTCTGCAGCTTCTGCGACAGCACCACCTCGCCGGTGCCGCCCGTCACGACGGTCTCCATCTGGTAGCCCTCCATCGCGAAGGTCAGCTCCACCGTGACGGAGCCATCCTGGCCGGACGGAATCTCCAGGGTGAAGGGCGTGACGCCTCGCTCCTTGCCCCGGTAGAAGACGCGGGCGCCGGAGGGCTGGCTCATCAGCTTGAAGCGGACCTTGCCCGCGTTCGCGGCGGCGGGCTCGGCCGTGGGCTCCGCGGTGGGCGCGGCCGC
>JBKGHI010000541.1:0-1681 GCA_046520405.1 Myxococcus sp. 1LA
CGGGGCGCCGGGTGCTGGTGCTCACCATCGACCCGGCGCGCAGGCTCGCGGAGACCATGGGCCTGCAGGAGAGTGGCTCCGAGCCCACGCCCATTCCCCCCGAGCGCCTCTTCGCCGACGGCCCCCAGGGCCCAGGCCACCTGGACGTGTGGATGCTGGACCCACGCGCCATCTTCGAGCGCATGGTGCACCGGCTCGCCCCCTCCCCCGACGCGGCGCGCGCCATTGTCGAGCACCGCCTCTACCGCTTCCTCTCCGAGCTGGTCGCGGGCGTGCAGGAGTACGCCGCCGCGGAGGCCCTGGACGGCTTCCTCGCGGATGGCCGCTACGAGCTCATCCTCCTGGACACGCCCCCCAGCCGGCACGCGCTGGACTTCCTGGACGCGCCCGGCCGGCTGGCGCGCTTCCTGGACGAGCGCATCGTGTCGCTGTTCGGGCCGGAGCGGCGCACGCGCGGCGGACGGCTGTGGCAGGGCACGCAGGCGGTGGTGGACCGCGTCCTCGCGGGCATCTTCGGCGCCCACTTCACCCAGGAGATGCGCGGCTTCATCGGCGCCTTTGGCGGCCTCTTCTCCGGCATGCGGCTGCACACGGAGCGGCTGCGCCACCGGCTGGCCTCACCCGACGCGGCCTTCCTGCTGGTGACCTCCCCCGAACCCGCGTCCCTGCACGAGGCCACCTGGTTCCGCGAGACGCTGGCCCGGCGCGGCCTGCCCTTCGCTGGCTACGTGCTGAACCGGAGCTGGGCCCACGACGACGTGCTCGCGGCCCCGGAGGCCCTGCTGGAGCACACGGGCGGGGACCGGCACGCGGAGCACGCCGTGGCGGCCCTGTCGCGCCTGGCCGCCCTGGAGAAGGAGCGCTCCAACGCCCACCGCGCCCTGCTCGACGGCCTCACCCAGCACCTCCCCAGCGGGACGCTCGCGGTGGCCGCGCCCGACGCGGGCGCCGAGCTGGAGGAATTCAGCGGCCTGGTGCGCCTGGGAGACGCGCTGGCGGCGGGCTGAGGCGCGCCAGGACGGGACGGGCACGCGCTCGCCTGGACGCCCGCACCTTGGTGGCGCGCGGCCGCAACACCAGCGTTGCAGTTTGAACCCGACTTCGCCCGAGGACAGTCATGGCCCACAGAAGCACGGACAACGGCAGGGACGAAACCCACGGCGCGCGGCGCACGCTCCCCTCCGAGCCCACCGCCCACCGCGAGGCGGACGTGGCGCCTCCCGGCTCGCGCGAGCGCGCTGAATCCGACCTCACCGGCTGGAACCCCGCTCGCGACGAGGAGTCCTCCACTCGGCAGGGCCGCTACCACCGCGCGGCCACGCTGCGCATGGCCCTGCCGCGCACCCAGGTGGACGACGGGACGCGCGAGGACGCCTACGGCGCGCCCCTGGAGGACAGCGGCCCCTACGGCCGGGATGACCGCGACAGCCGCTATGCCACCGGCTGGGGGCCCCAGCACGACACCGGTGAGCAGGACGTCGAGCTGGCCCACCAACGCGCCGACTATCGGTCGTGGGACCGCACCGGCTACGGCGGTGACGAGCCCGCGCGCCCCGTGGCCCCGCAAGCGGAGGCGTCCCGCGACGCTCGCCACCGCGCCTCGCACGGGGAGGACCGTCATGGCGGCGCGCGCCCACGCTACCGGAGCCCCTCCGACGCCGCGTCATTCCCGGGCCACCGG
>JBKGHI010000542.1:0-1663 GCA_046520405.1 Myxococcus sp. 1LA
CCTGGAGGCGGGGGCGCGGCTCCGGTCCAACCTCGGGCTATTCGCCTTCGGTGAGGCCAACACACGTGAGCGGATGGCCGGTGTCGGGGCTCGGCTCACGTTCGGCTGGTGATGCAATACGCCCCGTTCCAGGAAGTTAACTGGCACGGGGCGTGATGCAAGTATTTGTGCCTGCTGCTGGCGTTGCGGGCGCGTAGTGCGTCAGTCTGTATTGCTTGGCCCTTCGTTGGCGTCCGTGTTCGTCTTCTCTTCCAGTGAAGACTCCGTTTGTGCAGTTAGCAGTAGCTCGTTTTCCTTCCCGGCATGGAACAGGGCGCGCTCTTCCCTTGTGGGGAATGCTTGCTGTTGGGCTGCGGGGGCAGTCAGTTGTGGCATCATTTCGACGCCTTGCTCGATTAGTTTTGCCTGTTCAAGAATCGCCTGTTTGGCCGAGTTGATTGATTCCGTGTCATTTTTGCTGAGGTAGCCCTTTTTGAGTTGAGCGCAAATGGCGTCGGCCAGTCCTTGTCGCACTTGTGTGTTGAAGTCCTTGGCTGACTGCATGTCGCCTATCTTAATGTTTGCGGCGTCGAGTAACGCGCGCAGTTTCTGGGCTTGTTGATATTCGGCGAGCAGTTTGTGGGCGGAACGTGTGACGACGCCAATGAGCGTAACTGCGCTTCCGGTGTCTAGCGCGACTTCAATCCAGAACGAACCGCTGTCGAATGCGGCAACCGCTGGTTGGTTGGCAAGCGGTTTTTCGCCGGAGACGCTTACGGACGCCAGGACGCGAAAGAGCCTGTTGATTGAGGTGATCGTCTCCGCCAATTGCCCGAGGTCTTCCGGTTCTTGTATTTGTATCGATATTGAGTGTTCGGGAGTTCGTGGTATCGAGGCTGATATTGCTGCCCTTAGTTGTTTGGTGCTTTGTATGAGGTCCGCGTATGTTTCGTTAAGCTGATTTGCGATACCGCCTGGGGCGGTTACGCTGTCGCCAAAGTGATCTGAGAGCAATGGGTTGCTTAGGAGTTTCTTGACGTTTCGACTCAGGCCGGGGATGTCAAGTAGGACGGGAAGGCTGTGACGAAGTCTGTCTAGTCCTGATACCTGGAACCCTGGTGGTGAACTAGTAATTGATAGTGCATCTGGGAGGCCGGCTAGGTCGATCTTTTGTTGTATTTCGCGGAGGCGCATTGGATCCCTGTCGTGAGAAACGCGTCGCTTGATAGCGTTGCCGACAGCATTGCGCCTCGGTAGCTGGCCGCCGTCAATGGGTGAAATTGTCAGCGATGGGGTGGGGCTGACCCATTGGCTCTTGGAGTGGCCAGGGTGGAGCGGGCTTACGGCCGCTCTGGTGAAATCTCAGCCGTCGTGCGTGCCCAGACCGCAGATTACGCGGTTACCGTGCCGCAGCGCGGGCCCGCGGCACCAGCACTTCCCGTCCGGGGCATAGGTGGGCTGGGCCGGGGCAGGGGCTTCGGGCTCGCCACGCAGTCGGCGCAGGTCGCGGGCGTAGTCGTCCCTCACGCGCTTGCGGCGGAGCTGCTCGGCAGTCTGGGCGGGCGGAATGTCTCGACGCATGCCCTGGGAGAAGGGGCGCGCGTCAGGCGGGCGGCACGAGGAAGCCCTGCACCGCGTGCTCGGGCTGCGCGTCCTGGTGGGCGAGGGCGTCCCGCGCCGGTGG
>JBKGHI010000543.1:0-1663 GCA_046520405.1 Myxococcus sp. 1LA
CCCGTGGCGCCGCCGGCGTGCGGACGGCCGAGGTGCGGCGCCCCACCCTCCTGCACCGCGCGCACGGAGAGCGCCAGCCGCTTGCGCGCCAGGTCCACGGTGAGCACGCGCACCGTCAGCCGGTCTCCCACCTTCACCACTTCGGAGGGGTCCTTCACGAAGCGCGTGGAGATTTGCGACACGTGGACCAGGCCGTCCTGGTGCACGCCCACGTCCACGAAGGCGCCGAACGCGGTGACGTTCGTCACCACGCCCTGGAGCACCATGCCCTCCTTCACGTCCTCCAGCGAGCGCAGGTCCTCGCGGTGCTGGGGCGCGGTGAAGTCGCCACGCGGGTCTCTGCTGGGCTTCTCCAGCTCCGCCAGGATGTCCTTGAGCGTCATCTCGCCCAGGTCCGGCCCCAGGTAGCGCTTGGGGTCAATCTTGCGCACCAGCTCGGCGTTGCCCACCAGCGCGCTCACGGCCACGCCCAGGTCCTTGGCCATGCGCTCCACCACGCCGTAGCGCTCCGGGTGCACGGCGCTGGCGTCCAGCGGCTCCGTCCCGCGCACGCGCAGGAAGCCCGCCGCCTGTTCGAATGTCTTGGGCCCCAGGCCGCTCACCTTCAGCAGCTCGCGCCGCGTGGTGAAGCGCCCCTTCGCCGCGCGGTGCGCCACCAGCTTCTTCGCCAGCGACGGCCCCACGCCGGACACGTGCTCCAGGAGCTGCGGTGACGCGGTATTGACGTCCACGCCCACCGCATTGACGCACGAGTCCACCACCTCGCCCAGCTTCTTCTTGAGCAGGCCCTGGTCCACGTCGTGCTGGTACTGCCCCACGCCGATGCTCTTGGGGTCGATCTTCACCAGCTCCGCCAGCGGGTCCTGGAGGCGCCGGCCAATGGACACCGCGCCGCGCAGGCTGACGTCCAGGTCCGGGAACTCGTCTCGCGCCACCTCGGAGGCGGAGTAGATGGACGCGCCCTGCTCGCTCACCGACACCACGGGGACTTGCGAGCCCATCGCCTTCAGCGTGTCACGCGCGAAGAGTTCCGCCTCGCGGCTGCCCGTGCCGTTGCCCACGGCGATGAGCTCCGGCTTGTGCTTCTGCACCACCGCGGCCAGCAGCTTCGCCGCGCGGGCGCGCTCGTCCGCGCCGCGCTCCGAGTAGAGCGTCAGCGTCTCCACCACCTTGCCGGTGACGTCCATCATCGCCAGCTTGGTGCCCGTGCGCAGGCCCGGGTCCAGGGCCAGCACCGCGCGAGCGCCCGCGGGCGGCGTGAGCAGCAGGTGGCGCAGGTTCTCCCCGAAGACGCCAATGGCCTGCCGGTCCGCGCGCTCCTTCAGCTCCGCGCGAAGCTCCGCCTCCAGCGACGGGCCCATCAGCCGGTCCCAGCTGTCCTCCACGGCGGCGCGCAGCTCCTGGGCGAAGAGGGACTGCGGCTTCGTCACCACGCGTCCGGCGAGCAGGCCCTTCACCTCATCGTCCGGCAGGGCGAGCTTCACCTTCAGTACGCCCTCCTCCTCGCCGCGCAGCAGCGCCAGCACGCGGTGCGAGGGGGCCTGGGACAGCGGCTCCTCGTGGCCATAGTAGTTCTCGAACTTGGTCGTCTCGCCCTTCTTCGCGGCCACCACGTTCGAGCACAGCGTGCCCCGGCGCGCGCTCACCTCGCGGGCCTCGCGGC
>JBKGHI010000544.1:0-1624 GCA_046520405.1 Myxococcus sp. 1LA
CAAGGCGCCTGCCCCGTGCCCCCGCGCCCGTGGCCTCCTCGGACCCGTGGGACCGCCCGGACTCCGACGAGCGTGGCAGCGCCGTCGCCGACCCCGACGAGCTCATCCGCGACGCGAAGGTGCTGTTCGGTCAGCTTCACGGTGGCGACAAGGTCGCCTTCTGGGGCGCGGCGCTGGTGCTGATGTCGTGCTTCCTGCCTTGGAAGGAGACGGCGGTGGACGGTGACGTGCTCGGCCTGATGAGCCTGGGCTGCGGCGCCTTCATCATGTCCATCCTCCTGCTCACCGCCGTCACGATTCGCGTGAAGGGCTCGCTGCCCAACGTGAACCCGGTGGTGCCGTGGATGGGTCAGCTCGTCATCAGCATCGTCTGCCTCATCTGGTGCATCATCTACATCAAGGTGTCGTCCGACACGACGATGGTGCCCACGCCCATTGGCAACTCGGAGATGATGAACTCGTCGCCCAGCTTCGGCGTCTACATCGCCATCCTGGGCGCGGTCGCCGCGCTGGGCGGCACGCTGCTGGGGCTCAAGGGCCAGTCGGCGAACTGAGCCTCCGCGCTCCGGATGAAAAACCGCTGCCGCCATCCGCGGCAGCGGGCTAGCGTCCCCGGCCACCATGTCCGACGCCTCTCCTCTCTCCCGTCTCACCGCCGCGCTCGACGCGGCCGTCTTCGGACAGCAGCGCGTGGTGGAGGACCTGGTGACGGCCTTCCTCGCGCGCGGCCACGTGCTCCTGGAGGGCGTGCCCGGCGTCGCCAAGACGCTCACCGCGCGGAGCATGGCCGGGGCGCTGGGGCTGCTCTTCACGCGCATCCAGTTCACCCCGGACCTGATGCCGGCGGACATCCTGGGCACCAACGTCTTCCAGCCGCAGGACAACGCCTTCCGGCTCGTGAAGGGCCCCATCTTCACGGAGGTGGTGGTCGCGGACGAAATCAACCGCACCCCGCCCAAGACGCAGGCCGCGCTCCTGGAGGCCATGGAGGAGCGGCAGGTCACCATCGACGGCGTGTCCCACGCGCTGCCGCCCCACTTCTTCGTGGTGGCCACGCAGAACCCCCTGGAGCTGGAAGGCACCTACCCGCTGCCGGAGGCCCAGCTGGACCGCTTCCTCATGCGCGTGCGCGTGGGCTACCCGGAGGCCTCGGCCGAGACCACCATGCTCCGTGCCTTCCATCAGCGCGAAGGCAAGCCGGCCACCACCAGCCAGGTGCTGGACGCCCCCACGCTGCTGGAGCTCCAGTCGCGCGCCGCGCGCGTGTCGTGTGACGACTCCATCCTGCAGTACGTGGTGGCCATCGTCCGGGAGACGCGCGCCAACCCGCGCGTGCGCCTGGGCGCCAGCCCCCGCTCGGCCCAGGCCCTGCTCGCCGCGGCCAAGGCCCGCGCCGCGCTGATGGGCACGGACTTCGTCACCCCGGATGACGTCAAGGCCGTCACCTTCAGCGTCCTCAACCACCGGCTGCTGCTCAAGGCCGAGGCCGAGGTGGAAGGCATCACCGCGGACGAGGTGCTGAAGCAAACGCTCGAACGGGTCCGAGTCCCCCGGTGAGCGCCGGGCGCCCGTCCCCACCGGCCTGGCCGTGGCCCTGCTGGCGGCGGGGCTCCTCCCGGCGGCG
>JBKGHI010000545.1:0-1605 GCA_046520405.1 Myxococcus sp. 1LA
CGCCGGCCTATGGCACGCCTCCGGTGGCGCCCGCGACGCGTCCGCAGGCTCCCGCCCAGATGGCCGCTCCGGCGATTGCGCCCGTCGGCCTGCCCCGCATGGAGCAGGCGGCACCTTCCGGCGGACTTCCCCGCCCGGCGCACGCGGCGTCCCCGACCGGCCTGCCCCGCATGGAAGACGCGGGAGAGCCCCCCACGGGTCTCCCCCCGGAGGAGTCCCCGGCCGCGCCTTCGGGCCTGCCGCACATGGAGCCGCTCCTCCCCGGTGTCTCCGTGGGCGTGGCGCGCTCCGAGGCCATCAAGGCGCCTCCCCACTCGGCCAAGGTGAAATCCGCGTCGGGCGTCACGGAAGTGCGCGCCCGCCCGGCCTCCCTGTGGCGTCGGCTGCTCTCCTTCACCATCGACACGGCGGCCATCGCCGGGGTGGCGGCGCTCTACATCACCCTGGCCTCATCCGTGACGGGGCTGAAGACGCCGGATGCGGGGCTCAGGGGGATGGATGCCTTCGTGGCCTGGCTGCGCGCCTTCCACACCATCCTCCTTCCCGGGTTTTTCCTCGTCCTGATTCTCGCCCTCGTATACTGCGCGGTGGCGGCCTTCCTCTGGAACGGCCGGACGCTCGGGCGACTGGTCCTGGGACTGCGGCTGGTGGACACACATGGCCTCGCCCCGGCGCCGGGCCGGGCCATTCTCCGTGCCCTGCTGGCCAGCCTGTCCTTCGTCTTCTTCCTGGGCGGTTTCTGGATGGCGCTTTTCGACCGGCGCGGGCAGACGCTTCATGACAAGCTGACGTCCACCTTCGTCGTTCAACCGAGCTGAACCACCGGCTCATTGTGCCTTGCGGCCGCGGCCGTAAGATGCCGCGTCCTACATGCCCGCCCGCCTCGCCCAGCTTCTCGTCTCACGCATGCTTCTCACGCAGGAGAAGGCGGGGGAGGTGCTGCGTCAGCACCAGACCCTGGGCGGGCAGGTGGACTCCGTGTTGTTGGAGCAGGGCATCGCCAGCGAGGCGGACGTGCTCGCGCTGCTCGGAGAGGTCTCCGGCTTCATGCCGGTGAACCTGATGGACTTCGAGCCCAACCCCGAAGTCGCCTCCTTCATCCCGCCGAAGATCGCCGAGCGCCTGTGCGTCGTCCCCCTGTCCCTGGACGGCAACACGCTGCATGTCGCCAGCGGCTATCCGGTGCCCAAGAAGGAGCTCGACGAGGTCGGCTTCCTCCTGGGCAAGCCGCTCGAGCTCTGGGTGGCCACGGAGGTCCGCGTCCGCGAGTGGGTTTCCACCATCTACCGCCAGCCGCTGGCGCCGCGCTTCGCAAAACTCTCCGCGGCGTTGGATCCGGAAGCCCAGGCGGCCACGCCTCCGCCGCCGCCTCCCGCCGCTCTGGAGGAGGAATCGCTCTCCGCGGACGCCGTGGAGCGGTTGGCTCGTTCCGTCGCGCAGGAGCCGCTCCCCACGGAGATCAGCCCCGCGCCCCAAGCAGCGGCCCCCCGTCCCGAGGCCCCGCCGCAGCGTCCGCCCCCGCCTCCGCCGGAAGCCCTCACGCCGGGCCCCCCGAGAATCTCCCCGGCACCGGGGGCCTCCCGCCTTCGTCCGGGCGCCGCTGCG
>JBKGHI010000546.1:0-1594 GCA_046520405.1 Myxococcus sp. 1LA
CGAACTCCGGCTCGCCCATGACCAGAAATCTGCGCTTCTTGGTGACCATCAACACTCATCAAGCGGATTCTGTTCGGGAGCGCCGCCATTGCCCGCGCCGAACTTGCGGGAGCGATTGCCGCTGGGCAGGTCGCGGAGAAGGCTGCGGCGATTGCTGTGCTTGAGCAGCTCGACTCCCGGGGCGGCAAGTGAAGCTCGGCGCGCTCGTGCTGGCCGTGCTGCTCGCGCTTCCCGCGTCGGGCTCGGAGGTCATCAGCGTCGAGCGCGCTCAGCTCTTCCCCAATGGAGGCACGGCAGCCGTCGAGGTGGAGGGCGGCTGCTGGCTGTCGGAGCGCCGCTGCATTCGAACCGCTTCGGAGATTGAGCGGCTGCGCGCCGAGAACGAATCGTTATGCCAGCAGGCCGGGGACGTGTCCTTCAAGGTCGCCGTCGTGGCCCTGCTTGCCGGGCTTGGGGCCGGGTTCGCCGTTGCGAAGCTTGTGGAGCGATAGCGGGCGGCTACGGAATCGGCGCGGTCGGTCTGGGACCTCGCGACGCCGTGAACTGCGTACGCACCGCAGCCGCCCGGCCGCCTTCATACAGAAGCGACAGTGAATGGTAAAGTGGGTCCGCCAAAGTGCCCCGGGCCGTGGGGAGAGGGCGGCCTGGCGGTCGCCGGTTGCGCCCTTCGGCGGTGCCCATCGGCGCGCTGCTCGCCGGGCTTTCATGCTGCCCAGTCCTGGACGACGTAGATGCCGGTGATGCAGTAGACCTTCAAGGTTTCCATGGTCTCGTAGGACCATAGAGATTGTCAGACTTGGCTGGTATGTGGCCTTTCGCTTGCCGATGTTCTGGCGGGCTGACCCGGGGGCTACATGAGAGCTTTAGGAATTGCTGCACTGTTGCTGCTCGCGAGCGGGTGCGCGTCGACTCGTGTCGTGCATCTGAACACTGGGGGCGGAGAGCCAATCGCCTTCACTCCAGTCGAGTCCGACCCTGTCGAGATAGGCAAAGACGAGTTCAAGCGGGCTGTCGCGCAGCTCGTGCTCGACATGAGGCTCGACGTCGCCTTCAGGGAGGTTGAGGAGGACGGTCGCCGCTCGTTGCTCGCATCGTCCGAGGGCTTCGTTGACGGCGCGCAAGGCAGGTCGGCCCCCTCGGCATATGAGCGCATTTGCCAGCGGCAGGACGAGCCCCATAGCTGCCTGAGCATGCTTGCCGGTGGGTTTTCGCTGGGCCCCTCTGAACGGCGAATGCTCGCGCTCTACTTCGCGCTCGACACGGTGTGAGTCGGCGTCGAGGACGCGATTCGGGACATGGTGAACCCTGCCGCCCTGCGGGCGATGGTCACGACGATAATCGGAACGGCGCTCGTGATGTTGGTCGCGCCTGAGCCCATTACGAAGGTCATTGCGATTGCCCTGACTGCCTCTCTCATCGCCTATCTTGGGACGGGGCCGGTGTGGAATCTTGGGCAGGGGTTCCTTCGCTTGCTCGACGAGTCTCGGGATGCGGCGGGCTTCGCGGACCTGGAGAGGGCCGGGCATCGCTTCGGGAAGGTGCTAGAGCGCCGAATAGGTTAGGTCACGCCGCGAGTTGGTAGCGCGCGGCAACC
>JBKGHI010000547.1:0-1587 GCA_046520405.1 Myxococcus sp. 1LA
TCACGGCCGCGGGCGGCGGCGCCGGAGCGGGCAGCACCGTGACGACGGCGTTCACCACCCGGGACACCGCGCGGAGCTGACCGGGCTCCAGCTCCCGCAGCTTGCGCGTCATCCGGCGCAGCTCCACGGGGTCTTCCTTCTCCTTCTTCCGGGGCGCGACGGGCGCGCCGTCGGAGCGGCCCACGCCCAGCAGCGTGTCCGCGGAGACCTGGAGCACGTCACACAGCCGGCGCAGCGTCTGGGTCCGGGGGAGCATCTTCCCGCGCTCCAGGCGGCTGTAGACCTCCATGGCCATGCCCATGCGCTCGGCGACGTCGCCCTGGGTGAGCCCCAGCCGCAGGCGGGCGTCACGCGCGGCACCTCCCAGCAGGGCTGCCAGCTTGTGGTCGACGGGCTCACGCATGAGGGCCGAGGGTTGCACGCTCGCCGGGTCCTGCAAGTTTCCGTCCGCCGCCCTGGGGCATCCCCTGCCCCAAAACCTACCTCCCAAGTCAGGACACTACCTCAAAGGGCAAACGTCATGCTATGGACCTCCAAGGTTGAATAATGACGCCGCCCACAATGACAGCCGCTGGAACCCCGTCTGATTTGGACCTCCAAGGTCCTATGGGAGCCCACCCGTGAGGCCTGGAGAGGACCTGCACCCGTTGATGCTCCAGGACGCAGAAGAGGTGGGTGCCTTCCGCATCATCCGGCGGCTGGCCACCGGCGGCTTCGGCGCCATCTTCCTGGCCGAGTCGGAGACGCACCGGCAGGTGGCGCTGAAGTTCGCGCTCCAGGGCCCCTCCGGGGAGGACGCCCCCGGCGCGGACGCCCGGACGTGGAAGGAGGTCCACGTCCTCATGCGGCTGGAGCATCCCAACGTCGTGAAGCTGCTGGGCTACCGGCGGTGGCCGGACGCGCGCACCGGCTACCTGGTCCTCATCATGGGCTACGTGGAGGGCCCCACCCTGTCCGAGTGGGCCCTGTCCGAGGCGCCCACGCCCCGGCGCGCGGTGCAGGTGTTCCAGCAGCTGGCGCTCACCCTGGACGCCATCCACCGCGCGGGCGTGCTCCACCGCGACATCAAGGGCAACAACATCATCATCCGCGCGTCGGACGGACAGCCGGTGCTGGTGGACTTCGGCTCGGGGGACCACGCGTGTTCGCCCGTGCTGACCGAGGACACCCTGCCCCCGGGCACGCCCAGCTACCGCAGCCCGGAGGCGCTGCGCTTCTGGGCCCAGCCGCGCCCGTCGGGCTCCCGCTACGCGTTCGCCCCCACGGATGACCTGTATTCGCTGGGGCTGGTGCTCTACGAGGTGCTCACCGGGAGCTTTCCCTATCCGGCGCACCTGCCGCCCGCCGGCCTGCTGGCCAGCATCGAGGCCGGTGGCTTCCTGCCGCCGTCCGTCCACAACCCGCGCGTGCCGGTGGCGCTGGACGCGTCCAAAGTTCTCGTGCAGCGCCCCAGGTTGAGCTTGAGGAAGGAGGCAGCTCCACGGACCAGCGCACCCGGTTCTGGAACACCCCAGCAGCGCGGCGAGGAGCCACCACCCGCCAGGACACCCGCCAGCAGCAGCCACGGCACGCCCACGGCGCCAATGC
>JBKGHI010000548.1:0-1583 GCA_046520405.1 Myxococcus sp. 1LA
TTCACCGCGCTCACCACCCCGGTCCCTGCCACCGCTACCGCCGCCGCCGCCACCACCGCCGCGCCGGCCCTGCTCCTGGCGGCCGTAGCCTCCTCCGCCATTGCTGTCGGGCTTGCGCTGCTGCATGGCCAGCTCACCGTCGCCCGAGCCGGGCGACGAGGCCACCTTGTGCTCCGGGCCCGTGGCCGAGCGTCCGTAGATGTCGTACTGCTCGCGGTGGTAGTTCTGCTGCGCCTTGACCTGGATGGACTTGTTGTACCGGTCCATCAGGTGCCGCAGCTCGTTGCGCTCCTCGCCCTGGAGCAGGCGCGCCACTTCCGCGTTGCAGTTGATGACCAGCGTGGAGTCCTTGTAGCCCGGCGCCTCGCGGCGAATCTCCCGGAAGATTTCGTAGGCCACGGTGGTGGCCGTCTTCACGAAGCCGTTGCCGTCGCAGTACGGGCAGTCCTCGTGGAGCATGCGGCCAATGGACTCGCGCACGCGCTTGCGCGTCATCTCCACCAGGCCCAGCTCGGAGATGCGCAGCACGTTCGTCTTGGCCTTGTCGCGACCCAGCGCCTCCTGCAGCGCCTTGAAGACCTTGTCGCGGTTCTGCGCCTTCTCCATGTCGATGAAGTCGCAGATGATGATGCCGCCGATGTTGCGCAGCCGGAGCTGGTAGACAATCTCCTTGGCCGCCTCGACGTTGATCTTGGTGATGGTCTCCTCGAGGCTCTTCTTGCCGACGTAGCGGCCCGAGTTGACGTCGATGGCGGTGAGCGCCTCGGCCTGGTCGATGATGAGGTAGCCGCCGCTCTTCAGCCACACCTTGCGCTGGGTGGCGCGCTGCAGCTCCTGCTCGATGCCGTACGCGTCGAAGACGGTGTCGTCGCCCTCGTGCAGCGCCACCCTGTCCCTCAGCGCCGGGTCCTGCGCGGTGACGAAGCCGAGGATGCGCTCGTACTCCTCGCGGTCGTCGACGACGAGCTTCTCCACGTCGTGCGCGAAGAGGTCGCGCGTGGCGCGCAGGATGAGGTCCAGGTCCGGGTGCAGCAGGCCGGGGCCGCCGCGCTTCTCGTTCTTGCGCACCACCTGGTTCCACACCTCGATGAGGAACCGGATGTCGCTTTCGAGCTTCTCCTGCGGGACGTTCTCCGCGACGGTGCGGACGATGAAGCCCGTCCCGGGCGGGCGCAGGCGGTCCACGATTTCACGCAGGCGCCGGCGCTCCTTCTCGTTGGAGATGCGGCGGCTGATGCCCACGTGGTCCACCGTGGGCATGAACACCAGGTGACGGCCGGGGATGGAGATGTGCGAGGTGAGGCGCGCGCCCTTGGTGCCGATGGGGTCCTTGGAAATCTGGACGACGACTTCCTGGCCCACCTTCAGCAGGTCCTCAATCTTGTCGGTGCGACGCGGCTTGGCCTTCTCCTTCTCCTCGTCGCGCTTGTCGCCCCGGCGCTTCTCCTCCGGCGGCCGGCGGCCCTTGTCCTTCTCGCGCTCCTTGTCACGGCCGCGGGGCTCACGCGCCTCGCGGGCCTCGCGCGGCGTGCGGCGCTCACCAGAGACCGTCGGCGGGCTTCGCCGCCTGCGCGGACTCCGGG
>JBKGHI010000549.1:0-1573 GCA_046520405.1 Myxococcus sp. 1LA
TCCGCGCGGGCGTGTGATGCCCCGCGGACCGCTCCGCTATCCGCGCCCCCGCCGCGCCAGGGCGGCCAATCCCGCCAGCAGCCCCCAGGAGCCCACCACACCCACGGGGGATGCGCCGCAGCCACAGCCCACGTCGAGCGCCGCGGGCCCCCGCACCTCGAAGCCGGTGGTCCGTGAGCGCGCGGGAACCCGGCTGGAGGTGACGAGGTGCTCCTGCGCCACGACACTGTGCGGGCCCACCGGCAGCGCGCTCTCACGAGGCACCTGATAGCGGAAGGCGCCGGTGTCATCGGCCGTCACCGTGGCGACCTCGCTGCCATCCAGCTCGATGACCACCGTGGCGCCCGCCGTCGCCGCGCCCGCGAACAGCGGCGTGGAGTCCACCGCCTCGCCTTCCTCGGGCACCACCAGCACCGGCCAGCCGTCCTCCGGCACCTGCGTGCCGCCGTCTCCTGGCGTCGTGCCCGCGTCCTGCCCGGACGTGCCCCCATCGCCTTCACCGTCCACGGGCTGGGACTCGAAGCGGATGGGCTGTGAGTACGGGCCGCTGATGCCTGCCTCGTTGTGGGAATGCACGGTGACGAAGTGAGGCCCCGGCGCCAGGGGCGTCTCCGCGGGCCACTGGTAGCGGAAGCGGCCCACGCCATCCACGGGGATGATGACCTCGGCGCCGTTGTCCACCTCGATGCCCACCGTCAGCCCATTGGGCGCGAACCCCGCGAGCAACGGCGTGGTCCCCACCGTTTCACCGTCCTGCGGAATCACCAGGATGGGCTCCACCACCACGCCACCATCCTCCAGCGTGGCGGCGACGGAGAACGACACAGGCTCGGAGGGCTCGCTGTAGGCCCCCAGTGACTCCGTCACCACGTGGACCGTGTGCGTACCGACGTCGAGCGGCGCCTGCTGCGCGGGGATGCCCGCGACGAACAGGCCATCCGTGCCCGAGCCCACCTGGACCCGTTCGACGCCATCGACGAACACGAGGACTCGAACGCCAGGGTCCGCCCGGCCCTCGAAACGCGGCCGATGCGGCACTCCCACCGCTCCATGCACAGGCGAGATGACGGTCGGCATCGCGGGCGCGCGATAGGCCGTGAGGTACTCCTCGGCGAAGCCCTCGGTCCCCACGCCCGCGCCGTGCGTTCCACCATCCGGCGTCGTCACTGTCCCGGCGGAGCCACCCGGCACGCTCCTGGGGCACGACACCGTCACCGCTTGCAGCAGCACACCGCCACCACCGCCGCCACCGCCCGGCCCCAGAAGCCAGTTCGGATAGGTGACGTTGCCGCCATTGCCGCCCCCAGCCTTGGCGCTCCCACAGCCCAGCGAGTCCTGCGCGCGGAGGATGAGGGCACCGCCCGCGCCACCACCACCCGCGCCATCGTCGCCTGGCGTGTGGTCGGCGGCTTGCCCGTCCACGGTGAAGCGCCCCGCGCCCGAAATCGTCCGCGCCCGGATGAGCACTGCGCCACCGCCCGCGCCGCCCCCCCGAGCCCAGGTCATCATTGCCTTCCCCCGCGCCACCACCGCTCCCGAAGACGAACTTCTCCACGAGCGAGTACTTCGCGGG
>JBKGHI010000054.1:0-40092 GCA_046520405.1 Myxococcus sp. 1LA
CCGCCGCTGGCGCAGCCGCAGGGACTCCGCCAGCACGTGGAGCTTCACGTGCCCGTCATCCAGGCGCGCCGCCAGCCGCCGGCTCAGCGCGCCCCGGTCCTTCTCCGCCTCGGCGTCCAGCGCCTCCAGCAGCCGCGCGCGCTGCGTGAAGTCCACCGGCCGCCGGTTGTCCGGATCCACCAGCGACAAGTCCCACAGCTCGCAGCCCTGGTAGGTGTCCACCACGCCGGGCGAGGCCATCTTCAGCAGCAACTGCCCCAGGGCGTTGTACTGGCCCGCCCGCTCGATGGAGCGCTTGAAGTCCCGCACGTCCTCCAGGAAGGAGCCCGTCACCTTCGGGTCGAAGCAGGCGTCCACGAAGCGCGCCACCGCGTCGTCATATGCGCTGTCGGGGTTGGTCCACGACGTGCGGACCTTGGCCTCCTTGATGGCCTTGCCCATGTACTCGCGCACCCGGCGCTGGAAGTCCGCCAGCTCCTCCGCGGAGTGGGACTCGCCCATGGGCCACGCCCCCACCAGCGTCTGGAAGAAGAGGTACGTGTCGTTGGCCGTGGGCGCCGGGCCGGAGGGCAGCAGGGACACCGCCTTCTCCGTCTGGCGGGCCCACTTCTTCACGCGCTTGCGCCACTCCTCGGGCACCTCGGTCAGCACGTTGATGCGCGCGCGCACGTCCTCGCTGCGCTTGGTGTCATGGGTGCTGGAGGTGAGCTGACTGGCCGGCCACCGCTCCGCGCGCTCCTGGTTGCGCAGGTGGAAGGTGTTGGCGTGGATGCCGAAGCGCTCCGGCTCGCCGCCCACCTCGTTGAGGCTGACCAGCCGGTTGTAGATGTAGAAGACGGTGTCCTCCAGGCCCTTGGCCATGACGGGCCCCGTCACCTGCTGCAGCTTCATCGCAAAGCGCAGCATGACGTCCCGCTCGCGCGCGTCCGTGTGCTCCGGGTAGCGGCGCAGGAGGATGTCGCGCAGGAAGTCGAAGATGGACGCGTTGGTGGTGGCGTTGCGCTCCTTCGCGCGCTGGATGGTCCACTCGATGTACTGCACGTCACGCCCGTCCAGCTCCGGGCGCCAGCCGTCCACGTAGGTGCGGTAGACGGGGAACAGGGCGATGAACTCCACCAGCGCCCGCCGCAGCGAGTTGAGCGTGAAGTCGCGCGTGCGCCGGTTCATCTCCGAGATGCGGTTGAGCTCGTGCGCCAGCACGTTGATTTCGCTGGCCATGGACACGCGCATGATGAGCAGCTTCTTCTGGTAGACGAGCTCGGCGAAGTCCGCCTGCCCACCCACGAAGCGCTCGTACGTCTCCGTCAGCGACTTCTCCGCGTCCGGCTGCACGAACAGGCCGCTCACCGCGTTGGCGAAGCGGTAGCCGGTGGTGCCGTGCACGGCCCACGACTCGGGCATGCGCTCGCGGCCGCCCTGAATCTTCTCCACCACCACGTACAGCGCCTTGCGCAGCGGGCTGTCCGGCTGCTGTGTGACTTCGGCGCGCCAGCGCTCTCGCAGCGTGCGCTCCACCGCGGGCCAGCGCGTGTCGTCCTCCGGGTACGACTCCAGGAACAGCGCGTGGGCCCGCTCCACGAAGTACGCCTCCTGCAGGTCCAGGAAGTAGGCGGTGGGGTCGAAGAGGCCGTCCGGATGGTCGATGCGCAGCCCGGTGACGAGCCCCTCGCGCAGCCAGCGGAAGATGAGCGCGTGGGCCTCCAGGAAGACGTCCGGGTCCTCCTCGCGCAGCGCGGCCAGGCCGTTGATGTCGAAGAAGCGCCGGTAGTTGATTTCCTCGCCCGCCACCCGCCAGTGCGCCAGCCGGTAGCTGCACGCCGCCAGCACCGAGTCCAGCAGATCGAACGAGCGAGGGTTGCCCGGCTCACCGTTGAAGACGCGGACGTTGTCCTCGATGTAGGCCAGCACCTCCGGGAACTCCGCCGCCACCGCGGCCAGCCGGCGCTTGATGACCTCCTTCTCCCGGTGGCGCTCCACCACCTTGGCCCGATCCACCTCCGTGCGCTCCGGCAGGTAGTCGACGGAGGTGAGGATGGACAGGAACTCCAGCATGCCGGGGTGCTCGCCGCCCAGCCGTGACTCCAGCCGCTCCAGGCCGTGGCGGAGGATGCGGGAATACTGACGCGGCGCCACCGGCAGCAGGTGGTCGTAGTAGTGGAGGAAGAAGGCGCCCTCGCGGAAGGACAGCTTCAGCTCCCCCCGCTCCAGGACGATGCCGTACTGGTCCCCCAGGATGGGCAGCAGCACCCTGTCCCGCAGCTCCTCCTTCACCGGCGACCAGTCGATGTCGAAGAACTTCGCGTAGACGGAGGACGGGCCGTTCTCCAGCACGTCGAACCACAGGCGGTTGTCCCGCTCGATGCCCATGTGGTTGGGCACCACGTCCAGCACCTGCCCCATGCCCTGCTCGCGCAGCGCCGCGCAGAGCGCCGCGTGCGTTTCGGGCGTCCCCACCTCGGGATTCAATTGTTGGTGGTCCACGCAGTCATAGCCGTGGGTGCTCCCGGGCGTGGCCTTCAGGTAGGGCGAGGCATAGAGGTCACTCACCCCGAGGCGGGCCAGATAGGGCACCGCCGCCCGCGCGTCCTCGAAGGTGAAGCCCTTGTGGAACTGCACCCTGTAGGTGGACAAGGGCGTGTGCGGACGGGCGTCCAGCTCTGCTTGGACGCGCGTGTAGAGCCCCTCGGCCAGGGACTCCGCCGTCATCGTGGCTCCACCCGCCCCATTCGAGGCGGAACCCTCTTCTTCCAAGGCGTCGAGCAACATGCGGCCCAGAGGTAGGCCGCTCCCGCGTCAACCGCCAGCACGCAGTGCGGCGTCCGCCCTCTATCCAACGCTCCAGGCCGCGGCGCCACGGCCCGGAAATGCAAAGGGCCCGCCGCTTGTCGCGGCGAGCCCCGAGTACGGCCACCGGGAGACCCCGGCCTGTGCTCAGCTCAGCTGCTTGTTCACCAGCGCCGTCATCTCGAACATGGTGACGTTCTTCTTGCCACCAAAGATGGGCTTGAGCTTGTCGTCGGCGTTGATCTGCCGCTTGTTCTTCGCGTCCTGCAGGCCCTGCTTCTTGATGTAGGCCCAGAGCTTCTTGACAACCTCGGTGCGCGGCAGCGGCTTGGAACCGACGATCTCCGCGAGCGCGGCGGAAGGCGTCATCTCCTTCATGAACGACGCGTTCGGCGTGCGCTTCTTGGCAGCGGGCTTCTTGGCGGCGGGAGCCTTCTTCGCAGCAGCTTTCTTGGCGGCCATTTGTCTCGAGTCTCCTCCCCTCCGAAGGGGACGTTGTACGGCTTTGCTTATGTGAAGCGACAGCCGATGCGGCGTAGAAGTAGCACGCCCAAGCCCGAAAAACAGCCCTCTCCTGCGCTTTTCCCTCTGAGCGCCCCTCGGCGAACGCGGCTGGAGCCCGAAAATCAGGCTCCGGAGCGCTATCTTCCCTTGGGAAACCCCTTGGCGGCGAGGATCAGCGCCAGAGCGGCCGCCGGATTCTCCTTGCGGACGTGGTGTGTTTTTTTGGATGAAAAGCCGTCATGAGAGCCCTCATCACCGGTGCCGGCGGCTTCCTGGGGACGTGGTTGACCAAGGCCCTGGCCGCCCGTGGAGACAGTGTCACATGCCTGTTGCGCCCGGGAGGAGACGCCTCGGGGCTGGCCGGAGTGACCTATACGCGGGTGGACGGCGACGTGACGGTGCCCTCCACGCTAGGGGCCGCGGTGGCCGGCCAGGACGTCGTCTTCCACCTGGCGGGCGCTCGCCGCGGCGCGACACGCGACGACTTCATGCGCGTCAACGCGGAGGGCACCCGCCACCTGTGTGAGGCCATGGTGGCCGCGGGGCACCGCCCCCGGCTGGTGCTGACGGGCTCGCTGGCCGCCTGCGGCCCGTCCACGCCCACCCGCCCGCACGTGGAGGAAGACGCCTTCCACCCCCACGAATGGTACGGGGAGAGCAAGGCGGAGGCGGAGCGCATCGCCTTCTCCTATGGGGACCGGCTGCCCGTCACGGTGTCCCGGCCACCCCGCATCCTGGGGCCCGGGGACCGGGAGAACCTCACCTTCTTCAAGATGGCCCAGCGCGGCATCCGCCTGGAGCTGTCCGGCGGCCCCCGCCCGCTGACCATGATTGACGTGGCGGACGTGGTGGACGTCCTGCTGCTCCAGGCCACCCACCCCGCGGCGGTGGGCGAGGCCTTCTTCTGCGCGGGCCCCGGCGAGCCCCTGTCGTTGGAGCAGGTGCAGGACCTGGGCGCGCAGGCCCTGGGGCTCACCCCCCGGACGGTGCGTGTGCACCCGGCGGTGCTCCAGGCCCTGGCCACGGCGGCGGACGGCGTGTCCCAGTTGACGGGCCGCAAGCTGGCGCTGAGCCGGAAGATGGCGAAGCAGCTCCTGGCGCCCGCCTGGACGTGCTCCGGGGCCAAGGCCGAGCGGCTGCTGGGTTTTCACCCCCGGCGCGACCTGGCGGACTCCATCCGTCGCAGCGTGAAGTGGTACCAGGAGCAAGGCTGGCTGTAGTCCGTCCACCCGAAGGGTGCCGGGTGCCCCGCCAAGCTCCCGGCATCGTTGACCTTACCCCCCTTGGAGTGTCAGGAAGCCCGCAGCCCCATGCCCTCGAAAGCTGCCTTCTTCGATGTCGACGGGACGCT
This sequence comes from Myxococcus sp. 1LA, assembly GCA_046520405.1. Lineage (GTDB taxonomy): Bacteria > Myxococcota > Myxococcia > Myxococcales > Myxococcaceae > Myxococcus. The sequence continues at coordinate 4,640 of JBKGHI010000054.1, forward strand.
CGTGAAGACGAACGTCGTCCACGTCTACGCGTACTACGCGATGAACCGCGGCTCCGTCCTGGGCATCGCGGGGCGGACCCTGAGCACGGCCCTCAGCGTGCCGCTCTTCGGTGTCATGGACGCGGTGGACCGCAAGACGTTCAACGAGTTCTTCTACCGCTACTACGCGGGCCTGAGCGAAGACCGCCTGGTCACCATCGCCGAGGACATGTTCGAGGACGTGCTGAAGCCCGCCCTCTTCGAGCAGACGCAGGACCTCATCGACCAGGCGCGCCGCAGCGGCTGCAAGATTGTCCTCGTCACCGGCGCGCTGGACTTCACCATGCGCCCGCTGGCCCGCCACCTGGGCGCCGACGACCTGATCGCCAACAAGATGCAGTTCGTGGGCGGCAAGGCGACGGGCAAGGTGATTCCGCCCATCATCGAAGGCGCGAACAAGGCGAACTCCATCCGCGCCTACTGCACCAAGGAGGGCCTGGCGCTGGACAAGTGCCACGGCTACTCCGACAGCGCCTCTGACTACGCGATGCTCGCGGTGGTGGGACGTCCCACCGCGGTGAACCCGGACCTGCGGCTGCGCTCCATCGCGCGCGCCTACAACTGGCCCATCCTCGACCTCAAGTAAGAGCCCCCACGCCATGCGCCCGTTCAAGACGCTCCAGAAGCTGTACGACGAGGAAAGCCAGGTCGTCATCACCGAGAAGGGCAGCCCCCCGCGCGTGCTCTTCCACGGTGAGAACTTCCTGCAGGAAGATTTGCCGGTCGGCACGCGCGTCATCTTCCCGCGGCCGCCCCTGGCCGGCGTGCCCAACGTCAAGGCCGCCATCCGCTACGCCATCAACCACCCGGAGGGCATGGAGCCGCTGCACGCCCTGCTCAAGCCGGGCATGCGCCTGACGTGCGTCATCGACGACATCAGCGTGCCGCTGCCGCCCATGGTGACGCCGGACGTGCGGCAGACCATCCTGGAAATCGTCCTGGAGCTGGCCGCCGACAGCGGCGTGGACGACGTCCACCTGGTCATCGCCAACGCCCTGCACCGCCGGATGACGGAAGGCGAGATGAAGCGCATGGTGGGCGAGAAGATTTTCGACGCCTACTACCCGGACCGCTACTACAACCACGACGCCGAGGACCCGGACGGGATGGTCGCGCTGGAGCGCACGTCCCACGGCGAAGAGGTGTCGGTGAACCGCCGCGTGGCGGAGAGCGACCTCATCGTCTACGTGAATGTGAACTTCGTGCCCATGAACGGCGGGCACAAGTCCATGGGCACCGGCGTGTCCAACTACGCGTCGCTGCGCCACCACCACAACCCGAAGACCATTCGCGCCTCCGACAGCTACATGGAGCCGAAGACGAGCGCGCTCTACAAGAGCAACGAGCGCATCGGGCGCAACATCGACAAGCACCTGAAGGTCTTCCACATCGAGACGGCGCTGAACAACCGCATGTTCGGCGGCCCCACCGACTTCCTGGCGAAGAAGGAAGAGGACTACACGGAAGGCGACCGGCTGAAGTTCCAGGCCATGCGCTTCGCGCTGTCCAAGCTGCCGCGCGCGGCGGCGCGCAAGGTGCTCAACTCCGTCCCCGCGCCCTACGACGTCACGGGCGTCTACGCCGGCGCCACGGAGCCCACGCACGCGAAGACGCTGGAGACCAGCTACAAGCAATACGTGGTGCCGGTGGAGGGACAGAGCGACATCGTCATCTTCCCCATCCCGTTCATCTCTCCGTACAGCGTCAACTCCATCCTCAACCCGCTGCTGGTGCAGGTGATGGGGCTGGGCTACTTCTACAACCTGAACCGCGGCGTGCCGCTGGTGAAGAAGGGCGGCGTGCTCATCCTCCTGCACCCGGCCTACGACGAGTTCGACCCGGAGCACCACCCCAGCTACATCGAGTTCTTCCACCGGCTGCTGCCGGAGACACGGGACTCCATGAAGCTGGAGCACAAGTACGAGCGCGAGTTCGCGGAGAACCCCAGCTACGTGCACCTGTACCGCAAGGGCAACGCCTACCACGGCGTGCACCCCTTCTACATGTGGTACTGGGGCGAGAATGGCCGCCAGCACGTGGGCAAGGTCATTGTCGCGGGCGCGGAGAACAACCACGTCCCCGCCCTGATGGGGTGGGAGCGCACGGACACGCTCACCGAGGCCATTGAAGAGGCGCGCGGGTTCATGGGCCGCTCGGCCACCATCAGCCTGCTGCGCATCGCGCCCACGGTGATGGTGGACGTGAAGTGAGGACGCCCATGGCCCCCCTTCCCGAGCTGAACGTCACCCAGACCTTCACCGGCAAGCGCCTGCTCTTCGCGGGCGCCACCGGCTTCGTGGGCAAGGTGACGCTGTCCATGCTGCTGGTCCGCTACGGGCAGGACCTGGACAAGGTGTACGTGCTGGTCCGCAAGGGCAGCGCGGCCTCCGCCGAGCGCCGCTTCTTCGACAAGGTGGCCACCAGCGAGCCCTTCCAGCCGCTGCGCGACAGCCTGGGCGACGAAGGCGCGCTGGAGTTCATCCGCGGCAAGGTGGAGGTGCTGGACGGCGACATCACCGACCCGTGGATGGGCCTGGAAGAGGCCCAGGTGGAAGCGCTCACCGGCAAGGTGCACGCCTTCATCAACTGCGCGGGCCTGGTGTCCTTCAACCCGTCGCTGGAGGTGGGCCTCAACGTCAACACCCACGGCCTGAAGTTCGCCGCGGAGCTGGCGCTGCGCTGGTCCGTGCCGCTGATTCACATGTCCACGGCCTTCGTGGCGGGCAACCGCAGCGGGCTCGTCTTCGAGGACGAGGAGGTTCGCGGCTACTTCCCCAAGCGGGAGGAGATGGACGGCCGCGACTTCAGCCTGGACCAGGAGCTCCAGGACGCGGCGCGCATCGTCGCGCGGCTGCGCGAGCAGGCCGAGGACCGGGCCCTCACGTCCACCTTCCGCAAGAAGGCGCTGGACCGGCTGGAAGAAGAAGGCCGCGACACCAACGACGAGAAGACGCTGCGTCTGGCCGTGGGCCGTGAGCGCAAGCTGTGGCTCAGCGGCGAGCTGGTGCGCGCCGGCATGGAGCGCGCCGCCCACTGGGGCTGGCCCAACACGTACACGTACACCAAGTCCCTGGGTGAGCAGGTGCTCGCGGCCACCCCGGGCCTGCGCTACTCCATCGTCCGGCCCTCCATCGTGGAGAGCGCGCGGCACTTCCCATTCCCTGGCTGGAACGAGGGCTTCACCACCTCCGCGCCCCTGGCCTTCGCGGGCATCAAGGGCCCCGGCGGCATCCCCGCCGGTGAGAACACCATCCTGGACATCATCCCGGTGGACCAGGTGGCGGGCGCCACCATTGGCATCACCGCGCATGCCATGGACGTGGAGGAGCGGCGCATCTACCAGCTCGCCTCCGGCGACGAGAACCCCTTCTACGCCAGCCGCTCCGTGGAGCTGGTGGGCCTGTACCGGCGGCGCTACTACCGCAACCGCGAGTCCGGCAACGCGCTGCTGAACAAGCTGCGCTCGCGCGTCGAGCCGCAGCCGGTCAGCAAGAAGGAGTTCGAGCTGTTCAGCGCGCCCATGCTGTCGCGCGGCGCGCGCTTCCTGAAGAAGACCATCGACGAGGTGCGGCCCGCCTGGGGCGCCCCCGCCGTCCAGGCCCTGCTGGACAAGGCGAAGGTGTCGCTGGACGAGGTGGACGAAAGCGCCCAGGGCGTCATCGCCCTGACGGAGCTGTTCCTCCCCTTCCTCTACGAGAACCGCTACGTCTTCCGCTGCGACAACACGCGCTCCGTCTACGCGCGCATGGCGCACGCGGACCGGCTGAAGGTGCCCTGGGACCCAGAGCACATCGACTGGCGCGAATACTTCCTGGGCACGCACCTCCCTGGCCTGGAGAAGTGGGTGTTCCCGGGCATGGAGTCGGAGCGCGAGAAGCGCACCGTCATCCCCGCGCACCGCGACCTGCTGGAGCTGCTGGAGGCCACGGTGCACGCATACCGGCACCGCGTGGCCTTCCGCATGGTGGCGGGCGAGCGGGAGGAGCGCTTCACCTACGGCGAGGTGCACCGCTATGCCGCGCGCGTGGGCAGCTTCCTGCTGGCCAAGGGCATCAAGCAGGGCGACCGCGTGCTGCTGGTGTCGGAGAACCGGCCCGAGTGGGGCATCACCTACTTCGGCATCCTGCGCGCGGGCGCCACCGTCGTCCCGGTGGACCCGGCGCTCAGCGAGGCGGAGCTGGTCAACATCGCCCGCCGTGCGGAGGCGCGCGCGTGCCTCGTCTCCGAGGACGCGGCCCGGGACTACCCGGGCCTCTTCGCCGCGCTGGGTGAAGGCGTCACCGTGGCCAGCCTCGCGGAGGCGATGACGGGCGACCCGGCGCACCCGGACCGCATCGGGCCGGTGCGCAAGTCCGCCGCCGCGGACGACCTGGCCAGCGTCATCTTCACCTCGGGCACCACGGGCACGCCCAAGGGCGTGATGCTCACGCACCGCAACTTCGCCTCGCTGGTGGCGAAGCTCGCGGGGACCTTCGACATCGGCGTGGGCGACGGCGTGCTGTCCGTGCTGCCGCTGCACCACACCTTCGAGTTCGCCGCCGGCTTCCTCACCCCGTTCTGGCGCGGGGCGGAAATCACGTACATCGACGAGCTGACGTCGGACCGGCTGGGCGAGGTCTTCGAGACGGGCCGCATCACCGCCATGGTGGGCGTGCCGGCGCTGTGGCAGCTCCTGCACCGCAAGATTACGCAGGAGTTCGCCAGCCGCCCGCCGTTCATCGAGCAGGCGCTCAAGGCGCTGATGGCCACCCACGGCGAGCTGCGCAACCGCAACAACATCAACCTGGGCAAGCTGCTGTTCTGGCCGGTGCACCGCAAGTTCGGCGGGCGCATCAAGGTCCTGGTGTCGGGTGGCTCGGCGCTGCCGGACGACGTGCACAAGGCCTTCCACGAGCTGGGCTTCAACATCACGGAGGGCTACGGCCTGACGGAGGCCGCGCCGGTGCTTGCGGTGACGAAGCCCGGCAACAAGCGGCAGCCCGGCACGGTGGGCCGCGCGCTGCCCGGCATCGAGCTGCGCATCCTCAACCCGGACAACGACGGGCTGGGTGAGGTGCTGGCCAAGGGCCCCAACGTCATGCCCGGCTACTTCGGCGACCGCGAGGCCACCGAGGCGGTGCTCAAGGACGGCTGGCTCCACACGGGCGATTTGGGACGTCTGGACGCGGAGGGCCGCCTGTACCTGGTGGGCCGCGCGAAGGACGTCATCATCGACCACAACGGGAAGAACATCTACCCGGACGAGCTGGAGGAGCTGTACCAGGACCACCCGCACATCAAGGAGCTGTCCATCGTCGGCCTGCCCGACGACGCGGGTGGCGAGAAGGTGGCGTGCCTCTGCGTGCCTGACTACGCGGAGCGTCCGCGCGAGGAGGTGCGCCGCGAGCTGGAGGAGCACTTCCGCAAGGTGGGCTCGCTCATGCCCTTCTACCGCCGCGTGAAGGTGCTGCGCCTGTGGGACGGTGAGCTGCCCCGCACCGCCAAGCGCAGCGTGAAGCGCAAGCAGGTGGTGGAGGAGCTCAAGCGCCAGGAGCGCATGGCGGCCAGCGCCAGCAAGGCGCGCGAGAAGGTGGCCAACCCCACCACGGGTGGCATCGCGGACTGGCTCTTCCCGCTCATCGCCGAGGTCAGCCACCGGCCGGTGGCCGACGTGCGCCCGGACGCGCTGCTCAGCGGGGACCTCGGCTTCGACTCGCTGATGCTCACCGAGCTGTCCTCCGCGCTGGAGGCGGCCGGCGTGCCGCTGCCCGCGGTGGAGGACCTGACGCAGGTGCAGACGGTGGAGGACCTGCGCAAGGTGGTGGCGTCCTCCGGCAAGCGCCCCTCGGTGGAGACGCGGGCGAAGGACATCTCCAAGGAGAACGAGCGCGCCGAAGAGGTGGAGATTCCGGTGCCCGACGTGGTGGCGGACGTGGGCCGGCAGCTTTTGTCCTTCGGGCAGAAGGTGCTCTACGGCGGCGTGTTCGACGTGAAGGTGACGGGCAAGCCCTTCATCCCGCAGAACCGCAACTTCCTCGTCATCGCCAACCACTCCAGCCACCTGGATGCGGGACTGGTCCGCACGGCGCTGGGCGACCAGGGCGAGCGGCTGGTGTCCCTGGCGGCGCGCGACTACTTCTTCAACACGCCGCTCAAGCGCGCGTGGTTCGAGAACTTCACCAACCTGGTCCCCATTGAACGGCAGGGCTCGCTGCGCGAGTCGCTGCGCATGGCGGGCGAGGCGCTGCGGCAGGGCTTCAACGTCCTCATCTTCCCGGAGGGCACGCGCTCCACCACCGGCGAGCTGATGGAGTTCAAGTCCACGCTGGGCTACCTGGCGCTCACCTACCACGTGGACGTGCTGCCGCTGTACATCGGCGGCGCCTTCGACGCGCTGCCCAAGGGCAGCGTGCTGCCCAAGACGAAGACGCCCCTGCGGGTGAACATCGGCCCGGTGCTGGGCCACGCGGACATGCGGACGCGGGTGCAGGGCATGGCGCGTTCGGAGGGCTACCGTTACGTCACCCGCATCGCGGAGGACTCGATGCGGGCGCTGCGTGACGGCCGGGTGCTGAGCCTGGAGCGCGTGGACCTGCCTCCGGCCGGGGCCACGTCCCGGACGTCGACGTCCACGGAAGGGAAGGACTCGTGAAGCTGCTGGTGACGGGAGGCACGGGCTTTCTGGGCACGCACCTGGTGCCCAGGCTGGTGGCGGCGGGCCACGAGGTGCGGCTCATCGGCCGCTCGCAGCCCACGGGCGCGGCCTACGCGGGCACGGAGTATGTCCCCGGTGACTTGAAGAACCGGGACGCGGTGCGCCGCGCGCTGGAGGGCGTGGAGGCCGTCTACCACCTGGCGGGGCTCGTCTCCTTCCAGCCGAAGGACGCGCGGAAGATGTTCGAGCTGCACGTGGACAGCACCCGCGAGCTGCTGAGCGACGTGCGCGAGGCGGGCGTGAAGCGCGTGGTGCTGGCCTCCACCTCCGGCACCATCGCGGTGTCGAAGGAGGCGCAGGTCCGCGACGAGAGCGCCGACTACCCGATTACGGTGGTGGGCCAGTGGCCCTACTACCTGTCGAAAATCTACGAGGAGAAGCTGGCCCTGGCGTACTGCCGCAAGCACGCCATTCCCCTGGTGGTGCTCAACCCCAGCCTGCTGATGGGGCCGGGAGATGACCGGCTGTCCTCCACGTGGACGGTGGTGAAGTTCCTCAACGGCGAGATTCCCGTCATGCCGGGCGGCGGCATCTCCTTCGTGGACGCGCGCGACGCGGCGGACGCCTTCGTCCAGGCGCTCACCCGGGGCGAGGTGTACGGCCGCCACCTCATGGGCGTGAACCTGTCCATGACGGACTTCTTTCAGCGGCTGGAGCGTCTGTCCGGCGTGGCCGCGCCGAAGCTGAAGCTGCCCTCCAAGGTCAACGTGCTCGGCGGGAAGCTGCTGGAGCGCTGGGCCAAGGTGCGCGGCACCACGCCGGCGCTGGACCCGCAGGAAATCGACATCGGCGAGCACTGGTTCTGGCTGGACGCGTCCAAGGCGGAGGCCGAGCTGGGCTTCCGCGCGCGGGACATCCAGGAGACGCTCTCCGAGACGGTGCAGCACATCTACGGGAAGATGCCGCCCCAGAGCCTGCCGGGCACCAAGGGCCGGCTGGCGGAGCTGCGCGAGAACACCTGAGCCGGGGCTCGCGGCGGGAGCTTCCGGGCACCGGACTCCCGCTCCCGGCTCAGCCGCAGTGAACGAACCCCAGCTTGACGTCCCGCCTCTACCGGAGCCGCCCGGGCGACACCGCCCGGCGCCAGGCCACGCACTTCTACCGCTGCGGCAGGCCCACCGTGCGCTGGGCGTTGTCCACCAGCCGCGCGGCCCAGGGCTCCGAGCGGTGGCTCCACACCCAGGCCGCGCCGAGGAAGACGCAGCCCAGGAGCACGAGCACCAACCGCGCGAGGAAGGACGGCCCCGCTTCACCTGCGCTGGCGGCCACCGACTAGCCCACCACGCGGTTTCGGCCCGACTTCTTCGCCTTGTACAGGTTCGCGTCCGCCACCTTGATGAAGTGCGTGGGCTCCAGCATGTCCGGCGTCTGCTCGGCCACGCCGATGGAGATGGTGACGGGGATTTCCTTCTCGTCGTAGACGAAGGACTTCTCCGCGATGAGGCGGCGAATCTTCTCCGCGAACAGGCGTGCCTTGTCCGGACCGTCCTCGGGGAGGACGACGGCGAACTCCTCACCGCCGTAGCGGGCGAAGCACTGCTCGCGGCGCACCAAGCGCTTGATGGACTGGGCCAGCTCGCGCAGCACGTAGTCCCCGGCGAGGTGGCCGTGGACGTCGTTGATCTGCTTGAAGTGGTCGATGTCGAACATCATCAGCGTGAGCGTGCGCTGATAACGCGTGGACCGGCCCATCTCCTTCTCGAGGTACTCCAGGAAGTACCTCTTGTTGTTGATGCCGGTGAGACCGTCCGCGATGGTCAGCGTGTAGATGGTCTCGTGGTACTGGGTCTCGATGTTGTCGCCATCGAGGAACTTGAAGATGGAGCCCCCCACCTTGACCAGGTCCCCGCTGCGCAGCGGCGAGGCCTGAAGCACTTCCTGGTCATTGAGGAAGGTACCGTTGGTGGAGCCCAGGTCTTCAACGAGCATCTTCCCCCCACGCCCCAGAATCCGGGCGTGGCGGCGGGACACGTTGTCCAGGTCCACCACGATGTGGTTGTGCTGATCCCTCCCGATGGTGAGCTCGGCGTCCTCGATGAGGTACTTCTTGCCGAGCTCCGGGCCGTGAATCTGCACGAGGCAACACTCCGTGCTGCGGTGGGCATGCACGTTGAGCGTTGAAATCTTGGTGACGCGGGTTTCGTCGCCGGCCATCGGAAACGAGGCTAGCACGATAGCCTCGGCAGAAGCCATGCAACGCAGCCAGGGCCGGTTCTTCGGCCCCTGGCGGCGTTTCTCCCACATCCCGCCCGGGGCGGCCTCCGGGCGCGGCCAGGGCCGGCGACCCGCGGCGTCCGGGCGTCCAGCGCCGGTCATGACACCTGAACAGGCGGTTGGGCACTCAACGGTGGCCAGCAGGCAGGCACACGTGCCCTTGCCGGCCCTCCGGGGACGACTAACGTCCGGAACACCTATGTCCAAAGTCCTGGCGATGATTCTGGCTGGCGGCGCGGGCACGCGCCTGGAGCCCCTGACGCGCGAGCGCGCGAAGCCCGCTGTCCCCTTCGGCGGCCGCTACCGCATCATCGATTTCGTCCTCTCCAACTTCGCCAACTCCGGCGTGTACCGGATGAAGGTGTTGACGCAGTACAAGAGCGATTCGCTCAACAACCACCTGTCCCGCGCGTGGCGGATGACGGCGTTCCTGGGCCACTACGTGGAAGCCGTCCCCGCGCAGATGCGGACGGGGGTGGACTGGTACAAGGGCAGCGCGGACGCCATCTACCAGAACCTCAACATCATCACCGACGAGGAGCCGGACCACATCTTCGTCTTCGGCGCGGACCACGTGTACCGGATGGACACGCGGCAGATGCTGGACTTCCACTGCGCCAAGAAGGCGGCGTGCACGGTGGCGGCCATCCCCGTGCCCATTGAGCAGGGCCGCGAGTTCGGCATCATCGACGTGGGACCGGACGGGCGGATGCGGCAGTTCCTGGAGAAGCCCAAGGACCCGCCGCCCATGCCGGGCAACCCGAAGATGTGCCTGGCCTCCATGGGCAACTACCTCTTCAACACCGACACGCTGGTGCAGGAGGTGGTGCGGGACGCGGCCAACGAGGCGAGCGCGCACGACTTCGGCAAGTCCATCATCAGCGAGCTGTACAAGCGCGCGCCGGTGTACGTGTACGACTTCGCCCAGAACGAAGTCCCGGGCCAGGAGGCCAAGGAGCGCGGCTACTGGCGAGACGTGGGGAACATCGACGTCTACTACCAGTCCAACATGGACCTGGTGGAGGTGGACCCGACGTTCAACCTCTACAACGACCGCTGGCCCATCCACACCCAGCCCAACAACTATCCGCCGGCGAAGTTCGTCTTCGCGGACGAGCAGAACAACCGCGTGGGCCACGCCATGGACACGCTGGTGGCGGAGGGCTGCATCATCTCCGGCGGCAGCGTGCGGCGCTCGGTGCTGTCGCCCAAGGTGCGCGTCAACTCGTACTCGGACGTGGAGGACTCCATCCTCTTCGAGAACGTCACCATCGGCCGGCGCTGCCGCATCCGCCGGGCCATCATCGACAAGAACGTGGAGATTCCGCCGGGGATGACCATCGGGTTCGACCCGGTGGAGGACCGGCGGCGCTTCCACGTCACGCCGCGGGCGTGGTGGTGATTCCCAAGGGCATGAAGGTGACCTGAGGCGGCCATGGGCGCGGACGGACTCCTCCTGAGGCCCGCGAAGGAGTCCGACCGACGCACGCTGTGGCGCATCCACACCCAGGCGGTGGAAGCCCTGTGCCCGCGCGCGTACGCGCCGCACGAGGTGAGCACCTGGGTGCGGCTCTTGAGGCCGGAGGGTTACCTGCGGCCGGACCGTCCGCGCACGGTGCTGGTGGCGGAGCGGGGCCGGCGCGCGGTGGGCTTCGGCCAGGTGGACGCGGCGCTGGGTGAGTTGGAGGCGCTCTACGTCGTACCGGACGAAGCGGGCCACGGCGTGGGCGCCACGCTGCTGTGGGCGCTGGAGTCCGCCGTCTGGCGGGGCAACGCGGCGCAGCTCGGACTGGATGCCAGCCTGAACGCCGAGCACTTCTACCAGCGCCACGGCTACGCCTCCGTCCACCCCGCCCGGCGTCCGCTCACGCTCGACGTCCAGTTGGCGTGTGTGCGGATGCGGAAGCAGCGGCCGGCCACGGCCCGAAGCGGTGGCCGGCCAGGGAGTGCGGCTAGGTGAAGGACGCCTTCACCTCGGGCTTGTTGAGCACCACCAGGGCCCAGATGCCCACGGGGATGCCCAGACAGACACAGGGGCCGCAGCAGGGGATGACGGAGATGATGGCGGCGGTCATCGCCAGCCCATAACTCTGCAGGTTCTTCATCTTCAGCGCGCCGAAGAAGACGAGGCCGTTGAGCGCAATCGAGAGCAACGCGAACATCACCTTGCCGCCGGTGCTCGTCATCCCCGCAATCAACTGCCGGGCACCTTCAGGCAGGTCGGGATTTTCGAGCGCCTCCGTGACGGCGGGGTCCGTCCCGCCAAACGCCTGGAGCAGGTTGACGAGCCCCAGCAACACGGTGATGCCGGACAGGACCATCAGCAGGATGGCCGGCAGAGACACGGCCTCCTTGGCGCCCGGGCCTCCGGGAGCGTTCATCGTTCCGTAGGTGTTCTCCATGGTCCCCAGTTCCCCTCGATGCCTCGTGAAATGTCGTGCGGGCGGTGGGCCCGCCGCGCGGCCATTCCACTCGGAGACAGGGGAGCACGCCAAGTGAAATGACGTGTCCCCTCCCCCGCCCGCGCCTCAGGCCTTGAAGGTGAGCAGGGGCGAAAGCCGGGCCACCTCCCGGACGATGCCGGCCTCCACCTGGGCATCCACCACCGGGCGGATGGGCTTGTACGCCGCGGGGGCTTCCTCGACGCGCCGCTCCGCGCGAAGGGTGATGCAGTCCACCCCTGTCAGGCCCAGGGCCGCCTCGCTCTGGTCCGCGCCACCTCGCGACAGGGAGAAGCGGGAGCGCGCGCGGCCCGCGCCGTGCGACGCGGACTCCAGCGCCCGCGCGTCTCCACACCCCACCATGAGGAAGGACGTGGCCCCCATGGAGCCAGGGATGATGACCGGCTGCTCCGCGCCCGCCGGGCACGCGCCCTTACGCGCCAGCCAGCCCCCTTCGTAGGGCAGCGTCAGGTTGTGGGGTACGTCGTAGACGAGCGGCGCCTCCACGTCCCCGAAGAGCTCCCGGAGCGTCTGCCGGAGCAACTCCGCCAGCAGCAGGCGGTTGAGGAAGGCGTAGTTGGCCGCCGTCGCCTCCGCCTCCAGGTATTCCTCGACGAGCCGCGCGTCCCCCAGCGGCAGGATGCCGCTGGGCGGGAGCGGCGTGCCCATGGGCCACGCCTGGCGCGCGCGGTCCTGCCAGGCCACGCCCACGTGCTTGCCCACGTCACGGCTGCCGGAGTGAATCATGAACGCGAGCTGCCCCTCCCGCACGCCCCAGCCCCACGCCCGCGCCCGGTCCTCCACGGCCTCCACGCGCTGCACCTCCACGAAGTGGTTGCCACCGCCGATGGTGGCCAGCCCGGCGTCGCGTACCAGTCCCTCGCGCGTGAAGGACTCAGGGGCCCAGCGAGGGTCGCCCTTCAACCCACCGCCCAGGTGGATGCGCGCCACCTCCGCGTCGAGCTGGGCCAGGTCGGCCCGCCCAGCGCAGCCCAGCGGACGATCCAGCGTCTCCAAGAGCCACCCCTGCACACCGTCGCGCAGCAGGGCCTCGGAAGCCCGCGAGGCCATGGTGACGTCTCGCGTGCCGAAGAAGTAGTGGCCCTTCATCCGCTCGACGAAGGCCGTCCGCTTCGACAGGAAGTCGTCCACGGAGAGGTCGGCGACGTGCAGGCGCATGCCGCAGTTGATGTCGGTGCCAATGGCGCCGGGCACCACCAGGCCGCGCGTATGGAGCACCGAGCCAATGGCCACGCCGGAGTCACCCGGGTGGAAGTCCGGCGTGGCGCGCACGCGCAGCACCTCGCCACCGTTCGGGTGTCTCAGCGCGGCGAGCTGTGCGAGCTGCTGGAAGGCCTTGCCCTCCACGGGCAGGTCTGGAGGAAGGAGGACTTCGGCGGGCGGCGCATGGGCGTCACCCAGGAGGCGGACGGAATAGAGGCGGCCGTCATAGGCCACCTCGAGCCCCTCGCGGGCGAGCGCCCGGAGAAGCCGGTTCAATTTCGGCTGCATGACCCAACTCAGAAATGCCCTGGGGTCCGAATGCGGACCTGCCAGGGGGACGTGACGGAGTGATGAGGGACCAGGGGTCAGCAGCCGCGGTCGCCGGACGGCGCGAAGCCATCCTCACCGTGCACGCACGGGCACGCACGTCATTCCTGACGAAGGGCGCTCAGACGGCCGTGGACAGGCCGCCATCCACGTTGATGGCCGCGCCGCTGATGTAGCCACCGCGCGGCGACAGCAGGAAGGCCACGGTGTCCGCGAACTCCTCCGCCTTCCCCACCCGGCCCAGCGGGATGCCGGCGTGACGGGCCATCTCCTGCTGGAAGGACTCCACGGGCTTGCCCACCTCCTTGGCGCGGCGCACCCACTGGCCACTTTCGATGATGCCCACCAGCACCGCGTTCACCCGGATGTTGTGGGGGCCAAACTCCTTGGACAGCGCCTTCGTCAACGCGAGCCCCGCCGCGCGAGACACCGAGGACGGCGTGGAGTTGGCGCCCGGCGTCTTCGCCGCGATGGCCAGCACGTTGACGATGGCGCCGCTGCCCGCCTCCTTCAGGAAGGGCAGCGCCTGCCGCGAGGCGCGAATCGCCGCGAAGACCTTGAGTTGGAGGTCCGCCTCCCACTCCGCGTCACTCACCGAGGCGAAGGGCCGGCCCGCAGCGATGCCCGCGTTGTTCACCAGCGCGTCGATGCGGCCGAAGCGCGCGTGGGCGGCATCCACGAAGTGCTCCACCTCCCACGCACGCGACACGTCGGCCTGCACGGTGAGCACGTCCCCGCCCTCGGCGCGCAGGGCCGCGGCCGTGGCCTCCAGCCGCTCCACCCCACGGGCACAGAGCGCCACCTTCGCCCCTTCCCGGACAAGCCGCCGGGCCACCGCGGCCCCCAGCCCCTCCGAGCCGCCCGTCACCAGCACCACCTTGCCACCCAGTTCCAGGTCCACGTGCCACCTCCTCACCGGCCAGCGCCGGCCCCGCGCGGCAACCGCGCCTCGCGTGGGGCCGGAACACTGGACGTCACGTCATCAAGCCGGCTGCTTCAGCAGGTGCCGCTTCTGGTCGAAGGCCGCCAGCGTCTGGGCAATCTCCTCGTTCACCGCGCGCAGCATGTCCTGCTTCTCCCGGAACGGCAGGAATGCGCTCTTGAAGCCGGAGACGAGGATGGTGGTCAGGTCCTCCAGCGACAGGCCCAGCTCGGAGTGCGCCGTCCACAGCTCCTTGGTCACCGTGGTGTCGGTGATGAGGCGGTTGTCCGTGTTGATGGTCACCCGCAGGCCGTAGTCGAAGTAGAACTTCAGCGGGTGCGCCGCCAGGCTCGTCACGGCGCCCGTCTGCACGTTGGAGGTGGGGCACACCTCCAGCGGGATGCGGTGGTCGTTCACGTAGTTGAGCAGGTCCCCGTCCTCACGCAGCCGCGTGCCGTGGCCGATGCGGTGCGCGCCCAGGTTGTGGATGGCCTGGGAGATGGACTCGGGGCCGTAGGCCTCGCCCGCGTGCGCGGTGCAGTTGACGTTGTTCTTGAGGATGAGCTGGAAGGCGTCCCGGTGATCCTTCGCGGGGAAGCTGGCCTCCGCGCCGGCCAGGTCGAAGCCGATGACGCCGCGGTTCTTGTAGGCCACCGCCAGCTCGGCCAGCCGCATGGACGTCTGCGGGTTGATGTGGCGGATGCCACAGACGATGACGCCGCACTTGATGCCCGTCTCGCGCTTCGCGGCGCGCAGTCCCTCCAGCACGGAGTCGATGACCGTGGTCATCTTCAGGCCCTTCTGCAGGTGCAGCGCGGGCGAATAGCGGACCTCCAGCCAGCGCACATTCTCCGCGGCGGCGTCCACGGCCAGCTCATAGGCGGCGCGGTAGAGGGCCTCGGCCGTCTGGAGCACGGAGAGTGTCACGTCGAAGGCGACGAGGTACTCCTCCAGGCTCTCGCACACCTCGCCCATGTGGATGGCCTTGGCCAGGCCGTCCTCGGTGTCGGCGAGCAGCTTGATTTTCTGCTGCTCGGCCAGCTCCAGGATGGTCTTCAGGCGCATGGACCCATCCAGGTGGCAGTGGAGGTCCGTCTTGGGCAGCGCGCGCAGCAGCTCTTCCGTCACCGCCAGGGTGGGCGGCGGCACGAAGTCCGTCCGCCGGGCGGACGAAGGAATGCCGGTGGCGCTGGGAATCTCGTCATCACGAATGGTAGGCATGGTCCAAGTTCCTTCCTTGCGCCATCCTCCAAACCATGTCGTCTCGCGCCTGTCCATGCACGCCCTTGCTGCCCGCCCTGGCGCTGACACTGGTGGCCGCCATGGGGTGCCGGGAGCCCGCGACGAGCGACTTCCGCTATTCCACTGACGCCTCGTCCCGCGCGGGCCTGGTGGCCCTGACGGACGGGGTGCTCGCCGCCAACGAGGCGGGCGCCGTCGTCCGCCTGGAGCGGAGCGGCCGTGTTGACTGGCGGGCCGCCCTGGACAGGGAGGTGGCCACTCCGCCGGCCCTGCTGACGGACAGCGTCATCGCCGGGACCGTGGGAGGAGACCTGGTCCGGCTGGCGCTCGCCGATGGCGCGGTGCAATGGCGGCTCACCGGTGAGCCCCCTGTCCTTACCGCCCCCGTGGCGGACGCGGAGGGGAAATACGTGTTCCTCGTCGCGCCGGATGGCGCCGTCCGCTCCCTCTTCACGGACACGGGGAAGACAGACTGGGAGCGCCCTCCACCCGGCAAGCCCGAGCCGACGGCCGCGCCTCGCGGCTTTCCCACGCCGGTGCTCCAGGACGGACTGCTGGTCGTGTCGCTGGGCGACGCGGGGGTGATGGCCCTGGCCACCCAGGATGGAGCCAAGCGCTGGCAGCGGGATGTGCGGGACGTGCTGGGAATGACGCTGTGGCGGGACACCGTCTACGTGAGCACCCGCCAGGGCCACGTCCTGGCGCTGCGGCTCGGGGATGGCGCGCCCCTGTGGGAGCAGGCCCCCGCCGTGGCCCTGAGCAGCCCGCCCTCGCTGGCGCTGGGGACGGTGTGGGTCGGCACGGGTGGAGAGGCGCCTTTCCTCGTGGGGTTGTCCCCGACGGATGGCAAGGAAGTGGCCCGGGTCACCCTGCCCGACCCGCTCGTCGCGGCGGTGGCGCCGGTGCGGGAGGACCTGCTGCTGGTGCCCACCAGCGGGCGCCAGGGACGGCTCATCGCGCTGAACACGGCGACGTGGCAACACGCCTTCTCGGTCCGCGCGGACACGCCGCTGCGCACCCGCCCCGTGGTGATGGGCGACCAGGTCATCGTCCTGGGCCTGGACGGCCGGGTGCTGTCGTGGCGGCTGCGAAAACCCGCCCCCTGAGCCGCGGCCGTCACCACGTCCGCAGCGTCGACAGTGAGCGCTCCACGCGGGCGGACAGCGCCCCGTAGTCCCGCTCGGGCGCGGAGAAGGTGACGAGCACGAAGCCGTCCTTCCGGGGCACGAAGTACACCAGGGTCCGCGAGTCTCCCGCCGTGAAGAACTCGTAGCGCGCCACCGGCCCCGCCGGCAGCGTGCCCTCCGAATTCTTGCGCAGGCTTCCAGGCACCGTCAGGCCGGCCGCGGCCATCACGGCATCTGGGCCTGCCGCCAGCGCGGGAGTCTCCCCTCGCACCGAGCGCAGCTCCAGCCCACCCTCGAAGCGGGCCAGCCCTGGAGGCCCAGCCTCCACCGTGCGCAGGCTCATGCCCGAGGGCGGCTCGTACTGCACTCCGAAGTCCTGCAAGGAGGAGCTCCGCGAACAACCGAAGCCGCACCACATCAGCAGGAGGCACCAGGCCAGCGACGCGAGTCTCACGCGAGCGACTCTGCCACCAGCGCATTCCCCCTGTCAGGCACGCGGGAGCGGTTTCGTCCCTCCCCTCACACCCGGCCGGACAGGCCCCACACGCTTACGACTCCGCTGGTTCGAATCCAGCTCCCTCCGCCCCGCGGAGGGATAGCCAAGTGGTCAAAGGCATCAGCCTCCAAGCTGACGGTCCAAAAACCGGCTTGTCCACTCGGGTGCCCCCTTCTCCGCCTCAGCCCGGCATCAGGAAGCGGGCGATGATGCGCTTGAGGCCCACGCCTCCGCCGAACTCCACCGTCACCTTCGCGTTGGGGCCGCTGCCGTCCGCGGACACCACGCGGCCCACGCCGAACTGCTCGTGACGCACGCGCATGCCGCGCACGTCTCCGCTGACGCCGTCCATGTCCGACGACGCCTGCGAGTACGAGCGGTCGATGCGCGGCCCGTCGTCCTCGTCATAGGTCCGCTTGCGCGGCATGGAGGGCACCATGGGCCGGGGCGCCTCGGGCACCTCCTGCTCGCTGATGCCGAACAGCGCGGGCGGCACGTCCTTCAGGAAGCGGCTGGGCGCGTTGTAGCGCAGCTCACCGAAGAGCGAGCGGCACTGCGCCAGGCTCACGAAGAGCCGCTTTCGCGCCCGCGTGAAGCCCACGTAGCAGAGGCGCCGCTCCTCGGCCATCTCCTCCGAGGGCTCCCCCTCCGACGAGGCGACCTCGTTCAGGAACGTGGACTCGGACTTCACCGCGCGCGAGTGCGGGAAGACGTTCTCCTCCATCCCGGTGAGGAAGACAGCGTCGAACTCCAGGCCCTTGGCCGCGTGCAGCGTCATCAGCGCCACCCGGCCATCGCCCACCTCCGCGTCCGCCTCGCCCACCAGCGAAATCTGCTCCAGGAAGGCCTGCAGCGCCGGCACGTCCGCCGTCAGCGGCGCCGCGTCCACCTCCGGGGGCACGTCGGCGGGAGGATTCGCCGCGGCCGCCACCGCCGCGGCGGCCCGGTTCAGGTCGAACTCCTGCGCCGCGCCCAGGAACTCGCGGAGGTTCTCCGCGCGCGTCTGGGCCTCGTCGCTGCCCTCGGCCAGGAGCGTCTCCACCAGCTTCGTCTCGCGCAGCATCTGGTCCACCGCGCCCGCCGCGTCCTCGTTCGTCTGGGCGAAGGCCGCCAGGGACTCCAGCAGGTTGCGGAAGCCCTTGAGCCGCTTCACCGCGGCGCCATTGAGGGCGGGAACCTGCTCCGGCTGGGACAGCGCCTCGTAAAGGCTCACGCCCCGCGAGTTGGCGAAGTCCGTCAGCCGCTCCACCGTGGTGTCGCCAATGCCGCGGGCCGGGATGTTGATGATGCGCAGCAGGTCCGCGTCCGAGCGCGGGTTCACCATCAGCCGCAGGTACGCGGACGCATCCCGCACTTCCGCCCGGTCATAGAAGCTGCGGCCGCTCACCAGGGTGTACGGCACGCGCGCCAGTCGCAGGGCCTCTTCCAACACGCGGCTCTGCGCGTTCGCCCGGTAGAACACCGCCATGCTGGAGAGCTTGATGAAGCCCTCCCGCTGCAGCGCCAGAATCTGCCGCGCCACCTCCTGCGCTTCCGCCCGCTCGTCGCGGTTGAGCAGCAGGTTGAGCGTCTGGCCTTTCGGGCGCTCGGACCACAGCTTCTTCTCCATGCGCCGCGTGTTCTTCCGGATGACCTCGTGCGCCGCGTCCAGGATGTTCTGGTCGGAGCGGTAGTTCTGCTCCAGCTTCACCACCTTCGCGCCCGGGTACTGCCGAGGGAAGCCCAGGATGTTGTCCACGTCCGCGCCGCGCCAGCGGTAGATGGACTGGTCGTCGTCGCCCACCACCACCAGGTTCGCGGAAGGCGGCGGCGCCAACTGCTTGAGCAGCGCGTACTGCACCGGGTTGGTGTCCTGGAACTCGTCCACCAGCACGTGGGTGAAGCGGCGCCGGTAGTTCTCCAGCACGTCCGGGCGGGTGCGGAACAGCGTCACCAGCAGGAGCAGCAGGTCTCCGAAGTCCACCGCGTTGGCCGCGCGCAGCCGCTCCTGATAGGCCGCGTACACCTTGCGCACCAGCTGGCCCCGCTCGTCGCCGGAAGCGACCTGCATCTGCTCCGGCAGCCGGGCCGCGTTCTTCTCCTGGTCGATGCGGTGGAGGATTTCGCGCGGCTGCATGGACTCGATGCCCGCCTCACGCATGGCGCGCTTCACCACGTTGAGCTGGTCCGAATCGTCGTAGATGACGAACGAGCGGGTGAGCCCCACGTGCTCCGCCTCGCGACGGAGAATCTGTGCCGCCGCCGAGTGGAAGGTGCTCACCACCAACTCGTTCGCCTGGGCCCCCAGCAGTTGCACCAGGCGCTCGCGCATCTCCCGCGCCGCCTTGTTGGTGAAGGTGACGGCCAGGATGCGCCACGGGTAGACGTCGTGGACCTTCACCAGGTACGCCACGCGCCGGGTGATGACGCGCGTCTTGCCGCTGCCCGCGCCCGACAGGACGAGCAGGGGGCCGTCGCCATGCAACACGGCCTCTCGCTGAGGCGCGTTGAGGTCTTCAAGGAGGGCGGATTCGTGTGGGTTCGCGGGAGACATTCGGGAGGGAACCCATGCTTCTAACGTCTTTCCCTCGGTAATGGGCGCCCTTCCGCGCTCCCTGCCCGGCTGCCCGGTCCCCCATGCATGCGGCGCGCTTATATAATGGTGCGCCTCCATGTCCGACTCCTCGTCCGGCGCCCCCTCGAAGCCTTCCCAGGCCGACCTGGACCGCTACGCAGAGCAGTTCTCCCAGAGCCTCACCCTGCGCCTCTTCGGCGCGCACCTCAGCTTCCCGGAGGGATGCAAGGTGGTCGTCAGCATCCCAGAGCTGCGTCCCGAGCACCGGGGCGGCGCGGGCAGCGCCAGCGCCGTCAACGGCGGCATCCTCGCGGCCCTCTTCGACTACGCCATCGGCTGCACCGGCGCCCTGGTGGACCCGGGCCGGCGGTGCGCCACCGTGCAGCTCTCCATGAGCTTCGAGCGCGCCGTCACCGGCGACAGCCTGCGCGTGGAATCCGAAATCGACAGCCAGACGGTGTCCCTCCTCTTCGCCACCGCCCGGGTGTACGACGGTGAAGGACGCGTCTGCGGCCGCTGCCAGGGCGTGGTGAAGCTCTCCAACCTCCGCTGGGCCTCCGGAGACAGCCCCGCGGTCAATTGACCCTTGCCCACCCCGCCCCACATCATCCCAGCCTCCGTCGATATGTCCGCGACGGACACACGTTCTGGGGATACCGGGGAGCAGGCGTGCGCCCCGGACGCCTCTGAGCGACGGGAAGACGGCATGAGTGCAGCCGTGCAGGGCCTGCGGATGACGACGCTGCGATTGTCAAAGGAAGCCGACGAGCCCGAAGAGGCGACGGCGCCCGGGGGGGACGAAGCCCTCCTCGCGCGGCGCGCCCTGGCGGGGGAGCGGGCGGCCTGGGACGCGCTGGTGGCACGCCATCACCGGCGGGTCGTGGTATCGCTGCTCGCACGAGGCGTCCGGGTGGACCGGGCGCAGGAGCTGGCCCAGGAGACCTGGGCTCGGCTCATCCAGCAACAGCAGCGCGGACTGCTGACGGAGCTGCGTCTGCCCAACCTCGCCCTCACCCAGGCGGCCTTCCTGGCCGCGGACGACGCGCGGCGCTCCCGCCGCGAGTCCATCGCCGGGGCGGTGGAGGACCTGCCGGAGCGCCACCACCCGGTGGACCCATCCGTCTCCGCGGAGCGGCGCCTGCTCTCCGAAGAGCAGCTCTCCCGCGCCCATGCCGCGCTGGCTCAGGTGTCGCCCAGCGCACGAAACGTCTTCCTCCTGGCCTGTGACGGCCAGGAGCTCCCCCATGCCGAAGTCGCCTCGCGTGTTGGCCTGTCGGTCCAGCGCGTGCGGCAAATCCTGTGCGAGGTCCGCAAGAAGCTGCGCACCGCGCTCGAGGAGGAGACCCATGCTTAAGCCCCACCTCACCCGCGACTCCGCGGAGCAGTACATCCTGGGGGCGCTGGCACCAGAGAAGGCCGCGAGCCTCGAGGCGCACACGCTGGAATGCGAGCCGTGCGCCCGCCTGCTCCAGGAAGAAGCCTTGCTGTCGGAGCAGCTCCACGAGGTCGCCAGCACCTATGCGCCCGCCGCGCCCGTCATCCGCCCGGCCCGCTGGGAGACACGGCGCCACGTCGCGGGAGTGGCCGGCGCCGCGCTGGCCGCGGCGGCCGCGCTCGTGTTCGTGCTGCTTCCCGGCGACCGGCAGCGCCCCACGTCTCCCGAAGCCATCGCCCTGGAGGTCACACCGCCCAAGGCCGGGTTGGAGACGGAGGTCGCGGAGCCCCAGGCCATCGTCGTGGCATGCCCGGACCTGGCCACGCAGGAGTCTTGCACCCAGGCGGCCGAGGAGCGTGGGCTCCTCGTCCAGTACCCCTGGGGCACGGGTGAAGTACCGCGCTACGAGGCCCGCACTGGCCTCCCCGAGGGTGCGCTGAGCGCGCGCCGCCCCGTGTCGCTGTGAGGACGCCCGTCATGGACTTCCGGAAGAAACTCGCCGCCCTGCTGCTCGCGCTGGCCTCCACAGGGGCCGGTGCGCAGCCGTCGGAAGGCGCCCAGAAGCTGCCTGTCGGCTGGTATGTGACGGAGAGTGCCCCCAAGCGCTACGAGGCCGGGGTGGACAGCAGCGCCAGGTGCGAAGGCAGCCGCAGCGCGTACCTGCGCTCGCTGTCGCCGGACGAGAACGGCTACGGCACCTTCATGCAGGCCTTCGGCGCGCAGGACTTCCGCGGCAAGCGGCTGCGCTTCTCCGGCGCGCTCCGCATCAAGGACGTGGAGGGCTGGGCCGGCCTGTGGATGCGCGTGGAGGGACCGGACCCGAAGCAGCCCCTGGCCTTCGACAACATGCAGTCGCGCGCCCTGGTGGGCACCGCGGGCTGCAAGCGCTACGACGTGGTGCTGGACGTCCCGAAGGAGGCCACCACCATCATGGCGGGCCTCATCATGAGCGGCACGGGACAGGCCTGGCTGGATGGTGTGCGCTTCGAGGTCGTCGACGCGTCCGTGCCGGTGACGGACCTGTTGGCCTCGCGGCCGGTGGTGGCCGCCACCAGCCCGGCAGGCCTGGAGGACGCGCCCGAGCCGGTGGCGAAGAACGACCCGCTCCCGCTGGGCCGCGTGGGCGACGTCTGGTTCAACGAGGGCCGCATCGCCGCGGACAAGCCGTACACCCGGCGCAAGGACGGCGTCTGGGTGAGCATCCTCGGTGAGGAGGTCTACGAGCACGGCATCGCGGTGACGGGCACCCTGGGCCAACGCGCGCTGGACCTGAAGCTGAAGGCCGGCGGACGGCGCACCCTCGTCGAGGGGACGTGGGGCAACGAGCCCGTCAACATCCAGCTCACGCCGGAGAAGCTGACCCTGCGCTGGGGCCGCAACACGCGCGAGCTGGCGCGGCACCTGGACCCGCAGGTGGACGCCACGTGCAACCGCTACCAGAAGACCGAGGGCCCCCGCGTGACGGACCAACTGGACGTCTGCGGCGCGGCGCTGGGGACCCGGCCGCCCAGCGCACAGCTCGTGATTGCCCTGCTGGCCAATGGCTTCAGCCCCACGCTGCCAGCCGGGAGCCTCCCCATTCAGCAGCCCCCCGTGCGCAGCCGACAGGCACTCGACACGGAGCGGACCGCGGTTCCCATGCCCTGAGCGCGAGGGGCCCGTGACAGCGGGCCCCGGCGCGAAGGCGCTCCGTCAGAAGGCGAAGTCGCGCTCCAGGGTTTCACTCCCCGCCTGCACGGACAGGTGGGCAGAGCGCGCGCCGGTGGACGACGCGGACGTCAAATCAAAGGCAATGCCCTCCGGCCCATGGGCCGGCTTGAGCGAGGGACGGCCGGGACTCAGGAACACCGCCGCCGTCACCGTCCGCCCAGACAGGGGCTGCACCAACAGGCGCACGCGCTGGCGCTCACGCACCAGCACCACGCGAAAGTCACGGCGCTCATCCAGCACCTCGCGCTGCTCCGGCAGGCGGGCCGCATGAGCGCGGTGGGAGACCGGCGCGCGAGAGGTGCGCGCGGAGCGGGCCACCGTCCCGTCCTCCTCCATGTCCAGCGCCTCGTCGATGGCGGCCTCGCCCTCGTCCAGCGCCAGCACGGCCTGGGCGCACTCGCCACAGCGCGCCGTGTGCGCGTCCAGCCGGGTCCGCTCGTCCTCGGACAGCAGCCCCATGTCGAGGCGCCAGAGGTCGTCCGCGGTGAGGTGCCGGCGTGGGGGCATGTCCACGGGCGCGGCGTCCGCCATGTCCGCGCGGCACGCCTCGCACTCCTGGAGGTGGGCCGTCAGCGTCTGGGGATTGGCCGTCCAGGTGGCGACCAGATCATCACAACCGGCGCGCGTGGAGAACCACCAGGCGGCGTCCTGCTCGGCGGGCTCGAGGAGGTCGCGCTCCTGCCGGCGCTGCGGATTGAGGGGGATGAACCAACGCGCCCGGGGACGAAGTGCTGAGTCCAGACTCTGGAGCGCGGCGAAAAAGCGGTCTCGGAGCTGCGCGGCGTCACCGTCGAGAGCACCGTGGAGGCCCTCCCAGACGGCCAGGGCGTGTGCGGCGGAGGCGGCCCGGTCGCGGGCGGAAAGTCCCTCCATCGCGGAGGAGCGCCACATGTCCGCCTCTTCGCCGCCGTCGAGCGCCACCTCGACAGCTTCTTCCGCGGCCCTCAGCAGCACCGGCTGCAGCGACTGCGGCTTCTGCGACTTCAACCAGGCTTCCACCTGCGGTCGACCCAGGCCCCGGAGGGCGGCGTCCACACCTTCGGTCTCCAACCGGGAGCGGCGGCGAAGCAAATCGCCGGCCGCCTCGAGAACTTCACCGGGAGAAGCCGTGCCCGACAGGAGCTGCGAGCGGCGGGCGGTATAGCGGGACAGCGTATCTCCAACAATCATGGGTTCATTCCTCCTGGGTACCCCGGGTGTGACGGGGAAGGAGGCGGCTCACGCTTCCTCCCCGTTTGACTCGCGCTGAAGATCCAGCAGGTAGAGCTTGAGGTAGGCCTGCGCACGGCTGACGCGCTTGTAGCTGTTCACCACGGTGATGTTCAGGCGCCGGGCACATTCTTCGTGATCCTCGACGTCTTCGTGGTGGTACAGGTCCCAAGCCGAGGCTTCCTTCGGGTGCTCCTGCTGGAGGCGGGCATACGCCGCCCAATACAGCTCCTGGGCCTCGGCGCGCTCTTCACGCCGCTTCCCGAATGCAACGGCGCGAGCCACCTCGGAGGGCGGCTCTTCCATGGCGTCATCGGGGTCCGACGGAGGCGCCGCGAGCTCCTCGCGGTGCTTCCGGTAGAAGTCGATGGCCACGTGCTTGACGATGCGCAGGAAGAACGTCTTGGGAGACGCGCTCCGCCCGGGCATCTGCTCCGACACGCCGCGGAACTGGTCCAGGCCACGGTCGATGAACTTCCCCACCGCGTCCTGGAAGAGCTCGTCCGTGTCCGCTGGGGAACCACGGCCGTAGCTCGCCTGAATCTTGCTGACGACGTACCGCGAGGGCCGGGCCCACCGCTGCACCAACGCCCCGAGCGGGCCCTGATAGGGCTCGTTCGTAGCGCGGCGGCGGACCACCTCCGCGAACAATTCGTCATCCGTGAGCTGCTCGTACACCGGAAGGACCTGGGGGCTGCGCCGGGGAAGTCCCCCCGGGATGTTGGGTTTCGGGGATGTGGCGCGGCAAGGTACCACGTTGGCATCCGCAGGCAGCCTCCGAGACAAGCAGGGGGCGCCAACCCAGCGAAATCACCGGACAAATTGGCACCCACCGCCTTCGACGAAAGCCACGCGGCATTCCTGACGGAATTTATAGAGCGGCCGTTCGAAAATCGGGCCCGGAAAATCCCCTGTCAGGGACAGCGAGGGCCCGCGTCTTCGCCCCCATCGCTTTCGAGCGCCTGGCCGAAGCGGCCCTACAAGCCGTGGTTCGACTCCACACACATGCCCCAACCGGCGTGTGCCGACGGGTGGTCCGTCACTGATCTCGGGCATCAGCCAACCGGCTTCTTCACTCGGGCGCTCACTTTTTCCCTTCTTGAGGATTCGCGTCATGTCCCGCCGCACCATCGTCATCGGAGACCTTCACGGGTGTTACGACGAAGCCGTGGAGCTGCTCGACAAGGTGGGCGCGACCTCCAGCGACCGGATCATCTTCGCGGGTGACCTGGTGGACCGCGGCCCGAAGCGCCGCGAGTGCGTGGAGCTGGCCATGCGGCACGAGGCCGTCCTGGGCAACCACGAGGAGACGCACCTCCAGCAACGCCACCGGGCGGACGAGCGGCTGCTCCCCGACCACCTCGAGACGCGCCGGGTGCTCGAACCCGAGCACTACGCATGGATGGCCGGGCTGCCCCACTACCTGCGGCTGCCAGAGCACAACGCCATCGTCGTGCACGCCGGCATGCTGCCGGGCCGTCCCGTCGAGAAACAAGACCCGTATCACCTGCTCCATGCCCAGTGCATCCGGCCTCCGGCGACCAAGAGCTACTGGCCGTCCAAGGCGCCCGAGGGCTGGACCTTCTGGACACACCAATGGAAGGGCCCGGAGCGGGTCATCTTCGGACACACCGTCTTCGACGCGCCGCTCGTCACCGAATACGCCGTGGGTATCGACACCGGCTGCGTGTACGGACACTCGCTGACGGCGGTCGTGCTCCCCACCTGGGAGCTCGTCTCGGTGCCGGCCCGGAGTGTGTACCGGGGCGGCAAGAGCGTGGCCCGGATTCCAGTCCACGGCGACGTGTCCGTCTTCTCGTAATCGACTTTCGCGCCCGGCCGACGGGGTCCAACACGCATACAGCTGTCGCGGGTTCGAATCCCGCCGGAGCCCTTCGGGGCTCCGTAGCTCAGCGGTAGAGCACTGGGACCGTTAATCCAAAACCGGCCTCGTCACTCGGGCGCACCCTTTCCTCCCCATCCTCACTTCGCACGGGCCGCCTTCGCCAAGGCGCAAGGCCTCCGTGCGTCCACGCGCGGTGCACTCCGCTCGCCTCGTCGCGAGTGGTCCGCCCCGCGCCTGACCCGCGGCACGTCCCAAGGGGACACCATGACGACCCAGACGCAGAACCCGAACGCGCTGCTGCCCGAGGCACAGCGCGGTCCCGCCGAGCGACTGCTGGACCTGGTGCTCAGCGGCTCCGCCCACCTGTGGCACAACCGGCCGGGCCTGGATGTGAATGGAGTCTGGCACGCGGCGGCGCACGCCACGCCGTTCCAGCGTGAGAAGGGGCGTCCGGTGAAGCCGGGCCTCTTCGTTCCCGCCGCGGTGAAGCTCTACCGGCAGCTCCTGGACATCTACAAGCTCAACGCGGAGCTGATGGCGCACTTCGCGTCCTACGCGCTGACTCAGACGGATTGGCGTGACCTGAAGGTCGCGACGTGCGCGCTCATGCTGGTGCAGGAGCACGCGGGCCAGCCCGTGCGCGACGAGCAGGGCGGTGTGGCGTTCCACGACGACGACTGGCGGGCCATTGGCGAGGCGATGGTGCTCCACTACGAGCGCAAGTCGACGCGCATGCTCACGCCCAAGGCCGTGCTGCGCGTGGCGGAACTGCTGGAGCATCCGGAGATTGCCCAGCTCAACCGAGAGGCGGGCTTTGGTGACCCGGCGTCCCGCAAGGCGCCGCTGGGCCGCTGGAAGCGCGTGGCGTCGAAGTGGCTGGCGGCGCGCGAGGCCAACCTGCCCATGCTCCAGGGTCTGGTGAAGGCGGGCTACAAGGAGACGCTGAAGAAGCTGGCGCGCAAGGCGGGCTACAAGCCGCGCGCGCAGGGCTTCTTCGAGGTGCTCGGCTGGAAGCAGAAGCAGTCCGCGCAGGGCCACCGCGAGGTGGGCTTGAACGGGCTGACGCTGGTCAAGCGCGAGCGCTTCGACGGCCTGTCGGAGGCGGAAATCTGCGAGTGGATCGACCTGGAGCGCCTCTCCTACAAGGAGGTCGTGGGCCGGCTGCCGAAGGACGTGGGCCTCACGCCGGCCATCATGGCGGCGCTGCTGCCCTCGCTGTCGGACAGGGACTTGCGGCTGATGACGCCCACGCTCGAGGAGCTGGGCCTGCTGACGGACCCGGGCGTCCGCGCGCGCTGGGAGAAGGCCGTGCAGACGTCCACCGACCAGCGGGCGCTGAACATCGCGAAGAACGTCCGCAGCGAGGTGCTGCGGCGCAAGCTGGAGGAGGCCAGCGACAACGCGGCACGGCAGGCAGTGGCGGAGGCGACGGCGGAGACCGACGTGCGGGTGATGTTCCTCATCGACAAGTCGGGCTCCATGGACGGGGCCATCGAGAGCTCGAAGGAGGCGCTGTCGCGCATCCTCGCGGGCTTCCCGTTGGACAAGCTGCACATCGCCGCGTTCGACACCATGGGCACGGTGCTGCGTCCGAAGGCCGCGAGCCGCATCGCCGTCCAGCACATGCTGGCGGGGCTGCGGGCGTCGGGTGGAACGACGCACGCGTCCGCGCTGCACGCGCTGCACCGTGACGGCGTTCGCGTGCCGGAGGACGCGAAGCTGGTGGTCATCGTGGTGGGAGACGAGGCCGGAGAGGCAGGCGACCAGTTCGCCCGGGCATTCCGTGACCTCCGCATCCCGGTGTCGGCGATGGCCCTGATGGTGTCGGTGGCACATGCGCGGGGCTCCACGGTCCGGACCTGCGCCGCGCAGCTGCGGGTGCCGTTCAGCGAGGTGAACGTGGACCAGTTCGAGGACCCGTACCAGGTCCCCCGGGTGCTCAAGGCGCTGCTGGACGCGCCCACGCTGCCGGGGACCAGCCAGTCCGGCTGGGTGGAGCGGGTGATGCGCACGCCGCTGCTGAAGGTGGCGTGAAGCCAACGCAGTGAAGGAAGGAGGAGGCGTCGTGGACTACCGGAAGTTCCTCGGAAAGGTGGAGTCGGTGGTGCTGCCATACCTGGGCGGCGGCACCGTGGATTCCGCCTCGCGACGCCTCCGTGTCACCCCCCCGGTCGCTCCGGGGTGGTGGCGCTTCGACGTGAAGGGCCGAGATGCCACGCCGCGTGAGCCCTCCGAGCCCGAGGTCCTGGAGGCGCTGCCGCGCGTGCGAGGTCACGTCTGGGGCCGCCGGCTGGTGCGCGAAGGCGCCGTGGCTGAGCCCCTGGAGCTGATGCCAGAGGAGGAGCCGGCGCGCCTGGCGCCCCTGAGCGCCCGTCGATGGGTGGACGGCGCCCTGCTCTTCGAGAGCGTGGAATTCGAAAGTGAGGCCGAGGGCGCGGCACGCATCGCGCTGGAGGAGGAACAGCCCCTCTCCGACATCCGGGGCGTGAGCGCCCCGCTGCGGGCCGCGTTCGGCTACGCCCTGCTGGCCCGTGTCAGCCAGGACGTGGGCATCCGCTTCGTGCCCGCCGAGGTGCGCGGCCGGATACTCGCGGTGGCCGAAGGGGGACGCGGACCGGCGGAGGACTGCCTGCGCCGGCTGAGCGTTGAACGCGAGGCCCAGGCGGCACGGATGCGTCAGGCCCAGGAGCATGCCGAGCGACAAGTCCGCTCCGCGCACCTCATCGCCGAGGCGCAGCGGCGCGCGGCGCAGATGGGGGCCAGAGGGCTCCGCGGGAATCCTCGGGAGGATGGCATGCAGCGCGCCCAGCAGGCCCTGCTGAACGCGGGCGCGCGTCCGCTGGACCTGCGGCGGCTCGCGGGCCAGCGGCTGGAGGTGACGTATGCCTTCATGGGGGAGCGCTTCGTCTCCATCGTCGCGGCTGATTCACTCCAGGTGCTGGACGCGGGCATCTGTCTGGCTGGCGCGGATGGTGACGTCACGCTGGAGAGCCTGCCGTCCGTCATCCGCGAGGCCATCGAGACCGATGTCCTGGTGATGACCCGATATGCCTGAGGAGAGGGCCATGCCCACACGAGAGGTCTGCCTGCTCATCGGCCATGACGGCGAGGTGCTGTGGTGCGACGCGTCCGACAGCCCGGTTCAACTGCCCGACTCGCGCGCCCGCTGGGAAGCCATCTGGCGGCTGCGCGACGTGCTCGAGGAGGTGGCGCACAGCCACCCTGACGGCCCACTCGGCTTCTCCGCCGAGGACGAGAGCACCATGGCCGCGCTCACCTCCGCGCTCGGCAAGCCCCTGCGCTTCTCCGTCGTGGCCCCGGAGGGCATGGTGGCGCGGCGACAGGGCCGGGACGTGCTGGTGGCGAACGAGCCCTGGTGGGCGGAGGCGCTGCGCAGCGCCTCCGGCATCCGTCACACGCCCAGCGGCCTCGCCTGAGCCTTCAAACGGTACGCGTCCAGAGGTCGCGAATGTCCGGGGGCAGTTGGCCCATGACGTCCTCGGCCTCCCCTTCGGAAATCTGGCCGCGGACCGCGTCCATCACCGCCCGCACCACCGGCTCCACCGCGTCCGGGTGAAGGCTCAGGTCCTCCCCCACCCGGCGCAGAAGGTGCTCCCGCTGGAACTTGGGCGGCAGCTCGTCCTCATGCTTCTCGCAGCGGTGCAGCAACAGGGTCAGCTTGCGCGGGAGCTGGTCCTCGAGGTCGCTTGCCTCCTCGCTGAGGATGCGCTGCTCCAGCGCGCAGAGGACGGACACCGCGGCCTGCTCGGCCACCGCGGGTGACATGCCCCCGCGCTCGCACAGGTGCTTGATGAAGGCCGCGTACGTCTGGCTCGTTCGAGACTCGTGCCGCAGCCTCCGGCGAACCTCGATGGGGGTGTCCCTGCGGCTGGCCTGTCGCTCGCTGCCCTGCGGAGCGCCCTTTCCCTGCTCACGGTCATTGGGCATGGGGTGTCCTTCCTTCAAGAAAGTCGTGTGCGCCTCACGGTGCCCACGCCCTCTGGAAGGAGCACGGCGCAGCGGAATGAAGGCCGTGCCGCCGCCTCCCCGCTCGCTACGCGGCCTTGCTGCGCACGTACGTCTCGAAGAGTTCCCCGAAGAAGAAGCGCCCGAAGCGGGCGAGCGCGGCCAGCCGCTGCACCGTGCCCTGGGCATGCACCACCCGCAGCGTGGACAACTGCACTGCGAAGTCCTTGGCGTTCAGCCGCAGATAGCCCCGCGCGATACACGGCCCCGAGCCATCTCCACCCCGGTGGACGGACACCAGCAGCCGCGTAGTGTCCACCCACAGGTCTGGACCATCGTCGTCGCAGACGTCCTTGTAGCCGTCGACGAAGTAGCGCTCGCCGGACTCGGCCACCAACGGAAGCTGGTAGCGCATCCGCCGGCCACCGGGCCGTGCGCCTTCGTGGGTCATCAGGTGCAGCACGCCCCCCTCCACCGTCAGCGGACGGGAGGACAGCACCGGCGCCAGCACACAGCCGGAGAGCTGCATGGGGTGCAGCGGGTCTTCGAGCATCGCCTCCAAGTCCCCCGCCTCCACCGTGACGATGAAGCGGAAGGGCGAGGTGTCCCGGCGCGCGGGGTCTCCCGCCTGGAGGAAGTCTTCGTCAACCGAGCTGGAGATGTAACCGTACATCGTCTCCGTGAACTGGACGGACAGCGGTCGCGGGGGCTGCGGCGCGGGGGCCTCGGGCACGGGCGAGTAATCCACGCTCCAGCCATGACGCTGGGCCATCAGCGCCACGGTGCGCTCCGCCACCGCGGAGATGGTGAGCAACGGGTTGATGCCCAGCGGCCTGGGAATCACCGAGCCATCACTGACGTAGAGCCCTTCATGGACCGCCGTGCCTTCCGCCTCCGCGAAGACGCGGCCCTCGTGGTCCACCACGCCCTCTTCCGCGCGCTCACCCATGGCGCAGCCGCCCAGGGGATGGGTGCACAGCAGCTCGTGGCCGGTGAGCTTGTTCCACAGCGGGTTGCGGACGAAGGTGCCGCCGAGCGCCTCCGTGGCGCGGCGAAGACGTTCGTCCACCCGCGTGAAGACGGCCTGCCGGCCCGCGTCCGGCCAGTCGACGCGGACCCGGTCGCCCGACATCCGCAGCTCGCCCGCGCCGTCATCATGGGACATCACCAGGAAGGTCTGCGTGTTGCGCATGGCGCCGTGGTACGGCCCGCGCAGCGCGCTCTCCGCCATGCGCGCCAACTCCTCCACGCGGTCGATGACGCCCCGGTCCGTGTCCTGCCCGGAGAGGGCTGACGCCGCCGCGAGCAACGCCGTCACCGGGCGCGCGAGCGGCGCGGGAATGGCGCCATTCTCGATGACCATGCCGTCCTCCTGCCGCAGCGTGGCCCGGTCATCGATGATGCCGCTGATGGTGGGCCCCACGGGCTCGCGGCCAACGGAGGGCGCTTCACCCAACCCCACCCCGTTGATGGGAACGTCCGTGTTGTAGCCAAAGGCCATCACGTCCCCGTTGTTGCTGAAGCGCTGCCCCAGGCGCCCCGACAAGGACAGCCCCAGCGCCTTCGAACGCAGCAGGATTTCCGCCGTCCCCATGGTGCCCGCCGCGAGGATGACGCGGTCCGCGGTCACCCACAGGTCCGGCGCAGCGAAGCGCTCACGGCCGGCATTCATCGGCCGGTAGTACACGCGCCAGCGCGCCCCATCGTGCGCCACGTAGCGCACGCCCACTTCCGTGAAGAGCTTCGCCCCGTGCCGGTGCGCGTCCGGCAGGTAGTTCATCAACACGGAGTTCTTCGCGCCGAAGTTGCAGCCCGTCATGCAGTCCCCGCACAACGTGCACGCCGACTGGCGGACGCCCGCGGCGTTGACACCCGCCTCGAAGGTGACGGTCAACGGCGGCCGGCGGAAGGTTCCTCCCAGCTTCTCGGCCGAGCGCGCCAGCGCATCGAGCGTGGCCAGCGGCGGCTTCGACTCCGGGTACGGCAAGGGGCGCAGCATGTGCTCGGCCCAGGCGAAGCCGTCCTCGAGCAGCCCGTCCACGTCGTTCCGCAGCGCCTCGGGCCAGCGCGGGTCCAGGAACACGCGCGGGTCCGGCCGCATGGCCACGCTGGCATTGATGAGCGACGTGCCGCCCAGGCCGCAGCCGGTGACGACGGAGACGTCGCCTCCCCGGTAGACCTCGAAGAGCGCCGTGGGGCTGCCGACATCGGCCGCGGCCTCGGGGTCGAAGTGCACCTGGAGCTCGGACATGAACTCGGTGTCCGTGCGCGGGTAGTCACCGGGCAGCAACTCCCGGCCCCGCTCCAGCACACAGACCTGCTGGCCCGCGCGAGCCAGGCGGCTGGCGGAGATGGCCCCTCCGTACCCCGAGCCCACCACCACCACGGCGTAATGCGACGCCAGCTCACTCCAAGGTGACGACAACCTCCGCATTGGCGCTCCCCATGACGTCTCCCCGCCCTGGCTCCACCCCTGTGACTGGCCGTGGTGCTACCGCCAGTCCGGTCCCACAAGGAAGGGCAACCGGGGAGACAGACGCCCGAACCGCCGTTCCTTGAGAGCCAGGAAAACTGGAGCCACCACTGGACATAGAGGCGGTTGGGACGGCGGTCAAAATCAGGGGCGCGTCATCGACTCCAGCTCGGCGGCCTCGCCGTCCGCGCGACGGAGCGCGTTGACGAGCCGGTGCGCATGGCGCGTGGTCTCCGGCTCGCGGTACTTCGGGCTCACCTTGAGCACCAGCTCCACCGCCGTGGGCAAGTCCATCAAATGGCCCGGAGACACGTACACGGGCTGCACGCCCTTGCGCGTACGCACCGCCATGCCCACGACCTCGCCGCGGTGCAGGATGGGCGCGGTGGAGCCCTTCGCGTCCTTCAACGGCCCGTGCGTGCCCACCAGCAGGGACTTGGCGCAGCCAATGGACGGCACACCGAACAACAGCCCTCCGTGACACGCGATGCCCATGCGCCGGGGGTGGGCGGTGCCCTGGCCATCGAAGATGACCACGTCGGGGCGCACCGTGAGCCGCTCCCAAGCCACCGCGATGATGGGCAGCTCACGGAAGGACAACAGGCCCGGCACGTAGGGAAAGTGCAACGTCACCGCGGCGCCGGATTGCGCCACGGGCGCCAGCGTCCCGACGTCCAGGACGACGAGGCCCCCAAAGCCCGTGTCCTTGCCCTTCTCCGTGGAGATGTCCGCGCCCGCGATGCGTTCGACCTTCAAGCCAGGTGGCGGCTGGAGCACCAACTGCTCACGCAGCCGTCGTTGCAGCTCCACCGCCTCCGAGGGCGTGACGTCCCACCGGCTCACCTCGGGCTGTAGCTCCATGCAGGTGCGACCTCCACAGCCAATCTGAAGAGGCTGTCCTGCGGGGCAACCCAGGACATGGCCCCAGCGTGGACTGGTGAACGCGTCGCGTCCCGCCCTGGCGTGTTCAATCACTGACCGGTGTCTCATCCCTCCGGACTGATTCAAGATTAAGCCGTTTTTGATGTACACCCGTTTTACCCATCACAACCATTTCCTCTGGGTAAAACATGAATCGACACACACTGAAGCTGTTCGTCTCCGTGGGCATGATGTTGCTGATGGGGGCGTGCGCATCGCGGCAGGTTCCCTGCAAGGACCGCACGGTCAGCAGGCCCACTGTCGGCCAGAAGCGGACCGGCAAGTTCATCACGGTGAAGAAAAAGATTCCGGGTGAATACATTGTCGTCTTGAAGTCACCCGCGCAAAGCCTGGAACGCATCGAGGTCCAACAAGCCACGCAGAACCTCGTCACGGCCTACGGCGGCACCGCCTTCGCGATGTATGAGAATGCGTTGCGTGGTTTCGCGGCCAAGATGACGGAAGCCCAGGCGCGGGCCATGGCGAACGACCCCGCAGTGGACTACGTGCAGGAGAATGGCGTGGTCAAAATCGCGGAGAGCCAGCCAGGGCCGACCTGGGGCATCGACCGGATGGACCAGCGCAAGCTCCCGTTGGACAAGCTCTACACGTTCAACGCGACCGGCCAGGGCGTGCACATCTACATCCTGGACACGGGTGTGCGCTTCTCACACCGGGAGTTCGGTGGCCGCGCATCCATTGGCTATGACGCCATTGGCGACAGCATGCGGGGCAATGATTGCAACGGCCACGGGACGCATGTCGCGGGGACCGCGGCGGGCGCGTCCTACGGGCTGGCGCGCAATGCCATTGTCCATTCCGTCCGCGTGCTGGGCTGCGACGGCTCGGGTGCCACCTCTGGCGTCATTGCGGGCGTTGACTGGGTGACGCGGAATCACGTCTCACCCGCCGTCGCGAACATGAGCCTGGGCAGTGACCAGGACCCGGCGCTCGACGACGCGGTCCGCCGCTCCATCGCCGCGGGCGTCACCTATGTCGTCGCCGCGGGCAACGAGGACAACGACGCCTGCAAGCACTCCCCGGCCCGGACGGCGGAGGCCATCACCGTGGCCGCCACCGACAGCAAGGACAAGCGCGCCAGCTTCTCCAATTGGGGGGACTGCGTGGACGTCTTCGCGCCAGGGAACAAAATCCAGTCCTCCTGGCACTACGGCGACCGGGAGAGCCGGGAGATGAGCGGCACCTCCATGGCGACCCCGCACGTGACGGGGCTGGCCGCGCTGTTCCTGGAGGTGAACCCCACGGCGAAGCCCGAGGCGGTGGCCAACGCGGTGTTCACCAACGCCACCCCGGACACGGTGTCCAACCCGGGCTGGTGCTCTCCCAACCTGATGGCGTACTCGGGCTTCATCACCGCGATCCCCGGACTGCCCGTCGTGCAGCTCAAGGACTACCTGCCCAAGCCCGCCGTCATCAGCAGCAGCGAGCCGCGTTAGCCGCCCCTGGCTGAGGCCCTTGGCACTCCGGCCGTCCCCGAGGAATGCCGGGCCTCGCTGCCTGACGAAGGCCACTCTGGCGTGGACACGGCGCTCAAGGTGGAACGCCCCGCACTCCATGATGGCCTCAAGCAGGCTGTCCTTCATTGATGGATGGCGCCGGCGGCCAACCTGGCCGGCGAGCAGCGTCAGGAGCCTGTCCCCATCGCCGTCCCGGCGTGAGGTCCCGCCGGGTGCAGCTTCGCGCTCCGCCGGGCGCGCGAGGAGGCGCACACGACGATGGCCACGCTCAACATCACCTACGACGGCATGTCCGCGGACGTCCCGGTGGAGCTGGACGGCCCCGTGCCGGACACCGACATCCGCCGCATCGCGACGGAGATGGTCCGTTCGGGCGGAGTGCCCGGCCTCCATCTGAGCCAGCTCCGCGACGACGCGTTCGCCCACTTCGTGGTCGACCGGTTCCGGGGCGCTCGGGGTGAAGAGCGCATCTACCTGCGTCCCAAGGTTCCCTTCGGAGCCCGCTGAGGAAAGAGCATGCGCATCCTCTTCTGTGGCGTGGGGGCCATTGGCTCCACCGCGGCGGTGCTGTGCCGCAACCTGGAGGCCACGCTGGTCTTCGTCGACTTCGACCGGGTCGAGTCCAAGAACCTGCTCGCCCAGGCCTATGTGAAGCCCTCTGTCGGGAAGAACAAGGCCGAGGCGCTCAAGCTCCAGTTCCTCAACCTGCACGGCGTCAAGGCCGAGTCCCACGGCGTGCGGCTGACCCGCGACAACGCGGAGGCCCTGTGCGGCGGCGCGGACCTGCTGGTGGACTGCATGGACAACCACCTCAGCCGCCAGGTGCTCATCGACTACGCGCGCCAGGCGGGAAAGCCGCGGGTCCACGGTGCCGTCAGCGCGGACGGCACCTTCGGTCTGGTTCGCTGGGATGAACGCTTCGTGCCAGATGCCGAGGACGCACCTGGCCAAGCCACTTGCGAAGGGGGCGCACACCTTCCCCTGCTGGGGCTGCTCTCCGCCACACTGGCCCGCGCCATCCAGGACTTCGTGAAGCACGGCACACGCCGTGATTCGCTGGTGAACCTGAGCTCGGTCCAGTCCTAGAGCGCCGATCAGGAATCAGCCCGAGTAAAATCGATCGCTTACGGGAACG